>OY970288.1:5777500-5802500 GCA_963716085.1 uncultured Cytophagales bacterium
CTACCCCTTCGGGGGAGGCCGCAGAGAAACGGCCCAGGCGACTGTTTAGCAAAAACACAGGGCTCTGCCAAGGCGAGAGCCGACGTATAGGGCCTGACACCTGCCCGGTGCCGGAAGGTTAAGGGGGGGCGTTAGGGCTTAGGCCCGAGGCGCTGAACCGAAGCCCCGGTAAACGGCGGCCGTAACTATAACGGTCCTAAGGTAGCGAAATTCCTTGTCGGGTAAGTTCCGACCTGCACGAATGGTGTAACGATCTGGGCACTGTCTCAGCCGTGAGCTCGGTGAAATTGTAGTGGCGGTGAAGATGCCGCCTACCCGCCACGGGACGGAAAGACCCCGTGCACCTTTACTGCAGCTTCGCGCTGGTCCTGGGCCGGCAACGTGTAGGATAGGCGGGAGACAGTGAAGCGGCGTCGCCAGGCGTCGCGGAGTCGCCCTTGAAATACCGCCCTTTGCCGTCCCGGGCCCTAACCCCTGGAATATGGGGGACGCCGCGTGGCGGGCAGTTTGACTGGGGTGGTCGCCTCCGAAAGGGTAACGGAGGCTTCCAAAGGTCGGCTCGGCGCGGTCGGCAACCGCGCCGCGAGCGCAATGGCACAAGCCGGCTTGACTGCCAGACCGACGGGTCGCGCAGGTGGGAAACCAGGGCATAGTGATCCGGCGGCCCCGCATGGGAGGGCCGTCGCTCAAAGGATAAAAGGTACGCCGGGGATAACAGGCTGATCTCCCCCAAGAGCCCACATCGACGGGGAGGTTTGGCACCTCGATGTCGGCTCGTCACATCCCGGGGCTGGAGAAGGTCCCAAGGGTTCGGCTGTTCGCCGATTAAAGTGGCACGCGAGCTGGGTTCAGAACGTCGTGAGACAGTTCGGTCCCTATCTGTGGCGGGCGCAGGAGGACTGAGGGGGGCCGCCCTCAGTACGAGAGGACCGGGGCGGACCCACCGCTGGTCAGCCGGCTGTCGCGCCAGCGGCACGGCCGGGTAGCCACGTGGGGAGCGGATAAGCGCTGAAGGCATCTAAGTGCGAAACCGGCCCCGAGATGAGTCCTCCCTATTTGACAGGGCCGTCGAAGACTACGACGTCGATAGGCCGCAGGTGCAAGCGCCGAGACGCGCTGAGCCGAGCGGTACTAATCGCCCGACAGAGCCCGCGCGGCCGCGGGCCGCTGCTCTCTCGTTTCCGCATGTTTCAATGATCTTTTTCAAGAGAAAGGAAGGCACGGAGCGGTTCGCCGCTGCGATCCAAAGGCACAAAGCTCCAAAGGCACGGAGTGAGCGGAGCCAGGAAAAGCAAAGTGCCTGGTACACAGTACTTAGTACTTAGTACTAAGAACGAAGAACAAAATACGCAGAACGCAAACGACATAGGGGAGTGACGTCCCCGCCGCCCTGATGGCGGCCACGGGGCGGGTGCCCACCTCTTCCCATCCCGAACAGAGAAGTTAAGCCCCGCACCGCCGATGGTACCGGTCTCAAAGCCGGCAGAGTAGGTAGCCGCCACTTTTTTACACAAGCAGACCAGGGGAGCCTCATCGCAGCAGCGGTGGGGCTTTCCTGCGTTTATACGGAAATTGTTTATATTAATATTTGGCAATTTGATACTCGTTCTTCTATCTTTGCACCCATCGAAAGAAAACGCGGTTATACCGCTTCATTCTCAATCTCTATGAATCATTCCCTGAATACCGCATGGTGGTGGCGTTCCTCTCTCCGAGATGAATAGGAAAGCCTTTATGCGTACTCAGCAATAGATACAGACATAAAAAGCGGCTCGCTGTTCATCGGAACGGCGAGCCGCTTTTTTTTATCCCAATCAACCCAAAATCCTGCTATCAATCATGAAGACTTTTCCTATAAAAACCACCCACAAAAAGCTCCTGGCCGATACGCTGACGCCCGTTTCGATCTACCTCAAGCTGCGCGACCGCTTTGTAAACACACTGTTGTTGGAAAGCTCCGATTATCACGGCAACGATAACTCTTTCTCGTACATCTGCTGCGATCCGGTGGCTTCCTTTGCGCTCAACCAAAGCCAGGTGGTGCAGCAGTTTCCCGGTCAGGAAAAGGAAACGATCACGCTTTCGTCGCCCAAGGAAGCGATTGATGTATTGCAGGCATTTGCCCAGCGATTCAAGTCCGAACCCAACGCCTTTCCTTTCAATTCCAATGGCTTGTTCGGGCACATGACCTACGATTCGGTGGCGTATTTTGAAGATATAGAAATGCAGCCCTCCTCACCCGAAACGGCCATCGACCAGATTTTCTATCAAGTGTATCGCTATGTTATCGTCATTAATCACTTCAAAGACGAGCTGTATATTTTTGAGCATAATTACGGGTACGAGGCGAGTGGCGAGGGCCTGGAACAAATCGAGATCATTATTAAAAATCGCAATTTCCCGACCTATACATTTAAAGCAACCACCGAAGAAACTTCCAACGCTACGGACGAACACATGCGAGATGTCATTCGCACCTGCATCGACCACTGTCACCGAGGCGATGTGTTCCAGATCGTGCCTTCCCGCCGTTTCAGTCGCGATTTTCAGGGCGACGAGTTTAATGTATATCGCGCTCTGCGTTCCATCAACCCTTCACCCTACCTCTTCTACTTCGACTACGGTAGCTACAAGATTTTCGGCTCTTCACCCGAGAAGCAGATTTTTATCAAAGACGGTCAGGCTGAGATTCACCCGCTTGCCGGAACCTTCAAGCGGACGGGTAACGATGCCGCCGATGCCGATGCCGCCCAACGGCTCCTCAATGACCCCAAGGAAACCGCCGAACACGTGATGCTCGTGGACTTGGCCCGCAACGACCTCAGCCGCAGTTGCGATGCCGTGAAAGTGGAAACCTACAAGGAAGTGCAGTTTTATTCGCACGTTATTCACCTGGGGTCCAAAGTCGTGGGAACGATGAAAGAAGGCACGAATCCGCTGCAACTGGTCGCCGATACTTTCCCGGCGGGTACTTTGTCCGGCGCACCCAAGCACAATGCTATGACGATTATTAACGGGCTGGAAACGACCAACCGCAGCATTTACGGCGGGGCCATCGGTTTCATGGATTTCAACGGTGACTTCAACCATGCGATCGCTATTCGCACTTTTTTGAGTAAAAATAACAGCCTGTATTATCAGGCGGGGATGGGCGTGGTGGCGAAGTCTGACGTGGAGAGTGAGCTCAACGAAATCAATAGCAAATTGGCGGCGCTGCGTAATTCTCTCATTATGGCCGAAACAATCTGATTCTAAGCTTTTTACAGAAACATATATGAAAATTTTAGTTCTCGATAACTACGATTCTTTTACTTACAATCTGGTGTACATCTTGCGCGAACTGCACGATAGGGTAGAGGTCGTTAGAAATGATAAAATCGCGCTGGAGGCGGTAGCGGCCTACGACAAGATCCTTCTTTCGCCCGGTCCGGGTGTTCCGATCGAGGCGGGTATCATGCAAGATTTGGTACGCGAATACGCGACTTCTAAAAGCATCCTGGGGATCTGCCTGGGTCATCAGGGCATCGGCGAAGTGTTTGGCGGTACGCTGGAAAATATGACGGATGTACTGCACGGAATCGGCGATCGAAATATTGTGACTGATCCCGGCGAACGTCTTTTCAAAGGACTTCCTACCCAATTTGAAGTAGGCCGCTACCATTCCTGGACGGTCGTTCCCGAAACCGTTCCCGATACGATGACGATCACCGCTGTGGACGATAAGGGCCGCGTCATGGGGCTTTCGCATAAGAAGTATGACGTGCGGGGCTTGCAATTCCACCCTGAATCTGTACTTACCGAACACGGTAAGGAAATGCTGCAAAACTGGCTGAATGTTTAAGAAAGTTTAAACAGGGCCGCCTGGCGGTTTAAACTTTAAACTTTAAACTTTAAACTTTAAACTTTAAAAAGTTAAATTCCTCGCTAATAGCAGTTTACTCCTCTTTTATGAAAAAAATACTTGACCATTTATTTGAATATAAAGCCCTTACTAAGGAGCAATCCAAGGAAGTGCTAATGGGGATCGCCAAGGGCGATTACAACACGTCCCAAATCGCGGCTTTCCTAACGATCTACGCGATGCGTAGCGTGACGGTCGCCGAGTTGGAAGGCTTCCGCGATGCCATGCTGGAACTTTGCCTGGCGGTGGACTTGGCCGATTACGACCCAATGGACGTTTGCGGAACGGGCGGTGATGGCAAGGATACGTTCAATATTTCTACCCTTTCCTGCTTCGTAGTGGCGGGGGCCGGGCAGCGCGTGGCCAAGCACGGCAACCACGGCGTATCCTCGACCTGCGGCTCCTCGACGGTACTGGAATACCTGGGCGTGAAGTTCAGCAACGAGCAAGACTACCTCGAACGCGCCATTGCCGAAACGGGCGTCTGCTTCCTGCACGCGCCTTTGTTTCACCCGGCGATGAAGAACGTCGCTCCGGTGCGGCGGGAGCTGGGCGTTAAGACTTTTTTCAATATGCTTGGCCCGATGACCAATCCGGCTTTTCCCCAAAAACAGCTTGCGGGCGTCTTCAGCCTTGAACTGGCGCGGCTTTATGCCTATCTTTACCAGCAGACCGACAAGAAGTTCCTGGTCGTTCACGCGCTGGATGGCTACGACGAGGTGTCGCTGACGGGTTCGTTCAAGATCATTACGCCACAATCCGAACAAGTCCTGTCTCCCGCGCAGTTAGGGCTCGATACCTTTCAGGCGGAGGCTTTGGCCGGGGGCGAAACCGTCACGGAATCAGCCCAGATCTTTATCAATGTGCTGAACGACGAGGCTACCGCTGCGCAGAAACAAGCCGTGATAGCCAACGCCGCCCTGGCGCTCCATGCCGCCGACCCGTTGCTTAGTTTGACCGACGCGGCAGCGAAGGCGCGGGAATCGATTGAGAGCAAAAAGGCGTTAGAGGGTTTTCAAAAACTGGTTGAGTTGTAATTTCAGGTAATGAATATTTTAGATAAAATCGTCGCCCAGAAACGTCTGGAAGTCGCCGCTGCCAAGGCTGTGAAGTCCCAAAGTGCGTTTGAACGTGAGCCTCTTTTTTCGCGCCTGACGCTTTCGCTGGCCGATGCGCTTCGCCAAGCCGATGCGCCCGGCATCATCTCGGAATTCAAGCGACAATCGCCTTCTAAGGGCATTATCAATGACGACGTCGAGCCGGAAACTGTTACGGCGGGATATGTGGCGGCCGGAGCAAAAGGCTTGTCCGTGCTAACCGATGCGCCGTTTTTTGGCGGCAGTTTTGCGGATTTTAGCAAAGCTCGCGCGGCGAATCCGAACACGCCGATGCTACGGAAGGATTTTATGATCGACGAGTACCAGCTTTTTGAAGCCAAAGCGCTGGGGGCAGACGTAATTCTTCTCATCGCAGCTTGCCTTTCGCTACAAGAAGTCCAGTCTCTTGCCAAAAAAGCCCACGAGTTGAGTCTGGAAGTACTGCTGGAAGTCCACGACGCGGAGGAACTCGCCCGGAGTCTGTGCGACGAAGTGGGCCTGGTGGGCGTCAACAACCGCAATCTCAAAACCTTTTCGACATCGGTGGAGACTTCCGTCGAACTAGCGGCGCAAATTCCCGACCGTTTTGTGAAAATCTCTGAGAGTGGCTTGAAAGACGCCGAGACGATTGCCCGGCTTTTCGAACGAGGCTACCGGGGTTTTCTGATTGGAGAGACTTTCATGAGGACGCCTGACCCGGCGGCAACGTTAGAATCTTTGCAAAAAGACCTTTTGAAGATAATTGAACAAAAACCCTTTGCATTATGAAATTGAAAGTCTGCGGAATGCGTGATACCGCTAATATCGAAGCCCTTGTTTCTTTGAAGCCGGACTTCATTGGATTTATATTTTACGAAAAATCTCCCCGCTACGTAGGAGAGGAGCTGGATGAAGAATTTGTGCGCGGTATTCCCTCGTCCATCAAAAAAGTGGGTGTGTTCGTAAACTCAAATCCCGACCACATCATAAATATGGTGAAACAGTACGACCTCCAATACGTGCAGCTTCACGGCAACGAGATGCCAGATTTTTGCCGGGTGCTACGGCAGAAGGGCGTGAATATCATCAAATCTTTCGCCGTGGATAATGATTTTAACTTCGCGATGCTGAACAATTACAAACCTTTTTGCGACTTGTTCTTGTTTGACACCAAAGGCGAATTGCACGGCGGCAACGGTGTAGCCTTCGACTGGAGCATTTTGCGCGACTACGATGGCGAGAAACCTTTTTTCCTAAGCGGTGGCATCAGCAACGAAAATATCAGCCAGCTTTTAGCCATAGCTGCTGATGTACCAATGTATGGGATCGACGTCAACAGTCGCTACGAAACGGCACCGGGCGTGAAGGATTTAGAAAAAATAGAAATGCTCATCGACAAGATTCGCGTCAAAGAAGTCGAAGAATTAGAGGTTTGATCATGGAAGTACTTGAAGAAAAAAAAGTTTCGTTCGCAGTGGACGAGAACGGCTATTATGGCCAATTTGGTGGCGCTTTCGTCCCCGAAATGCTGCATCCAAACGTGGAGGAACTGCGCACCCGCTACCTCGACATCATGGCGGATCCCGGTTTTCAAGCGGAGTTCGATGGCTTGTTGTGCCATTACGTGGGCCGTCCGACGCCATTGTATCTGGCCAAGCGGCTTTCCGAGAAATTCGGTACTACGGTCTATCTCAAGCGGGAAGACCTCTGCCATACCGGGGCGCATAAAGTCAACAATACCATCGGGCAGATTCTGCTCGCGCAGCGATTAGGCAAGAAGCGCATCGTGGCTGAGACCGGAGCCGGACAGCACGGCGTGGCCACGGCCACCGTCTGCGCGCTGATGGGCTTGGAGTGCATCGTTTACATGGGCTCACTCGACATCGAGCGCCAAGCCCCCAACGTGGCCCGTATGAAGATGCTTGGGGCCGAAGTGCGGCCCGCCACCTGCGGCTCCAAAACTCTCAAAGACGCCACCAACGAGGCCATGCGCCACTGGATCAATAACCCGACCGACACGCATTACATTATCGGTTCGGTAGTCGGTCCGCACCCTTATCCCGACATGGTGACGCGCTTTCAGGCCGTTATTTCGGCGGAGATGAAGACGCAATTGGAAGAGCAGACGGGCCACGCCAATCCTGATTTTGTGGTAGCCTGCGTAGGCGGAGGCAGCAACGCCGCCGGAGCGTTTTACCACTACCTCGACGAGCCTTCCGTGCAGCTCATCGCCGTGGAAGCGGCCGGGCAAGGCGTGAACTCAGGCCACTCGGCAGCCACGACCGCACTAGGCAAGCCGGGCGTCCTGCACGGCAGCCGCACCATTCTGATGCAAACCGAAGATGGTCAAGTCGTGGAGCCCTACTCGTTATCGGCGGGTCTGGATTATCCCGGCATCGGCCCAGTTCACGCGCACCTATTCCAAACGGGCCGCGCGCGCTTCCTCTCCGCCACCGACGACGAAGCGATTGAAGCCTCGTTCAATCTAGCCCGCACCGAAGGCATCATCCCCGCTCTGGAAACATCCCACGCTCTAGCGGTACTCGACCGCATCGGCGCAGGAAAGAACGACACCGTGGTTGTAAACCTCTCGGGAAGGGGCGATAAAGATCTTGGCACCTATATGAAGTATCTTTGAATGGTCATCAGCTGTCAGCAATCGGCTATCGGCTTTCTTTATTCACTCATTCACTCATTCACTCATTCACTCATTCACTCATTCAAAATTAAAGTTATGTCTACACTTACCCTACCCGAAGTATTCGACCTGCGCCTGAATTTGCAGGCCTTGGAAGGCAAGAAAGACTCGCCCGAACTCTCGCTATTCGAGCGGTGCGATATTGAAGACGAGATTCTGAATCTTAAAGAAAAGCTCGGTCAGTTTGACCGCCAGAAATTCGATCAGGGCGATGAATGCATCAATTGTTCGGGTTGAGGAAAGCGACAAAGGTGCAAAGCCACAGAGCGACAAAGTGCCGGGCTGTCATGTAGGCCCACGGTTCTTTGTCGCTAAAATTATTCACTCAAACCTTTATTAAATCAAATGAGAAAACGTTTTCCTTCCCTCACTGCCGGAATTCTCCTTCTTGGCATGACGGCCCTCGTCTCTTGCCAGAACGCTGACACGAACACTGAAACAGCGGAAAACGAGGCAATCGAAACCACAAACAACTTGACCGACTCCGAACCCATGCTCCGACACGTCGTACTTTTTAAGTTCAAAGACTCCGCCACGCCTGAACAAATTAAGGAAGTCGAAGACTCTTTCCGGGCTTTGCCATCCAAAATCAAGGAAATCAAGTCGTTGGAATGGGGGCTGAACAACAGCCCCGAAGGCTTGAACGATGGCTTCACCCACGCCTTCTTTTTGACCTTCGACAGCGAGGAAGACCGCGCCGTGTACCTGCCGCATCCCGACCACAAGGCATTCGGCGAAGTACTTGGGCCGCATCTGGACAAGGTTTTGGTGGTAGATTATCTAACGAAGGAATGAACCGAATTGAAGCACTTTTTGCGCAGCAGCCTGCCGGGAATCTCAATGTGTATTTCACTGCGGGCTTTCCCAGGGTAGGGGATACCCGCCGGGTACTTTCGGCTTTACAGGAGTCAGGGGCCGACTTGGTGGAAATCGGAATGCCGTACTCCGATCCTGTGGCTGACGGTGAAACCATTCAATTGAGCAACCAACAAGCCTTGGAAAATGGCATGACGGTGCGGCTGCTTTTGGATCAGCTGGAAGGAATCCGCGAGGACGGCATTTCGCTGCCCGTGCTATTGATGGGCTATATCAATCCAGTGATCCAGTATGGAATTGAAAGGTTTTGCCAGAAGTGCGCGGAAGTTGGAGTGGATGGCTTGATTTTGCCCGATATGCCGATGGACGTTTACCTGAAAGAATACCGCGCTATTTTCGAAGAATACGGCCTTCTGAATATCTTCCTGGTCACGCCACAAACCTCCGAGGCTCGCATCCGGCAGATTGACGAGGTGAGTTCAGGCTTCATCTATACCGTTTCCTCCGCCAGCGTAACGGGTTCGCAGGCGGGAGTGAGTGATAATATGGAAGCCTACTTCAACCGCATCGACGCCATGAAGCTTCGCAATCCGCGCTTGATTGGCTTCGGGATAAAGGACAATGCCACCTTCAAGAAAGCCTGCGGCTATGCCAGTGGGGCGATCATCGGCAGCGCGTTTATTCGCGTTTTGCAAGAGAGTCAGGATATTGCCGCTGACGTGCACGATTTCATTCGTTCGGTGAAAGCCAATAATCCCGCCGAAGTGGACGTTTAAAGAGCAATGGTGAATTTTGATTGAGTGAATTAGTGAATAAAAAATTCTTATCTTGAAGCTCCGCTTTCTAGATAGTGAAACTCAAGAAACGTTCACCGTACGGTGGGTTCCCTATTCACTCATTCTCACATTCTCACATTCACCATTGATCACATGGCAGCTTCCACTGCTTCGGCCAGCACTTTGCTCCTGAGAATTCAGGAGTACCGTCAGAAATATTATAAAAATCGCTTGCTCAAAGGCGTCATTTTTTCGGCGGCTTTACTGCTGAGCGTTTTTCTAGCCTTCAATACTTTGGAGTATTTCGGGCGGTTCAGTTCAGGACTGCGGGGAGCGTTGTTCTTCGGTTTTCTGGCGGTACTAATGTTTTCGCTTTATCAATGGGTCATTCAGCCCCTGATAAATCTGTACGGACTGCGGCAGCCGATCACCAACGAAACAGCGGCTTCTCAGATCGGTCAGTACTTTCCTGAGATCGGCGACAAACTCCTCAATACACTTCAACTGCAATCCCTCTCCGGTCGTCAAACGGATTTGATCGATGCCAGCATCCGGCAAAAATCCGGTCAGCTTTTGGTCGTGCGCTTTGCCGATGCCATTCGCTTCCAGGAAAACAAGCAATACCTCAAATACGCCATTTATCCATTGGCTGCCATCGCGGTGATTTTGCTGTTCAACCCCAGCTTCTTCACATCCAGCTCCGACCGCATCATCAATTTTCAGAAGAATTACACCTACGCGCCTTTCACTTTCGAGGTTGAGAATAAGGACCTTAAAGCCTTCCGCAACGAGGATTTCAAATTGGACTTAACGCTCAACGGCGAGGCACTTCCCCAGGCAGTTTACCTGGTGCAGAACGGTACGCGCTTTAAGTTGAACCAGGAGGGTGACCGAACCTTTTCCTACACTTTTAAAAATGTGCAGCGCAACGTTCAGTTTTCATTCGACGCGGCGGGTTTCGCCTCTGACAACTATGACTTGAAGGTTATCGAGCGTCCCAGCCTGCTTTCGTTCGATGTCAACCTGCGCTATCCTGCCTATCTCAACAAACCCGCCGAAGGGCTGGCCAATGTGGGCAACATGACCGTGCCCGAAGGGACGGTGGTGGAGTGGAATTTCAACACCTCAGCGACGAAGGCGCTAGGTCTGAAATTTGAAAATGACTCGACGCTTTACAAAGCAAAAAACAAAGACGACAAGCGCTTTCAGTACCAAAAGTCAATGCGGCGCTCGTCGCAGTATCAAGTGATGCTGGAAAACAACGAGACGCCTAACGCCGAGAAAATCGGCTACTACATTAACGTTATTCCTGATAAGCATCCCGTGCTTTCTTTGGAAAACTTTCAGGATACGACACTGTACAACTACCTTGTTTTGGGTGGTTCTATCAGCGACGACTACGGTTTTTCGCAGTTGAAAGTCTTTTACACCGTTCACCGCGAAGACAAGCCCGAAGAGAACAAGACTGCGGCGCTGAAGAGCATCGCCGTACCTTTTAATAAGACGGTCAACACCCAAAGTTTTTACTTTCAATGGTATGTAGACAGCCTTAATTTGGCTCCCGGCGATAAGATCGAGTACTACGCCCAAGTATGGGATAACGATGGCGTCAATGGTCCAAAAAGCGCCCGCTCGCGGACTATCAACTTCGCCGTGCCGTCCAAGGATAAGCTGAAGGAAGAGGTCGAGAAATCGGCAAAGCAGACCGAAAAGCAGATGGAAGACGCTTTGAAAAAGGCGCAGAGCTTGGAAAAAGACCTTGAAAATCTTGAAAAAAGATTGAAGACTAACAAGAATCTGGATTTCCAGGAACGCAAACAGGTTGAGGACATCATCAAGAAACGGGAAGAGTTGATGGAGCAAGTCCGCTCGTTGCAAGACCAAAACAAGGCGACCAACGAGAAATCCAACCAATTCAAGCAACAGAATCAGGAAACCCAGAAAAAGCTGGAACAATTGCAAAAACTGATGGATGACCTGATGGACGACGAGACCAGCAAGCTCTACAAGGAGTTGGAAAAGCTTCTGGAAAAGAAACAGAGCGAGCGCATGACCAAGATGCTCGAAGAAGCTGCGGAACAAGGAAAATAACCTGGAAAAAGAACTGGAACGGACGCTGAACCTCTTCAAGAAAATGCAGATGGATCAAAAGATGGAGGATGTGGTGGAAAAGCTTGACGAGCTCGCCGAGAAAGAGGAAAAGTTAGCCGAAAAATCAAAGGAGAACGAAAAGACAAAGAACGCCGAAGACAAGCAGGCGAAGAACGAAGAATTGAAAAAAGAACAGGATAAAATCAAAGAGGATTTTGAGAAAGCTAAGGAAGACCTCGACGAAGTAGAGAAAATGGGGGAGGAGATTGACGAGAAGCCCGACACGCAGGAAGAAGAACAAGAGGAGGCCGAAGAACAGATGGACAAGGGTAATGAGAAGCTCGATGAGCAGAAGAACTCAGAAGCATCGGAAGCTCAAAAGAAGGCTGCGAAGTCGATGAAAAAGATGTCGTCCTCCATGTCGGCAGCGATGATGAGCGCCCAGATGCAGCAAATGGAAGAAGACCTCGCCGCGCTGCGAGACATCCTGGAAAACCTTATCACGCTGTCATTCGATCAGGAAAAATTGATGAAGGACTTCAAAGGCGTCAACTTGCAAGACCCGCGATTCGTGACGCTGGGACAGGAGCAACTCAAATTGCAGGACGATGCCAAAATTGTCGAGGATAGCCTTTACACGTTGGCCAATCGTGTGATTCAGATTCAGTCTTTCATTACCCGCGAATTAAACGACATGAAGTCCTACATGGGTGAGAGCGTTACGAATATAAAGGATCGACGCCTTAATGTCGCCACCTCCAAGCAACAGTTCGCCATGACTTCCATGAATAATCTGGCGCTAATGCTTAGTGACGTTTTTCGGCAGATGCAGCAGCAAATGGCGATGGCAATGGCCATGCCTGGCAGCGGAAAAGGCAAGGGAAAAGGGAAAGGAAAATCGCCCGGTGCCAGCGAACGCCAGCAACAGCTAGGTGAGCAACTTAAACAGATGGGTAAGGGCAAGAGCGGTATGGGTCAGCAGGGGCAGGGTGGCAATTCGGAGCAACTCGCCCGTATGGCCGCTGAGCAGGCCATGATTCGCAAGATGATACAAGAGCTAATGGATTCCCAAAAAGGCACGGAGAATGGTCAGAAATTCGGCAACGAACTGAAAGAATTAATGGAGAAGATGGAGGAGACCGAAACTGACTTAGTCAACAAGCGCGTCAATCAGGAACTCATCAAGCGCAATCAAGATATTGTTACTCGATTGCTGGAATCCGAAAAAGCCATGCGCGAGCAGGGCGAAGACGACAAGCGTAAGGGCGAAGCGGCGGGCGAAATTACTCGCCGCCCACCTCCCGCGTTTGAGCAATATATTCGGGAAAAAGAGAAACAAACTGAACTGCTTCGCTCTATTCCTCCGACGCTATCTCCTTTTTACAAACGTGAGGTGGACGCGTATTTCCGAAAAAATGGCTCTGGACAATAGCTTTTCACTACCATCTGCCTAATATCCAGGAGATTTTACTTCCTTTTTTAAGATGAATTTGTGTTATTCTCTAATTGATTGTGTAAATTTCCGATTCAATAGTAACCTGTGGCTATACAGAGGTTGTTCGAGTCCTTTTATCATTCACTACACACTATAATTTCATGGCAACTCTAAAATCTTTAATTCAGTTCTTTGCGGAGGACGTTGAGCACGATCTCCCAAATCCAACCAAGGCTCGTCGATGGCTTAAATTTGTAATCGACCAGGAAGAGCACGAGTTGAACTCTCTCAACTACATTTTTTGCTCTGATGAGTACCTTCTCAACATGAATCGTGAACACCTAGATCATGATTTCTATACTGACATTATCACTTTCGATACGAGTGATGACGCCAAGCAAATTGAAGGCGAAATCTATATCAGTATTGATCGAGTCAACGAGAACGCAGCTACGAACGAAGTGAAGGAAGATGAAGAACTTCGTCGCGTTATGGTTCACGGAGTGCTTCACCTGCTAGGGTTCAAAGATGAGACCGATGTGGAAAAAGAAAAAATAAGGGATAAGGAGGACTATTATCTCAAAAACTACAAATACCAATAATCTTTCCACGTGGAACACTTTGTGAAGTTTCACAAAAACTCAGAGTCTCGGCGGAAAGCTGAGACTCTTTTCAATTTGATAGAAGATGTTTGAAGAATATGATGTGATTGTGGTAGGAGCGGGGCACGCGGGCTGCGAAGCCGCTGCCGCCGCCGCTAATATGGGCTCGAAGGTTTTGCTGATCACCATGAATATGCATACCATCGCGCAGATGTCGTGCAACCCGGCGATGGGTGGCGTGGCCAAGGGGCAGATCGTACGAGAGGTTGATGCGCTCGGTGGACAATCGGGAATCATCAGCGATAAAACGATGATTCAATTCCGAATGCTGAACCGTTCAAAGGGCCCAGCCATGTGGAGTCCACGCTGCCAGAGCGACCGTCAGATGTTTGCCAATGAATGGCGGGAGACATTAGAAAAAACGCCAAACGTGGATTTTTGGCAAGACATGGTGAATGGCATATTAGTAAAGGACGGAAAAGTATTCGGTGTGAAAACAAACTTAGGCTTAGAGATAAAAGCCAAAAGTGTAGTCTTGACAAATGGTACTTTTCTCAATGGATTGATTCACATTGGGGAGAAAAACTTCGGCGGTGGGAGGACAGGGGAAAGGGCCGCGAGCGGAATCACCGAGCAGTTGAAAACACTGGGCTTCGAGTCGGGCCGAATGAAAACCGGAACACCACCGCGGGTAGATGGTCGCTCGCTCAATTATAGACTTATGGAAGAGCAGCCCGGCGACGAGAATCCCGGCAGATTCTCCTACACAGATACGCAACCGCTCGCCACGCAGCGCAGTTGCTGGATCACTTATACCAATCAAAAAGTCCACGACATCCTGAAAACGGGCTTCGACAAATCGCCCATGTTTACGGGACGCATCAAAGGACTCGGACCACGTTACTGTCCCTCTGTGGAGGACAAAATCAATCGCTTTGCCGATAAAGATCGTCACCAGATTTTCGTAGAGCCGGAGGGATGGAATACCGTTGAGGTGTACGTCAATGGTTTCTCGACTTCCCTGCCTGAGGACATCCAATTAAAAGCATTGAAGGAGATCCCCGGCTTTGAAAAGGTAAAGATGTTTCGTCCGGGTTACGCCATCGAGTACGACTACTTTCCACCAACTCAGTTGAAGCTGACGCTGGAAACACACCTGGTCGAAAATCTGTATTTCGCCGGACAAATAAACGGCACGACGGGCTACGAGGAAGCGGCTTGCCAGGGACTGATGGGGGGTATGAATGCACACCTCAAAATTCGTGAGCAAAATCCTTTCGTTCTAAAAAGGTCGGAAGCGTACATAGGGGTTTTGATCGACGACCTGATCAACAAAGGCACCGAGGAACCTTACCGGATGTTCACCTCGCGGGCGGAATACCGGACATTGCTCCGGCAGGACAATGCCGACATTCGTCTAACGGAGCGTAGCCACAAGGTGGGTCTTGCCGACGACCAGCGCCTGGAAAACGTCAAGCGGAAAATCGCGCAGACGGATGAACTGGTACAGGAATTGGTGAAAATCAAGGTGACGCCAGAAGAGGTAAATTCGCAGTTGGAGAGCTACCACACTTCGCACATCAAGGACAAGACCACACTTCATCAACTATTGAAAAGACCGCAATTGACGATGAATGAAATCAGGGAAATACACCCACAGTTCTCGGACTACCTCGACGGGTTTGAAAGTGACGCCATCGAGCAAACCGAAATTCACGTCAAGTACGACAGCTATATCGAGAAGGAACAAATGATGGTAGAGAAGATGAGTCGCATGGAAGACCTGGCCATCGTGGGTGGCTTCAATTATGATAAGGTGCAGGCACTTTCCTTCGAAGGGCGCGAGAAATTGAAGAAAGCAAAACCCCAAACCATTGGGCAAGCATCCCGCATTAGCGGCGTCAGCCCGTCAGACATTTCGGTACTCATGATTCATATCGGCAGATGATTCTCGAAACCCTCAACCAATGCCCGGTTTGTCAATCGACCGGATTTCATGACTTTCTAAAAGTGAAAGACCACACCGTTTCACAGTCGCAATTTCAGATTGTAGCCTGTGATTCCTGCGGCTTTAAGTTTACCAACCCGCGTCCGCCTACCGAGGAAATAGGGCAATATTACGAGTCAGCCGAGTACATTTCACATCACGACGAGGCGCGGGATGTGATGAGCAAAGTTTATAATCAGGTGAGGAATCACACGACACAGCAGAAGATAAAATTGCTGGATCGAGCCGTAGGAAAGAAGGGTAGTTTGCTCGATGTCGGCAGTGGCGCAGGCTTTTTCCTGTCCCAGGCTAAAGCCGCCGGATGGCAAGTCAGCGGAACAGAACCGGATTCGCAAGCACGCGCCATTGGGCAAAGTCGGGTAGGGGAGGATATCTACGAAACGATCGAAGATCCGTTTTTTACCAATAAGAAATATGACGCCATCACGATGTGGCACGTGCTGGAGCATGTGCATAGATTGAACGAAATGCTGGCTTGGCTGCACAAGCACCTTGCCCCAAAAGGAAAATTGTTTATTGCCGTGCCCAATCCCGAATCCGATGACGCTCAGGCGTTCAAAGAAAATTGGGCGGCTTACGATGTGCCGCGTCACTTATACCATTTCTCAAAAAAGGCCATCCAGCAATTGGCGGAGAATCACGGTTTTCAAGTGCAGGAAATTCTACCGATGTGGTTCGATGCCTATTACGTCGGGATGCTAAGCACCCGCTATAAGTTCGGAAAAACCAGCCTACCGCAGAGTATATGGCGGGGAACTGCATCCAACTGGGAAGGACGCAAGTCAGTAGATGGCTCGCCTAACACTTCCAGTTTGATTTATGTCCTTGGTAAGGCCTAGTATTACCAATTGAGCTACTTAAAAAATCTTAAAGCTGATTCAGCTACCATATAGAACCCCCAGTGCCGCGCGTTGGTATTGGGGGTTTTTGATTCTCTAAAAAAATTGAATCCTGATTCCAGGGGCGAGAGCCGCCCGTTGATTGAGGTACATTTATCATTAATCGTCGAAAACCAAAGATCAATTGCCGGGGCGCTTTAGCCCCCGGATGTAGGGTCAAAAGCAAGGTAGCCCTTGTTCCAAATAAACAGAACCTTCAATCCATCACCGGATCACCTCACTTGCATGAAAAAATATTTGCTGTTCCTGCTTTCCCTCATCGTCCTTACGCGCTGCGCCCAGCAGGTCGCCCCCACCGGCGGAAAGAAAGACATCATCGCTCCAACCTTGCTGGAATCAAATCCACCCAATGAAACCCGGAATTTTAAGGGTAAGGAAATCGAGCTATTCTTCGATGAGTATGTCATCGTGGACAACATCCAGCAGAAACTTATCATCACGCCCGAAACCGAGAACCCCTACACTTACAAGGAGAAGGGTATCTCGATTTTGTTGAATTTCAAGAAAGATTTCGCCGACAGCACTACCTATACGCTCAACTTCGGCGATGGCATCAAAGACTTCGCGGAACGTAACCCCGCCCAAAATCTTAAACTCGTTTTCAGCACCGGGCCAACCATCGATTCCGCTCGGATTTATGGCACCATCACCGACCTGCGTTCCAACAAACCGGTTTTTGACGCGCTGGTTGGACTGTACCAAATCAAGGATACCATCAATCCTGAAAAGCAAAAACCCTACTACTTTTCCCGCACCGACAGCAGTGGCCGTTACGCCATCGAGAACGTGCAAGTGAATAATTATCGTCTCATTGCCACTGACGACAAAAACCGTAACCAACTTTACAATACCAAGGATGAGCGCGTCGCCTTTCTCGATTCGGCCATCCGGGTTGCCTCTGATTCGACAATTTATAATCTTAGCTTGTACTTATCCGACGTGACCGTGCCGCGCGTGCAACGGACTTCACCGAAGGTGAACGACTACACGGTTATTTTCAATAAAGGCGTAGATAGCGTTGGCGTCCAGTTTTTGCAGGACGACACATTGGCGTATGTACTGGAAAGCCCTACCCAACTCAAATTTTTCAAGGGAAGCAGTACCGCCGACACGACACTGGCGGTCATCATCGCCAAAGATTCCCTCGGCCAAATTGTGGAGCAGCAACAAAAGATTTCTTTCCAAACGCAGCGGGGAAAGAACCGTCAACTCGATCCATTCAACTTGATGACTTCGCCCGGCAACGGACAGCCTCTGGCGCGTGATTTCCAACTCGTTTTCACTTTCAACAAACCCATTGTCCAGCTAGACACGCAGCGAATTCAACTCCAAAACGACAGCCTCGCAAAGCAGTCGCTCGGGAGTATGAAGCTGCGCTGGAACAAGTACCGCACCGAACTCACAATTGATGGCAAAGCCATGGCCCGGGATTCCATTAAATGGATTATTCCCAAAGGTGCGATCACCAGCGTAGAGGGCGACTCGATTCCTGCCGTCAACTACAAATTCCCAGTTCTGAAAGATGAGGACTACGGTATTTTGCGGGGAAGAATACTGGCTGATTCGGGAGCCCACTTTATTCTGGAATTGGTCAATGAAGAATTCAAGGTTGTGCGCACGGCTTACTCGTCGCCCTATTCCTTCACGCAAGTACCGCCGGGCAAATACCAGTTGCGCGTCATTGCCGATCGCAACAACAACCGCCGCTGGGATCCCGGCATTTATAATCAGGGACGACAACCCGAGCAAATCTACTATTTCCCCGATCCGGTGGTCATCAAAGCCAACTTCGAGTTTGACGACAACAATTTCACAATACCCTCCACAACGGCTGATTAGTTTTGCCCGGAATGGCGTTTTATGTGCATAACCCTGTGGAAAACGTGTGGGGTATGTGGATAATGGCCCAATCGTTGTGGGTAACCCTGTGGAAAACAGCGCGGCAGTGTGGAAAACAACACTTTCCCAAATCCCAAGTGGAAAACCCATAGGCTAACCGCGACTTAACAGGCTGTTGATGCACTTCAGCGATGGTGGATAACGCCCGCCGAGTTATCCCTCCACAATTCACAGTGATTTGTGGAGAAAATAAGGTTGGGTTGAAAGACAGGGAATTAGTTGTGGACAAGCCGCGAAAGTGCGTGGATAAATGCTTAACTTGTACACAATGGGGCAGGTACCTGAAGTGGAACTAGAGTGGATAAAATACTTGTACACATATCCACAGCCCTAATTTAACTTTAGTAATAAAAATTATTTAATTATATATTATATGAAAAAGGGTTTTGCGTGGATAACCTTGCTGGCGTTGCTGATCGGGAGTGGTGTGGCCTATGCCCAAACGGATGAGCAGTTGGCGGAGGAGTATTTCAAAAAGGAGGAGTGCGAGAAGGCCGTGACGTACTACGAGAAGATTTTGAAAAAAAACTTCGAGAAGCGGGCGCTGAAAAATTATACGAGCTGCCTTGTCAAAACCAAAGAATGGGACGACGCCGAGAAATTCTTCAAGCGGCAGGTCAAGGGCGACAACCCCAATGCGGCCTGGTATTTTCTGAACTGGGGTATGTTGCTAGAGGCGCAGGGGAAAGAGGCTGATTCGGAGAAGCGGTACGCCGAAGCCATCGAGGCGTTCGGGCCACGCGTAGACCTGTATCGTGATTTGGCGGAGGAGTTCCGCGAGATGCGCAAGACGGAGTGGGCCCAACGAACGCTCCAGCGCGCCCGAGAGGTACAGCGCAATGAGAACCTTTACCGTCTGGAAATGGCGAGCGTATACCGCGAATTGAACGAGCCCGAAGCGATGATCGCCGAGCTGCTTTCGTACGGCATTCTGTTCCGCAATACCGAGATCGTCCAGAACATGCTCCAGGATTTTTTGAAGGAGGAAAAAGAGCAGGCGATGCTCGAGAAAGTCCTCTACGACAAAATTCAGAAAAACCCCAACGAAGCCTTTTACAACGAACTCCTGGTCTGGTACCAGGTGCAGCGCAAGGATTTCTACAAAGCTTTCATTCAGGAGCGCGCTCTCGACAAGCGTTTCAAGTACAGCGGCACCCGTATTTTCGACCTGGCCAACCTGGCCCTGCAAAATAAGGACTACGAGAATGCCACCGATATGTTCGAGTACATCGTAAAGGAATACCCCAAGGGGCAACTCTATCCCTTCGCCCGGCGCATGGCCATCAGCTCCCGCGAGGAGCAGGTCAAAAACACCTATCCCGTCAAGACCGCCGAGGTACAGAAACTCATCGGCGAGTACCAGAAACTGCTGGACGAGTTGGGCACCAATCCCCGGACGCTGGAAGCCCTGCGCAACATGGCCATTCTCCACGCCTTTTACCTCGACGAGAAGGACAAGGCCATCGCTATCCTGAACCGCGCCATTGAAGCCGGGAAAACGGAGAAGGAGTTTGTGGACAAATGCAAGCTGGATTTGGGCGACATTTACCTTTTGGTGGGCGAGCCCTGGGAGGCCACGCTGCTGTATTCGCAGGTAGAGAAGTCGCAAAAGGACGACGTGCTGGGCTACGAAGCCAAACTACGCAACGCCAAGCTGCATTACTATAAAGGCGATTTTGAGCTATCGAAAGAAGTGCTGGACATTCTGAAAAGAGCCACGACCCGCGAAATCGCCAACGACGCCAACGACCTCAGCCTGCTCATCATGGACAACACGGGCCTCGATACCTCCGAAACCGCCATGCAGGAGTACTCGAACGTCGAACTGCTGCTCTTCCAAAACAAACGCGGGGAAGCCATCGACTCGTTGAAGAGCCTCTACGTAAAGTACAAAGACCATAGCCTGGCCGACGAAATACTCTGGCTCGCCGCCCGCACCTACATGAAGCTCGACAGCAACCAACAGGCGTTGGACGACCTGAAGATCATGCGCGAAAAATACAACCTCGACATCCTGGGCGATGACGCGGTCTATACCATGGCGAAACTCTACGAGGAAAAACTGAACGACAAGGAAGAGGCGATGAAGCTGTATCAGGAACTATTGGAAAAATATCCGGGAAGTATTTTTGTGGCCGATTCGCGGAAGCGGTTTCGGGCGTTGCGAGGGGATGCTATTAATTGAAAAATTACGGTCTTGTGGACTTCGTCATGAACCCCAATCCTGTAACTCACTGCGAGATTAACCAATTTAGCTAATTCGCGACGTTATGGTGTTTTTGGTATAAAATGCCCGCCGCGTGATAGTAAAAGAGGCTATCAAACTGATTGAAAAAAACGGCTGGTATCAGGCTAGGCAAAAGGGAAGCCATCGCCAGTTCAAGTATATTAGCAAAAAAGGACTTGTGACAATCAATGGTAAACCCAGTGACTACCTTACTCCTTTCTTAGAAAACAGTATTCTGAAACAAGCTGGTTTAAAATGATTATGGAAAAATACTTGGTGATTGTCCAGAAAGCGAAGAACAATTACGCCGCTTATTCGCCCGATGTCCAGGGCTGCGTGGCTACGGGCAGAACCGTGGAGTCCACCCTTAAAAATATGCAGGAAGCATTGGAAATGCACTTGGAAGGCTTGGCTGAGTTAGGAGAGGCGTTCCCGGTAGGTAGAGATTTGGCCCAACACTTGCAAAGTGCCGAACCCATCGCTGAGTTGACAGACCTGATTACCTATCTGCAAGTACCTACGCTGCATCTGCAAGGCGTCTGAAAGCACAAAGTTTAAAAGGCTTTGCTTGGACGAAAGAACAAAAATGAAAGGGTCGGACCCGGACGATGCAGTCAATTGAAGTTGTAAAAAATCAGATAAACCATGAGAAGTCTTTTTGTAAAACACCGAGGGTGGCTGATTGCCTGCTTTGTGGCTGTCGCCTTTTCAATGATTGTTTCTCCGCGCGAGGTACGCGACATTAGCACGAGCCGCTTGCAAGGTCTTATCAAGGACCAGGAAGTAGCCAGCATAACCGTCATAGAAAGTAAGGCAGGAAACGGGGAAGAATACACGGCAGAGATTACCCTGACTTCCGCCGCGATGAGAAAGTACGGTCAGTTTGGGGCTGACTTCCCGTCCTCTGCGGGGGAGCCACATTTTGTGTGTTCAATTGGTAATTCAAGAGAGGAAGTCAAGCAATGGAGAGAAAAGTTGTCGAACCGGGACAATACCAAAATTCTCGTCGGCAAGCACTTTTGAGATTAGCTCACAGAATGTAAACCGGTGATTACACCACGAGAAAACTCTACCAAAATGAAATTAGCTCTATCACTCCTGTTGGCCTTTTTTTGCCAAGCTACTGCGTTAGCCACGCCCTTGCCAACGAAAGATCCCGAACATAATTTTGAAAAATTCTGGCAGATTTTCGATAAGTACTATGCCCATTTTCAAACCAGGCAGGTGGACTGGCAACAGCAGTACAAACTCTTCAGGCCAAAAATCACCCCAACCACGACAGACGAAGAGCTACTGAATATTCTAAATCAAATGGTTGCTCCACTAAAAGACGGCCATGTCGTCATCTCACCCACTGGAGACTTACCAGCTTCCGCCAAGTACGCGCCCTTTTATCAGGAGTTTCCTACCAAAGAGTCGCAGGCCCAGTTTCATCAGGTGACCCTTGACAATCTGTATAAACAAGGCTTTGAGCCTTTGACCAAGTTCAACAGCGTATACCAGATCGGCGGGTATTGTCGCTCGAAGGACATCGGTTATCTGCAACTCAATGGCTTTGGAGGGATGCCCTTGGAAGCATTCGAAAAGCAATTGGATGAAATGGTCACTGAGTTTTCCGATGTCAAAGGTCTCATTATCGACATTCGCATCAACGGGGGCGGTTCTCCGGCGTTCCTGGGCGCACTGGTTGGACGATTGACACAAGTAAAACGTTTGGTAGGCTATGGCCGCAGACGAATCAGTAATCGTAAGCATGAATTCACACCCTGGTCGGCGTATCATATATCACCGCAAGGCGAACAACAACTCATCAAGCCAACCGTCTTACTGACGAGCGGCTCCACAATTAGTGCGGGCGACCACTGTGCGTTGTACATGAAAGAACTGCCCTACGTGAAGCAGATTGGCGAGAACACGAACGGCATCTTTTCGCCGATGCTTGGCAAGCGGTTGCCTAATGGGTGGGAAATCTCATTATCCGATGGGCAAACGGTCAGCGCAAAACGGATAAATTATGAAGGAAGAGGAGTTCCCGTCGATGTTGAAATCGTACATCACCACAGTGACATGGTTCGGGGCGTAGATGCAGGATTGGACAAAGCCCTGGCCTTTCTTCAAATCAATGAAACGGCACTTGCCACGGAAACCATAAACTACGAACAACTGGCGCTGAACTTCTACGCCGATAGCCTGCTGGCTAACGAAGTGTACGGCGATAGGTCAGTTTACTCGACTGGTTTAGTGGAAGAGGATGCCACCCTGTTGGCACCTTTTGCCCAAAAGTGCTACTCGTTACAATCGGTTTACTCTCCCGATGGTGTTGAAAAGCGAATCGAAGCCGAGCAAGCCGCAGATTCAAACTTTTACAGTGAAAATGTCAAACGTCGTTTTTACGTCAAACTTCGGGAACCCATTCATTCTAAGAGACGCTGGCACTGGCCCTTCGCGAAGCGGGATGGTCATCGGTTGACGATTGCCCATCACATCACTCTTGGCGATAAAAACTATGTGCGCTTACAGTTAAATCAGGGCGGCTGGAAGGGCGAAACCATCCTGGTCGTTCTGGACCAAGCGGGTAACGTCGTTGAACATTGTGCTTTGTCGTATAATTATTTGAGTGGCCAATTTTATAGGTAATTAGCTTATCGGGACTTTGGCTCATAGTGAAAGAGCTATCCCGTTAGAGATCAAATGCGGGCAAGAAAGTGCTATTTGAGAGAGAACTTATAAAGCCGGTCAGCCTTATTCTTCGGATACACATAGTTGGATTCGACCAACTGAAAGCCAAACTCACTTAGTAGGCTAACCAGTGCTTCTTCCGTGTAGAGTACCTTTTTACAACCTCTATGCTTTTGACCTGGCTTCTCAGCAATGAGATCTTCAATGAAGAGAAAGCCATTGGGTTTCAAGCTTTCACGAATTCCCGAGAGCGTCTTTTCTGGGTAAGCTAATTCGTGCATCGTGTTTTCCATAATCACCTTGTCCAGGCTACCGGGGAGTTTGGTATCTTCCTTCGTGCCCATGACTGGGAAGAATTTTGCGCTACACGTTTGGCCCGACGCGTCGTATAGTTGGCGCACGGTAAATCTTAGCTTCGATTCGGTCAGGCAAGTGGAGTCAATATCTTGGAGATAAAAAACAAGGCTGTCCGCCATCATCGAGTACACAATTTCCTTGCTGCCGCCGCCAGCTCCAACGCTCGCAATTCTATCTTTTGACCTAAAGTCGTACAGATGCCTGTAGCTGTCCAGCAATTTTTCCTGACCACTCTTTTGAGTCAAGAAATTGTACACACAAGGATTTTTCGGAACTTGACCCGTGGCCGTATTAAGAACGGAAAGAACCAACACTAAGAAAAGCGATAGTACCAAGCAGGACTTCATAAGCTACATGTTTGAAGGTCATGCAACGGTAACGAAAAATACAGACGTTCTATGCGGGATCCCTTAAAGAGACGAACTGAATTCAAATGGGGAAAGCACCTTGAAAATCGACGAATTTGTTTCCATTTTCCTTCGCACAGACAAGCCCCAACCTCAGCCCACCTGCTTCTACGCAAATCTCAGTCGCATCAAAGGGGCAATTTATCCCGATAAATGCGCCTTGAAGTCCTGGAAACGCGGTTTTAAAGTAATAGCGGATTTCTCCAACGAAAGTAACTTCTCAAGCCTTGCCGGGATATGAATGAGCGAATCGAGCGTTTTTTCCACTAAATCCAAAAATTTAGCCGGATGGGCCGTCGCCAGGAAAATTCCGGTGAAATCTCCGCCTGTTTCCGTCCGGTACTTTTGTAACCCTTCATAAGCCACGGCAGTATGCGGACACATGACGTACTGGGTCTGCTCGAAAACTTTCCGCATACTCGCCTTTGTCTGCTCATCGTCGAAGTAATAGCCCGATACCATGTCGCGAACATTTTGCCAATCGTCCTCGAAAAATCGGGTGAGCCGCACGAAATTGCTCGGGCTGCCAACGTCCATCGCGTTCGAGATGGTCTCGATAGAAGGCAGCGGCTCGTAAGCTTTACTTTCCAGATAGCGTGGCACGACGTTGTTGCGATTGGTGGCCGCCACGAAATGCTGCACGGGCAAACCCATGCGATACGCCAGCACGCCCGCGCTGAGGTTCCCAAAATTCCCGCTCGGAATTGAAAATACCAGCGGCTTGCCCAGATGCTTCGTTTGGGCATAAGCCGAGAAGTAGTAGAACGACTGCGGGATGAGTCGGGAAATATTAATCGAGTTGGCTGAAGCCAGATTGTATTTTGCCGTAAGTTCTTTATCCAAAAAAGCCTCCTTCACAAGTCGCTGACAATCATCGAAAGTACCGTCCACTTCCAGCGCGGTGATATTGTGGCCCAGTGTCGTCAACTGCTTTTCCTGAATCTCGCTTACCTTGCCGCTCGGGTAAAGAATCGTGACCGAAATGCCAGGCACTTTATAAAACCCCTGCGCCACCGCCCCACCCGTATCCCCGGAGGTCGCCACCAGAATTTTTATTTCCTTTTGGGTTTTGGCCAAAAAATGCGACATCAAGGCAGCCATGAACCGCGCCCCAAAATCCTTGAAAGCC
>OY970288.1:5807500-6192661 GCA_963716085.1 uncultured Cytophagales bacterium
AAAAGTTTTCGGATGAACCGGGGGTGGGGGTGAAAGGCCAATCAAACCGGGAGATAGCTCGTACTCCCCGAAATGTTTTTAGGAACAGCGTCACGTTGTGTCTGGCGGCCAGGTAGAGCTACCGGTAGGGCTAGGGGGAGTCACATCCTGCCAACCCCTGACGAACTCCGAATGGGCCGGCAGCGGCGTGGCAGTGAGGGCGCGGGTGCCAAGGTCCGCGTCCGAGAGGGGAACAACCCGGAGCACCGGCTAAGGCCCCCAAGTGCGCGCTAAGTTGGGGTAAGGCGGTCCGGCCGCTCAGACAGCCAGGACGTTAGCTTGGAAGCAGCTATTCGTTTAAAGAGTGCGTAACAGCCCACTGGTCGAGCGGGGCGGGCGCCGACAATGAACGGGCATCAAGCGCGCCGCCGAAGCCGTGCGATAGCGTTCCCTCGGGACCGCGTATCGGTAGGGGAGCATTCCCGCGGGGGCGAATGGGCAGCGCGAGCTGGCCTGGACCTGCGGGAAAAGCAAATGCAGGCATGAGTAACGACAATGCGCGCGCGAAACGCGCACACCGGAAGACCAAGGGTTCCCCCGCCATGCTAATCAGCGGGGGGTCAGGCGGGGCCTAAGCGGTAGCCGAAGGGCGAGCCGCGACGGACAGTGGGTCGACATTCCCACCCCCACGGTTGATGTGATGGAGTGACGTGGCCCTTGGCCGGGCGCGCACCGACGGAATGGTGCGCCTGAGCGGAGCCTGCGGGCGAAGCGAGAACGGGGCGGGGCCTCCGAGAAAAGCTCCTGAAACTTCAGTCAACCGTGGCCCGTACCGCAAACCGACACAGGTGGTCGGGAAGAGGATTCCAAGGTGCTCGAGTGAATCACGGCTAAGGAACTCGGCAAATTGACCCTGTAACTTCGGGATAAGGGGGGCCTACCCCTTCGGGGGAGGCCGCAGAGAAACGGCCCAGGCGACTGTTTAGCAAAAACACAGGGCTCTGCCAAGGCGAGAGCCGACGTATAGGGCCTGACACCTGCCCGGTGCCGGAAGGTTAAGGGGGGGCGTTAGGGCTTAGGCCCGAGGCGCTGAACCGAAGCCCCGGTAAACGGCGGCCGTAACTATAACGGTCCTAAGGTAGCGAAATTCCTTGTCGGGTAAGTTCCGACCTGCACGAATGGTGTAACGATCTGGGCACTGTCTCAGCCGTGAGCTCGGTGAAATTGTAGTGGCGGTGAAGATGCCGCCTACCCGCCACGGGACGGAAAGACCCCGTGCACCTTTACTGCAGCTTCGCGCTGGTCCTGGGCCGGCAACGTGTAGGATAGGCGGGAGACAGTGAAGCGGCGTCGCCAGGCGTCGCGGAGTCGCCCTTGAAATACCGCCCTTTGCCGTCCCGGGCCCTAACCCCTGGAATATGGGGGACGCCGCGTGGCGGGCAGTTTGACTGGGGTGGTCGCCTCCGAAAGGGTAACGGAGGCTTCCAAAGGTCGGCTCGGCGCGGTCGGCAACCGCGCCGCGAGCGCAATGGCACAAGCCGGCTTGACTGCCAGACCGACGGGTCGCGCAGGTGGGAAACCAGGGCATAGTGATCCGGCGGCCCCGCATGGGAGGGCCGTCGCTCAAAGGATAAAAGGTACGCCGGGGATAACAGGCTGATCTCCCCCAAGAGCCCACATCGACGGGGAGGTTTGGCACCTCGATGTCGGCTCGTCACATCCCGGGGCTGGAGAAGGTCCCAAGGGTTCGGCTGTTCGCCGATTAAAGTGGCACGCGAGCTGGGTTCAGAACGTCGTGAGACAGTTCGGTCCCTATCTGTGGCGGGCGCAGGAGGACTGAGGGGGGCCGCCCTCAGTACGAGAGGACCGGGGCGGACCCACCGCTGGTCAGCCGGCTGTCGCGCCAGCGGCACGGCCGGGTAGCCACGTGGGGAGCGGATAAGCGCTGAAGGCATCTAAGTGCGAAACCGGCCCCGAGATGAGTCCTCCCTATTTGACAGGGCCGTCGAAGACTACGACGTCGATAGGCCGCAGGTGCAAGCGCCGAGACGCGCTGAGCCGAGCGGTACTAATCGCCCGACAGAGCCCGCGCGGCCGCGGGCCGCTGCTCTCTCGTTTCCGCATGTTTCAATGATCTTTTTCAAGAGAAAGGAAGGCACGGAGCGGTTCGCCGCTGCGATCCAAAGGCACAAAGCTCCAAAGGCACGGAGTGAGCGGAGCCAGGAAAAGCAAAGTGCCTGGTACACAGTACTTAGTACTTAGTACTAAGAACGAAGAACAAAATACGCAGAACGCAAACGACATAGGGGAGTGACGTCCCCGCCGCCCTGATGGCGGCCACGGGGCGGGTGCCCACCTCTTCCCATCCCGAACAGAGAAGTTAAGCCCCGCACCGCCGATGGTACCGGTCTCAAAGCCGGCAGAGTAGGTAGCCGCCACTTTTTTACACAAGCAGACCAGGGGAGCCTCATCGCAACAGCGGTGAGGCTTCCTTGCGTTTGAGCGATTTTGGCAGTGAGCGCGAAGTTCCGTATTATCGTACCCGCATTGGTATGGCCACTTGATCACAACACAATTCAAATCAGTATTATCCCAAACTTCCATGAGAAAAACGATACTCTTTCTATTCGCTTTTACAGCGATTGCCTTTACAGGTAATGCTCAAAAGACTAAAAAGACCGCTACGCCAGCGCCAGTAACAAACACGGCTACTTCCGCCGCAGATCGTTCTGCTGGTTATGAACAACGCCGAAAACTGGAAGATAAATCGCTGCTGAAAAACGTGAAATTCCGGGCTATCGGTCCTACGGATATGAGCGGCCGCGTAGTGGATTTGGATGTCAATAATGCTAACCCGACACAGTTTTATGTCGCTTATGCTTCGGGCGGACTGTGGCGTACCGACAATAATGGCATGAGCTTCCAGCCGCTGTTCGATAATGAATCCACTATGTCGATCGGCGATATTGCGGTGGATTGGAAGACTAACGGGCAGACCATTTGGGTTGGTACGGGTGAGAATAATTCCAGCCGTTCATCGTACGCGGGCGACGGTGTGTACAAAAGCACCGACGGCGGCAAAACCTGGCAGAATGTTGGTTTAGAAGATACCCACCACATCGGACAAGTAATCTTGCACCCGACCGATCCTAATACGGTATGGGTGGCGGCTCTTGGGCATTTATACGGTTCCAACGCTGAGCGCGGGGTTTACAAAACTATCGATGGTGGCAAGACCTGGGCAAAAACGCTGTTCGTGGACGATAATACTGGGGCAATAGACTTAGATGTTCACCCGACTAACCCGAATATACTTTTCGCTTCTATGTGGCATAAAGAGCGCAGCGCCTGGAACTTTGTGGAAAGCGGTAAAACCTCGGGAATCTACCAATCCAGCGATGGCGGTACTACCTGGCAGCTCCTCAGTACGGCGGGCAGCGGCCTGCCGCAGGGCGAGGGTGTAGGCCGCATCGGTCTAGCGATTTACCCCAAAGATCCTAATATCATGTACGCCTTCGTGGACAACCAGGAAAAGCGCAAGCCTGAAGAAAAGAAAGAGGACGAGGGCTTGACGGTGAAGCAATTGAAGGCCATGGGCGAAAAAGATTTCATGGAGTTATCGGACTTGGTGATCAACGAGTTTTTGGACAAAGGAAATTTTCCTGCTAAAAATTCGGCAAAGCAAATCAAGAAGGACATGGGCGAGGGCAAGCTCAAAGTAAAGGACATTTACGACTTTATGGGTGGTGCCATGGAGGATGTCGTTTCGGCGGCGGTGAAAGGTGCAGAAATTTACCGTAGCGATAATGGCGGTAAAACCTGGAAGAAAACGCACGACGAGCCCATCGACCTGGTGTATTCCTACGGATATTATTTTGGGCAGATTTTTGTCGCCCCCAGTAATCCTGACCGTCTGGTTACCTTCGGTGTCCCCATCCTGGTTTCGGACGATGGGGGCAAGTCCTGGAAAAATGTGGACAAAGAGAACGTCCACTCCGATCACCACGCTTTATGGATCAATCCCAACAATTCCGACCACATGATCAACGGCAACGATGGCGGTGTGAACGTGACTTACGACAGCGGCAAGCATTGGTCACACCTCAACTCGGAGCCACTGGGGCAGTTTTACGCCATTGCGGTAGATATGGAAAAACCCTATAACGTCTATGGCGGCTTGCAGGATAATGGCGTGTGGACAGGCACCTCCAAACCCCGCGAGGATTCCCCACTTCCCGAATGGAAGTCCATCATGGGTGGCGACGGAATGCAGGTACAGGTGGATTGGCGCGACAATCGTACGGTATACACGGGCTTTCAGTTTGGAACTTATTTCCGGCTCGATAAGGACAGGCCCGGTTATGGCAGCATGAAGCGGCTGGCCATGCCGCGCGAAATCGGCGAACCAAAGCTGCGCTTCAATTGGCAGGCACCCATTCACCTTTCGCGGCACAATCAGGACATCGTCTACTTCGGCTCCAACAAATTCCACCGCAGTCTGGACAAGGGTGAGACTTTTGAGAACCTCTCGGATGACCTCACCAAAGGCGGCAAGGAAGGCGACGTTCCTTATGGTACTTTGACCACGATCGATGAATCACCCAAGCGCTTCGGATTGCTTTACGCCGGTACCGACGACGGCTTGGCCTGGATATCCAAAGATGCGGGCTATAACTGGACGAAAATCTCGGATGATCTACCTCAAAATCTTTGGGTGAGCCGTCTGACTGCTTCAGCCCACGATGAAGGCACCGTGTACGCTTCGCTCAACGGCTACCGCGACGATAATTTCTTGCCCTACCTTTTTTCCTCGGCTGACTACGGCCAAACCTGGAAAGCCATCGGCACCGACCTGCCCGCCGAGCCGGTCAACGTCGTGAAGGAAGATCCCGTCAACGCCAATATTCTCTACGTCGGCACCGACCACGGAGTTTATGTTTCGCTGGACAAAGGCGCGAGCTTCATGCGAATGTCGGGCGGATTGCCCGCCGTGGCCGTCCATGACTTGCTGGTGCATCCACGCGATAAGGAGTTGGTCGTTGGGACGCACGGGCGCTCCATCTACATTGCTGATGTGAGCTTAGTGCAGCAACTAGCTGATACGCTTCGGCAAAAGGACGTGTACGCTTTCACGCTTGACCCCGTGACCTACAGCGAGCGCTGGGGGAAGGTGAATAAATACGCTGAGCCCAAGCCGCTGCAATACGAGATCCCTTATTACGCCAAAACCGCCGGAAAAGCCACGCTCGACCTCAAAACCGACAAGGGCCTCACCTTAGCCCGGCTCACCGACGACAGCGAACCGGGTCTGAACTACGCCATTTGGGATTATGCAGTAAACCCTGACGTCGAAGCAGCTTATGCGCAGTATCTGAACGAGGCTAAAAAGAAGGAGGATCCTTCGACAGGCTCAGAACCGGCCGAAATCAAACTGGAAGTGGCTGAGGACAAGAAGCTATACGTGCGTCCCGGCAAGTACAAGATTGTCGTGACCACGGCTGGCGGTAAAAAAACGGAGCAGAGCCTGACGATCAAGGCACCCGAAAAGCGGCCCTCCCGCCGGGGAGTTTCTGTCAGCGAGAAAACACCCTCGACGCCCGGCGAGTGGGAGGAATACATGGAGGAAGAATTAGGAATCGAGGAGGTGAAGTGATCCTTTATAGGAAACCCATTTCTCTTGCGACTCACTCTATTTTCAACTGAACGCTTTTGCCTGAGTACACATCTTGCGGCAAATCCACGATAAACAGGGTAGTTTTCTGCGCTTCGTCAATGACGGTGCGGTATTCCTCGCCCTGAGTTTTGTAAACACCGTTGATCGTCACCAGCATCCGGCTTAACTTACGGGAAGGGTCGGCCAGGGTTAGTTCTTGCAGGCGTCCGCTCTTGGTTTTGAGCATCGCCATGCCCGGACTATCCAGCCGAACGCTCACACCCGGTTCGATCTCAATACTTCCGGCGCGGTAAAAGGCCACCTGGGTAATGCCGAGTTCGTCGTGACGTGTGGCCTGTATGTTCGGGGTATTGGAAAGTACCTTGATCGAGCGGTTGTTGCGACTGGTTTCGCTGAGCTGCTGCTCCGTTACGTCGGGCACCACGATGTATTGATAGGAGGCGCCTTCCGGTCGGCTGCCGTGGTCGAACCACAAGGCGAACACTTCTTCATTGACGGGTGCCTTGCTAATGTTTTTCTCGTCCGTGATCGAAGCCCAAGTGCCTGTCTGCGTCTGATTAGACAAGTTGATCTTGGCAGGTTCGGGGAAGACGTACCCAACGTTATCGTGGTGGACCCACTTCACATTTTCTAGCGTTCGGCTTCCTCGGGCAACATCTTTTTCGGTGCCATCCTGCATCATCCTTACGTCGCTGCGCAGCAGTACTTGATTGACCGTGGTGGCTACGGGCAGTCTAGCATTCGATTCAATACCGGCACCCAGGCAGACGTATTCTTTATCAAAGAAAAACCACGATTTCCTGGCTACCAGCGGATCGTGCGGACTTTTAAAGTCGAAAACAACGGCCCCGTATAGTCCGTCGGTCACGGCACCCACAAAATCGGCTAAGCCCTCTTTCTGGATTTCTTCTGGGCCGGGCAGTTCCGGCTTTTGCAAGATCGTGGCCCCCGAAACCTTCTGCCAGTCGTATACAGCCCAGATGTTGTGGTACTCGTCGCCTTTCAGCATCAGGTAGTTAGTGCCATCGGCGCGGTGGTGGGTCGTTTTGCCCGGCCCATTGTAGGGTACTTCCATGTTGCGGTTGCGGGTCGAGAACATCCGCACGGTCGTGTAGTAGTTGGGGCGCTGTACCACGAAGTGTTCCGTCTGCCAAAAGAATTTGGCGAAGGAAGCCGAGGGCTTAGCTTCGCCCTTGCGCAGGCGCATTATTTCTTCTAGTTCGTCTTTCCGATAACTTGTGCTTACTAGCACGCGCTCGATTTCCTGCGTGCCACGCGGTTTGAAAGCGGACTGCTGGTGTGAAATGCTGCGATTTTTGACGCTGATGTCGGGATAAATGCCGTACACCGTTTGTTTGTAAATTCCGTCGAGGTAATAATCGACCAACTGATTTATTTTTTCCTGCGAAAAAGCGTAGCGCGTCCCCGCCACGTAGTACGACCACTCGCCATAAGCATTGGCGTACTTGCCGTAGCCGTAGGAGTCGGTATTGTTCACGCGGTCTTCGCGGTGGTGAAAGCTGTAGTCGTGCTGCATGCCCCGCTTGCCCGTCGAGAATTTCAGTTCGCCTTCGATGATGTCGATAATTTTGTCAAACTCCTGGTAATCGCCTTGAACCAGCAGGTTTTTGGCCAAAATGCCCGCGATCACAATGCGGTCGCCGCTGGGCCGCGCGCCCGAGGCATTCATATTAGCCCGAAAAATCATCGGCTGGGCCTTTTTCACTAGATCCTGGGGTAGTTCGTCGCCCATGAGTAGCATGAGGTTTCCCAGGTTCGTCGGCGTCGTGATCTGATTGTTGTGCCAGTTGTCGCCCACAAAATCGTGCTTGACCCAGTAGGCCAACCCCTTCTCGATAAGTGCTTTGAGCGGCTTGCTTCGGTGGTACTTCGACGACTCACTTTTATACGCCTGAGCCATGTACACCAAGTTGTAGGTATGCCGTCCCTGCGGGAAGCCCGCCTGGCGGCTCAGGTCATCGTAATTGATGTCCTTGAAGTTTCCCATCTCACCCATCTTGGCCATCAGGTCCTCGACCCTGCCGTCGTCAATGTTGGTATCCATCAAATCGGCCACGATGCGGTCTTTGATGACTTTCAGGTCTTTGCTTTGCGCCAGACAACAGGAAGTCGTCAGCACGAAGATCAGGATGGTGGAGAGCGGGCGTAACAGATAATTCATAAGGGCAGAATCTTGGGTTCATCAACTTACAAAGCCAACCGTTGTTGGTTTCTATTGGCTGAGTGGCTATTCAATCGCCTAGAACCGATCTAGTACCTTCTCTACCGCCCTCACGTAGCTTTTGCCAAAAATATTGACGTGAACCAGCAGAGGGTATAAATTGTAGATCGCGATACGTTCCTGAAAACCAGGTTCCAGCGGAAAAGCCTCGTCGTAGGCCGCGTAAAACTCAGGGTCGAAGCCACCGAATAAGTGCGTGTAGGAAAGTTCGGCTTCGCGTTGTCCGTAGTGCGTGGCCGGATCCACGAGGGCTACTTGCCCCCGGGCATCGGTGATGACATTGCCCGACCACAAATCGCCGTGCACCAGCGCGGGTCGCTCGCGGGGCAACAGGTCGGGAAGCGCGCGGTAAAGCCGCTCGAACTTGTCGTGAAGTTGCGGTGATATGCGGTTATGGTACAGCGCTTTTCCGGCTTGCACCTTTAATCTTTCTTCAATAAAAAAGTCGGTGCCGTACCGGTGCCGGGCATTACGCTGCGGCTGCGAACCGATATAGTTGTCGAATTCCAGCCCAAATTCCCGGTCGGTGTGGGAGTGCAGCTGCGCCAGCGATTGGCCGAAGCGCGTCCAATAGTCTTTTGCGCGCGGGGCAGACTCGATGAATTCCAGAATCAGGTACGCCTTATCTTCCCGGAAATCCTGTCCGACGACCTGCGGCAGGGTGAGGCAATCCGTCCGGCGGAGTAGTTCGAGATTCCGCACCTCGGTGCGGAACATTTCGTTGGTGGCCACGTCGTTCCATTTTACAAAAAACGAACCCCGGTTGGTCTCGACTTGCACCGACGTATTGATGGTGCCGCCCGTCATGAGCTGTACGCCCAGGATCTCAGGCGTTTGACCAAAGACCGCGAAGAGGGCACTCTCTAAAAACTGAATTTCTTCGTTGCCAGTGTGCATAGGGAGGGTAGTATTTCTGAGAAAAATTTCTAGGGCACTGCCACCACTCGCACGTTCCCGAACGTTACGTCCGCGTTGTGCGCGATCAGCGTCGCGCTACCTGCGGGTACGTTGTCGGGTTTTTCGCGGGCCTCCTCATCCCAGGCGGTGGGCTCGGGCTGATCCGCAGGCCAGAGCTTGACACGATACAGCGTCGTGCCGTCAGCCAGCGTTTCCACGCGGTGCTTCATGCCATATATCTTGCCCAATTCGATGCGCCGCCCTTTCGTTTTATCATCGACGTAGAGTTTCTGGCCGTCGAAAATGCGCCAGCGGCAACTGTCCAGTTGGGTCGTCAGGCGAAACTCCGAAGTGGCCCCCAGCGGATGCCACTTCGCGTGCGGTTGCTTTTTGTCTATATCATGCCCCGGCCAACGGGAGGCGATGGCGGCGTGGCTCACCCCGTAGGTGGGCGGCCCTTCGTGGGGCGGCGTGAAGCTGTGGAAAATAACGGTGGTGGTCACTTCGTAATCGCGCCAGGTACTATCGCCAAAGGCAAACATCCGGTCGTAGTAAGGGTCGAGCGTGCGAATGCCTCCTTCGGTGATCTGCCAGTTGCCGTCCACCACCTGCGCTACGTCCTGAATGTTTTGTACCGCTTGCCAGTCGATTTCGTAAGGCAAGGGCCAGCGCTTTTCAGTTTTGTGATAAAGTACCTCCACCGTTCTCTCGCTCCGCCGCCCCGCCGAGTCTAGTGCCACAACGAGTACCTGGTTGGTACCCCCGCGTAGCAGATTGCAGTCGATATCGACGTTGAAGTCTCCGGGATTGGCCAGCCGCCGATCATCCTGCCCAACGGAAAGTGCCTGCGCTGCCCCGTCGTTCAGGACATAGGTAAGCTGCGCCAGTCCCCGCGTTGCTTGCACATTGCCCAAAATATTTACCCAACGCTGCGGGTGGCCGATCTGACCGAATTCCTGTCGATCGCCGTACCAAATGTCTATGGCTGGCGAAGTGTTTTTCTGACGGGGAGGGCCGGAGCAACTGGTCAGAAGTACGACTACGCCCAGCAAAAATGGTAGCTTGCAGAACTTCATTGACTATTTTTAGGATTTGATCCGCTGATTGATAGCGCAAACTACCCGGATGAGGTATGGTAGATAAGGCCGCGATAACGACTTTACTAAGTAGCTAACATCCAATAACAGAACTTTGTATAAAAAAATGAAATTCCTCCCCACCTTTCTTTTGGCCGTCTTGGCCACAGCCACCCTGGCCCAATCCCCCGACTGGCAGCACCTCAGCACCGAAGGCGGCGGCATCCCCCTGCCCGGCGAAAGCCGACAGCAAACCGCGTCTATGATCGTAGATTTGAACGGCGACGGCATCGACGACTACGTCGTCGGTTTTCGGCAGGTGGCCCCGGCGCTGGTGGGCTACGTGCGCACGGCCAAGGGCTGGGACAAATGGGTGCTGGAACCCGAATTCCTGACCGTGGAAGCGGGCGGCGCGCACTTCGACATCGACGGTGATGGCGACCAGGACCTCGTCTTTGGCGGCGACTGGCAAAGCCCGATGGTGTGGTGGTGGGAAAATCCCGGTGCTCCCGGAAAAGCCGCCTGGAAACGGCACGTTATCAAGGACAGCGGCAAGCACCAGCACCACGATCAGGCTTTCGGCGACTTCAAGCGCACGGGTAAGCCGCAGCTAGCTTTTTGGAACCAGCAAGCCAGCACCCTGTTCCTAGCCGACATCCCGGCCGACCCCAAAGCGGGGCCGTGGCCGCTCGAACCCATTTTTTCCGGAGAAGCCGGGGAGAAAAAATCGTGGTACGCCGAGGGCGTCGCCACCGCCGATGTGGACGGTGATGGCTGGACGGATCTCTTGGCGGGCAACTACTGGTTCAAGTACCTGCCCGATACCAAAGAATTCCAGCGTACCCGACTCGGTGAAGAAGGCGGCCGCGTGGCGGTGGGAAAGTTCAAGCCCGGCCCCACGCGGCAGGTGCTTATCTCGCCCGGCGATGGCACGGGACGGCTGATGTTTTATGAATATAAAGGTGAGGAGGGCAAAGACGCGCCCACCGACGCCGACAAGTGGACGGCCCGCGACCTCATCGGCCGCGAACTGGTCCACGGTCACACGCTGGAAGTGGCCGACCTGAACAACGACGGCCACCTCGACGTATTTGTGGCCGAAATGGCGAAGTGGGGCAACAAGCCCGAACCCGACAACCCCGACGCCGAAGCCTGGATTCTCTACGGCGACGGTACCGGAAATTTCACCAAAGAGCTTTTCAAGAAAGGTTGGGACTTCCACGAGGCCCGCGTCGCCGACCTCGACGGCGACGGCGACGCCGATATTCTGGGCAAGCCCTACACCTGGAAAGCCCCGCGCCTGGACGCGTGGCTGCAAAACGGCACGGGTAAAAAAGTCGATCTGAGCGTGGCGCAAAGGAAAATCGGCCTCGAACTATACAGCTTCCGAGACCGCCTGAAAGACGACGTCCCCGGCACCCTCGCCGCCGTGCGCAAGATGGGATTTACGGAGGTGGAAATACCCGGCTACTACGGCCTGACGCCCGAACAGTTTAAGCAAGAACTGGACAAGGCGGGTTTGAAAGCCACCGGGGCACTGTTCCCCTTCGAGCGCTTCCGCGACGACATCGACGGCATCATCCGCGAAGCCAAACTCTTCGGTATGAAACAGGTCGGCTGCGCCTGGATTCCGCACCTGCGGCTATTTACCCGGGCCGACGCCGACAAGGGCATCGAAGTGTTCAACCAGGCCGGGGCCAAACTAAAAGCAGCGGGCATCCGCTTTTATTACCACGCCCACGGCTACGAATTCCGGCCCCTGAAAGGTACCGACGGCACCCTATTCGATTATATGGCCGAGCGCATGAAGCCCGGCGTGGCCGATTTCCAGCTGGACATTTATTGGGCGCTGCACGGCGGCGCGGACCCTGCCCGGCTGCTGCGCCGCTATCCGGGGCGCTTCCTCTCGCTGCACCTGAAAGACATGGCCTACGGGCAGCCGACAGGCCTTTACACGGGCGGTGCACCGCTCGAAAACGATTGCATTCACGGCCAGGGTCAGCAGGATTTCCGGCGCATCCTGGAAGCCGCCGTTGCTACGGGCGTTCCTTATTACTACATCGAGGATGAAAACGCGGCGGCGTTCACGCAGGTACCGCAGTCGCTGGCGTATCTGCAGGGATTGAAGTGATGAGGTGCTTTTTGCGTAATTCTGCGATCGAATTATCGGCGTAGCTTTTGGCGCTTACGAATGGCGCACGGATGTCTGTTCAACAAAGCGGATTTCTTCTTTCGCCTTTTGATAAAACACCAACCCCACCTTTTCTACATGTTTCACCAAATCCAGATTTTCTATCTGGTGAAAAACAGAAAGGTCGATTTTGTAAGGCAGCATCCGGTCATCGAGATCGGTTTCTATTCGGAAGAGCATGGTCAGCGTCAACCCCTCGCCTCGGAGCGTGAGGTCGATGTCGGAACCGTTGCGGTAATTGCCCTTTGCTCGCGAACCATAGAGGATGGCTTGCTCGATTTGCGGGTACCCTTTGAAAACGTCAACTATTTCGCGGATAACTTTATCCTTTAATCCGTACATCCTAGCGCAGGGTTAGTTATTTTTCCCTTCGTTCTGTATGCTTGACATCATTTCTTCGAATTGCCCAAAGGCGGGAAAGTAGGGACCGAGGATATCTAAAAATATTTTCTTAGCCACCGCTTCGTCGTAGCTATGCACCGTTTTGTTGCGGCTCCTTATCATAGCCATCCACACGTCGCCTTCTTGGATCAGATCGAGTTGAAAAGCTTCTCGGGTCGCATCCTTAGAGCCATAGATACTCGCGTTCCCTCTCTCCTCGATAAAGTCTTTCATCACATTCCAGGCCAATTCGTGCGTGTACTCGAACTTTTTGATTAATCCTTCAATAACGATCTCTTCGGCACCGCTAAGGCTCGATTCATCAAACTCACCTTCAAAGAAGTAGTTATCTTTCACAAAAAGTACCGTCTCAGAAAGCTTGGCAAATGCCTTTCTGAAATTGCTGAAACGCTGTTGCCACCGAATATCCTGTTTACCCACCCCAAAACCTGGTTTAATAGAAAATATCTGAAAAAACCTTAATCCGTAAATATACAAACCTCGATTAATAAAATTCGCCTCCGGCTCTTCCGCCGTTTTTGTCCTCGTCACACAGTCAGACTATACTCCATGAACGCAATGCTCGAAACCCACAAACCAGAACGTATAAAGGTGCTTTTCATCGCCGAGGCGGCGGGGTTTGACAGTTCGGGCGACTTGGTCCAACATTTCTACTTCGCCGACAACAATCTCTTTCGAACCGTTTTCACGGCATTTGAGGCGGTATTCGGTGCGTTTGGTTCTCCTCAGAGTTTTCTTGCCTTCTTCAGGTCGACGGGCTGTTATCTCGACCATCTGAGTTTGGTGGCAGTCAATAGAAGCGATAAGAAGGAAAGGCAAATGGGTCGACAAAACGCGGTGCCGTCTCTGAGCGGGCGTTTGAAATTGTACCAACCGGAAGTGATCATCATTTTGATGAAGGATATCCAGAAGCAGGTGGCGGAGGCATTGGATTTATCCGGTATCACCTCCGTTCGTTTGCTCTCGGCAGTCCCCTACCCCGCCGGAAGCGATACCAACCGGAAAAACTGCATCGCCGAAGTCGCCGACCTGTTGAGAAGCGACGAGGTCAGTCACGCGATGGAGACTTCTCCGGCATCTCACCCAAAATCCTGACGGTTTGCGGGTCTTCCTCTCCGCCGTAGTACTGCTCGAGTACCCGCAGGAACACGTCATTGTCGGCACTGACCGATTTGAAAAGTGTCATGCTGGATCGCAGCTTCAAGTCGTCCGGGGTGCCGAATATTTCATGGGCCGTTTTGCCATTCACCGAAAGCAGGGCTTTGGAAATTTCCCGCAGCCGCTCGCCTAGTACAGGGTGTCCCAGGTACGCCACAGCTTCCTCACGGCTTTTGATCGCATAGGTTTGCGAGGTGGCGGTACGGCCCAAGCCGACGATTTGGGGAAAAACAAACCACATCCAATGACTCAGCTTGCGGCCATCGCGGACTTCGCGCAGGGCCGCTTCGTACGCGCCCTCCTGCGCTGTCAGGAAGCGGTTCAGGTTGTGTGGGTAATTCATCAGAAAGTCGGTTGGCGTTTGGCAACGATTAGTTTGTGTTTCAGAAAGGCTTCAAAATATAGTGCCGGAGCGTTCGGGGACGCAGCGGCACCGTTGCAAGTGTCCAGAATAACGCTCTCGAAGATCGTCAAACGGAAAGGGGCGATCACGACCAATATGCCGATCCGTATCTCCATAGCCTTTGGCGGCAAAGCCGATTTCTGGCTGAGGATGCAGCGGGCGTATGACCTTAGAAAGGCCGGACAGGAGTTTGAAGACAGCCAGGTGCAGATTGAGAAATTTGAATTGATTTAGAAGGTTGGCTGCATTATCGACAGATGAATAAGGTTGTAAAGAAAGTGCCCCGGAGGGGCCAGCCGTTAATAGCAAATGTGAATGTGGGCTGCAAGGCACCCCGGAGGGGTCGACCCCTCCGGGGTGCCAGGTTCGACTATTTCAGCTTTTTCTATTGACAGTCGACGCCTCCGGCGTGAAATCGAGTTTATTTATATATTAATTCACCCATCATTAACTACTCCGGCGGCGCAACGCTAAACCGCCCCGCCAACCCAATGAGGCCCGACGCCGCCAACATCACCAAACCGCAGCCGATGCCCACGGCGGACGCGGAAAAATGGGTGTACAGCGGCCCCGACAGGTAAATTCCCAGTACATCGGCCTGGTTGCTGAGGGCCATGTAAAAGGCAAACTGCGCCCCGGCCACTTTAAGGCGGCAGAGACTCATCAGAGCGGGCAGGGCGGCGATGCTGAAGACAGGTTCGAGCGTTTGGCGGACGACCACCGCCGCCGCCGCGACGCGGGTATCGGCCCACAGCGGCTCCGCCGCCGAAAAACCCGCGTGCAACACGCCCATCGCGACCGCCACGATCAGCAGCATCCGCCGCGCGCCCAGCCGATCCGACAGCCAGCCGCCCACCAGAGCCAGTCCCACCGCTACCACCGCGCCGTAGGTGCCGCTCAGTACCGAAACGGAGGTGTCGCTCCATCCTAATTTCTGAATAAGGTGCAGGAAGTACACGCGCTGAAAAAGCCGCTCGCTCAAAAACACGGCCGCTACCGCTAAAAACAACAACAGACTCTGCCGCGCCAGCAGGGCGCGGGCCAACTCCCGCAATAATTTCACGAACGAGCTATGAACGACCGTCTCCGTTTGCCGGGCCACCCGCCGGAACGCCAGCAGCGCATCGCTCGGCCTTTCCCGAATAAAAAAGGTCACCACCGTCAGGCCCAGCAAGATTCCCGATTGCACCAGGGCGGCGGTTTGGAAGCCGCCGTACCGCAGCAACACGGCCAATCCAGCCGCCCCGATGGCCTGCCCGGTCACCATGCCGCCTTTCATCAGGGCGTTGGCCCGGCCACGCTCGGGCAGCGGCACCACCGTGATCGCCAGCGCGTCGACGCTCACATCCTGTAAGGAAGCAAACACGCCGTGGAAGACAAAGGCCCACATTAGCAAGTCGAAATCCGCCACGGGGTCGCTGGCCGACAGGAGCGCGAACGAGGCCAGAAAAGCCAGCACCTGCGACGCCAGCACCCAGGGCCGCCGCCGACCCATCGCCGAGTTTTGGTAGCGATCCACCAGTGGCCCCCACAGGAACTTGACGCCCCAGGGCAGGCCGATCACCGCCCCGAAGGTGGCGATGGCGCGGGCATCCAACCCTTCGGCGGCCAGGTAGTTGGTCACCGCCGTCAGGGCAAACCCTGAGGGAACGCCCTGCATGACGTACAGGTAGAAAAAGGAGAAATAGCGAAGCGAACGGCTTTCCGAAAGTGTGGACATGGAGCGTAAACTTCGCAGAGCGCAAAATGTCCCGGAGATTTTTGGGGATTTATTGGATAATAGAGGACCTACCTATGTATAACGTGGCGCACTGCTTTATGCCCGAGCAGGATTGGAATCTATTTTTTACCTTGGCATATTATGAACTTAATGCATACAAGGAAGGGCATTAGCTAACCGTTTCCACTTTTCTACGTCCTCATCCGCTCAAAGGAAATTTGAAAAATTTTTGGGCAACGGACATTTCGGGCAACTGGCGCATTATTTTCAGATTCGATAACGCAGGGCATACCGCTCACGATGTTGACTTCATAGACTATCACTAAACTAACGCACACCTAACAACACATGGAAAGACACGGCAGCATCAATGTACATCCGGGAAGCATTCTCAAAGAGGATATCATTGCTCCCGCTAATTTGAGTCTTGGGGAGGCGGCGGCACTGTTGCAGGTGTCCAGAACAACGCTCTCGAAGATCGTCAATCAGAAAGGAGCGATCACGCCCAATATGGCGATCCGTATCTCCAAAGCCTTTGGCGGCAAAGCCGATTTCTGGCTGAGGATGCAACGGGCGTATGACCTCAGAAAGGCCGAACAGGAGTTTGAAGACAGCCAGGTGCAGATTGAGAGGTTTAGATTGGCTTGAAAGGGGCGATTGTCGTATTAGTTATCATATCAATGTGGGGAGCCGAGCGACTGCAAAGTATTGAAAACCACCTATTAACTAATCCAGCTCTTCCAAAGGCGGATGTAATTTAGCCAAGATTTCGCGGGCCTTTTCCACCTTTTTTTTCACGACCCGATCGTTGGCGTGGTTCTTGACGCTCTTGTCAATCGTATATACGGGTTCTTCACTTACTTTTTCAATTGTCTTCATTTGGCCTGCTGTTTTTTCATTCGGATCAAAAACGCGTCGTAATTTTTGCCTGGTTTCATTGTTTCACGAAATCCGTTTTCGATTCCTTCGATAACGAAACGCTCAGATAGAGAATGATACTCCTTTCTGATAATAATTTGGTAAAGCCGTGTCCGTGAGCGACTACTACCCGTAAAAAACACAACGTTATCAGGATAGGTTTCGAAGAATACAATGACAATACTCATTACTGTGGCAAGAACCAACTCCATATCCTTGTTATCACTGATAACAGAATCATTCAATTCTCCGTCCTCATCCACATCTCCAAAGGCTAAATTGTAAACCCTCCCTTGGATAAGGCTAAATTCGACAAGCTTTGTTATGGATGTACTTGCTCGCTTGCTTTCAAAAGTAAACGATGTGAGGTTGCTATCCGCTTTGAATGGATAACTGGGGTGCTTCATGCGTGTCAATGGATTCTAGGCCTCCAAAATAGAAATACTATCCCTAATTCTCAACCCCTGGTCTGACTATCCAGGTCACCGATTCGCGGTTATGTCCTGAAGCCAGCCGTAAAGTATCTTCCGCCTTCCATCCATTGCGCTCCCAAGCTTTATCAGCTAAGTTCATGGCTTTATCGGCGAAGTAATCAGCCAGCATTTTGCGGATAGCCAGCACGTCATCATTCGAAACCTGTCGGGAGAACGTCCTTAAAAGTTCCAATTGGAGATTGGTTAGGGTTTCAGTTTGCATGAGGTTCTTCATCAGTTTGAAACGAATAGTACTATTTTCAACGCCCTGCCGATTGACATCGTTCAAGGTAGATTACCTATCCTCGTTTGTCCAACCGTTGTGATATTGCCCTAACGCAAAAAATAACTTTCACTCCGAAGTATGGGCCATTTTTTTTGCACACGGTAAATAACACTACGCCATGCTAGGATTCGGATCTTTTGATGCAGCAGGTCTGACACAGATTACGTTGAAGAAACGAAAAGTTCTGTCAAAAGAATCGTTGGAGTTCCAGGCCGTCACAGACGGCTTTCTATTTTAGGTGCGCAGTCTCCCTTCGGAAGACATACGCACAAAGCGACGCAGAACACTACGCCGAACTAGGGAAGACATACGCACAACGTGGCGCGGAACACTACGCCGAACTAGGGCTATCAGTTGAAGTCTACTATACCGATTTTGGCCTTTATTTTTTTAATATCTTCTTGCAATCTTTCCACCAGAACGTTTGTGTTACTGAAAGGTAACGCTTGAAGAAAGGTCTTGCAGTTTGAGCATCTTATATACATATGCTTCCATGCAGAACCATATGGAAAATCTTCTACTAATTCGAAGCCAGATTTTTCGCACTTCGGACATTTTGTACCACTAGTGTTTGCAAGATTCATGAGTATGTATTAAAATTTTAATAGGTTATAAAAAACTGTTATATAAGATTACGTATAGCGGAAAAAGACTAAGACGAACGGGAGAGAAATATAGGAAGAACACTACGCCGAATCGTGTCTAATTTATTATAAACAGGAGTAAGAAATCAAAAATTCACTCTGCCCAAGTTACCTTAAATAGTGAATATCAACACCCCGATCGTACATATGCAAAATCATTTTCTCGATACGCCCCTCCTCACTATGGAAAAGAGTCAAACCATAATCCGAAAACGGCGAACCCATTTGGTCAAGTCCATATCCTCTAAGCATAATCTGTCCCATGCCCATATCTACCAGTTTCATTTGCTTAGGTGCCATTTGTAGCTCAGCTCCACCATTGTCGGTATTATACATTGACACAGTATAACCTTTGCCCCCATTGGTATTTGGCTCGATCTTCACAGCGCGCTTGGCACCACCATGAGGACCAGAAATGTGCCTTCCATTCTCGTATCTCAAATGATCGGAAGAGCGGAAAACGATATCTAACTCTAATTCTTCGTCCTCTTCTTGATCCTCGCTTGATTGATTGGCAAGCATTTCGAGCATAGCTAAGGAGTTCTCTGCATTAGGGTTTCCTAACTGCATAGCCTTCCTAACAAATGGGATTCCTTCACTCGGCTTGCCAATCTGAGCAAGTGCCAATCCTTTAACTAGATAGGGGACATGATATCTAGGATCAAGTTGTATAGCTTCATCCAAAAACCTAAATGCTTCTTCAAATTTATTGACCTTAGTCAGAAAATTTCCTAGGTTGGCAGACACGATTTTTTTTGCCACAAAAAGAATATTATTTATGCCAAGGCCTAACTGGCTCAACTCCCCTTTCGGATATTTGGTGTGGGCAAGTTTGAGAAACATAATAGCGTTTTCAATTTCATTTTTCCTAAAATACACCATTCCTATGCGGTAAGCAGCCATGAACGAGTTTGGTTCAAGTACAAGTGTCCTGCGAAAATCCTTTTCTGCTGCAATGTCATTTCCACTATCCTCATATGCAGTTCCGCGCATCAGATATAAATTTTGATTTTTTGGGTGCAGTTCAATTGCCTTTGTAAAATCCTGAATAGCGGTTCCATATTTTTTTTGCTCATAATTTGCAAGACCTGAGTTTGAATATTTCAGTGAACCTGACTCGTTATTCTTGTTTAAAAAATTTCCATAAATGGCCATGTGAGATTAATATTTAGCTTTTAGGCTTACTCTATTTGGTTTTCAGCGTCCCCAGACTTTTATTTTATTTTGATTATTTGATTCAAGTTACTAGTTATTTAAAACCACCCGCTAACCCGCTAACCCGCTAACCCCGATTTGCAATCGGGCGTTGCATCACCTCGCGTTTGCAACGCGACCTATGCCAAAGGAAAACCGACATTCGGCTCTCATCGCAGACGCAAAGTGACAGAAGCCCAATCTAAACTGGGTGGTACCCCACGGGACAAACCACCAATATGCGCACCTTCCAATAGACAAATGAGCATAACGGATAAATGGCCGCCGATGATTTGCCTTACCTAATTACCCTACCAGCTACGCCACCTCATAAAGCATAGCACTCAAATGCATGGGGCGCTCGTCCTGATAAATAGAGTCGTCAAAATCACTCTCAGCGTAGTTCCTCAGTTCTTCGATACTGCCATACACCCGGACGCGGTCTATCATTCGGCGCTCGTCCTCCGTCAAATGAGCGAAAAGCAAGTCGATAATCGTGTCCATCTTGTCATAGCGGCTCACTTCTGGCATGGAGGGCGCACTAACGCCTAAAACGTAAGAGTCGCTTACCATGCTGCCGTAAGCAGGGGCCAACCCAATGGCATCGACCAGCAAGCCGTTTTTCCGTTCCTTGTGGAACAAGTCTTTCAGTTTGTTTACCAGAATTTTCGTATCCATACCATTATCGAGCTGACTGCCTGTAAAAATCTTTCTGCGGTTTCCGGTTTGCATTCGTGATCATAACGCCTCTGCTCGTTCCATTCGGATACGAGCGACCATACCTTAGCAAAGGCAACGTCGGAACTTTTCAGGTCTTCCAAATCCTGATGCAAGCCAGCTAAGATAATCAAATACTTTATGTCATGAATCTGAAACGCCTTCGCCACCTCACCCGGTACTATTTTCCTCTCGAACATTTCAATATTCAATCGTTTGCAAATTACTGCTTTAAGCCCAAATTCAACCGCGTATCCAGAAAGATAGTAGGCTCCCGAGTGAAATCCGTTGCCGTGTAGTAGTTCAGCTTCACGAAGGCGGTCGTCCGACATTGATTTTAATTCTGATGCTGTAGCCAATTTGTCAAAAGTTGTCGGGTAAGACCGTTTTTTTCAAATGTACTTTATTTTAAGAAAAAACCGGCCCCCACTTCGCAGCAGGGGCCGGTTCAATCAGTAAAAAAAGGCATCACTTACGCCCCACAAGCTTCACATCCGTCAGGATCATCCAGCGAGCACTGCATATCCGCCTTGTTGTCCCTTGCGGGCGCAGCCTTAGCGGCTTCGGTGTGTTCCTGGGCGTACTGCGTGTAGTCGAGCTCCTTCTCAGCGACGGCCACAGCGGGTTCGATTTGCGGCTCGGCCTGCTTCTGCACCGTGAACTGCACGGGGTCTGCGGCGGCGCGGGTGCGGAGGTAGTACATGCCCGTTTTCAGGCCCTTTTTCCAGGCGTAGAAGTGCATCGACGTCAGCTTGGCGAAGTTCGGCTCCTCCATGAACACGTTGAGCGACTGCGACTGGCAGATGTACGCGCCCCGGTCGGCGGACATATCGAGCAGGGTGCGCTGCTTGATTTCCCAGGAGGTTTTGTAGAGGTCCTTGATGTTCTGCGGAATGCCGGGAATCGGCTGGATGGAGCCGTTGGCCTGCACGAGTTTGTTCTTCATGTCCTCGTTCCACAGGTTCAGCTTCACGAGGTCTTTGAGGAGGTACTTGTTCACGACCACGAACTCGCCGGAAAGTACCCGACGCACGTATATGTTGGACGTAAACGGCTCGAAGCACTCGTTGTTGCCCAGGATTTGGCTGGTCGAAGCGGTGGGCATCGGGGCCAGCAGCAGTGAGTTACGCACGCCGTACTTCACCACGGCCTTGCGGAGTTTCTCCCAGTCCCAGCGGTTGCTGTCGGGCGTGACGTTCCACATATCGAACTGGAAGATTCCCTGTGAAATGGGGCTGCCCTCCCAGCTTTGGTAGGGCTTTTCTTCCTTGGCGATTTCCATCGAAGCTTCCATTGCGCCGAAATAAATCGTCTCGAATACTTCTTTGTTCAACTGCCGCGCCTCGTCCGACTCGAAGGGCATCCGCAGCAGGCAAAGCGCGTCGGCCAGGCCCTGAATGCCGATGCCGATGGGGCGGTGGCGTTTGTTGCTGTTCTCGGCCTCGGGAACGGGGTAGTAGTTGCGGTCGATGATCTTGTTCAGATTGCGCGTAACGACCTTCGTGATTTCGTACAGCTTCTGGTGGTCGAAGCGGGCGAACCCGTCCTCGCCTTCTTCCACAAACTTGGTCAGCGCAATCGACGCCAGGTTACAGACCGCCACCTCGTCGGGTGCGGTGTACTCCATAATCTCGGTACACAGGTTCGACGACTTGATCGTACCCAGGTTTTTCTGGTTCGACTTGGCGTTCGCGTGGTCTTTGTAAAGCATATAAGGGGTACCCGTCTCGATCTGCGATTCCAGAATCGCGAACCACAGGTCCTGCGCCTTCACGGTCTTGCGGGCCTTGCCCTCGCGCTCGTATTGCTCATAGAGTTTCTCGAATTCCTCGCTGTGGTTGTCGGCCAGGCCGGGGCACTCGTGCGGACAGAACAGCGACCAGGTGTCGTTGTCCTCGACGCGCTTCATGAACAGGTCGGGAATCCACATGGCGTAGAACAGGTCGCGGGCGCGTTGCTCTTCCTTGCCGTGGTTCTTTTTTAAATCCAGGAAATCGAAAATATCCGCGTGCCAGGGTTCCATATATATGGCAAACGAGCCCTTGCGCTTGCCGCCGCCCTGATCCACGTAACGGGCCGTGTCGTTAAATACGCGCAGCATGGGTACGATACCGTTGGAAGTACCGTTGGTGCCCTTAATATAAGTACCCGTGGCCCGCACGTCGTGGATGCTGAGGCCGATGCCGCCCGCCGATTGCGAAATGAGGGCGCATTGCTTCAAAGTGTCGTAAATACCGTCGATGCTGTCTTCCTTCATCGTCAGCAGGAAGCAGGACGACATCTGCGGCTTGGGTGTGCCGGCGTTGAAAAGCGTCGGCGTGGCGTGGGTAAACCACTTCTCCGACAGCAGCGCGTAAGTTTCTACCGCCTTTTGGATATCGTCATGGTGAATGCCGACGGCTACGCGCATCAGCATGTGCTGCGGCCGCTCGGCGATTTTGCCGTCCACCTTCAGCAGGTAAGACTTTTCGAGCGTCTTGTAGCCGAAGTAGTCGTAGTTGTAGTCGCGGTCGTAGATGATCGTGGAGTCGAGCAGGGCCGCGTTTTTGCGGATTACCTCATAGACTTCCTTCGAGATCATAGAAGCGTTGTCGCCCGTTTTGGGATCTACGTAGGTGTAGAGCCGCTTCATGGTGGCCGAGAACGATTTCAGCGTGTTCTTGTGCAGATTGGAGATGGCCACCCGCGCCGCCAGAATGGCGTAATCGGGGTGTTTGGTAGTCATCGAGGCCGAGGTTTCTGCCGCCAGGTTGTCGAGTTCGGCGGTGGTGACGCCGTCGTAAATGCCGGAAACTACCTTCTTGGCTACTTCGATGGGTTGAACGTAGTTGGGGTCGAGTCCGTAGCTTAATTTGTCGATCCGGGCGGTGATTTTGTCAAACTTGACGGACTCCCGGCGACCGTCGCGCTTGATTACGTACATGGGCATAGATGTGTTTGTTTTATGGGTGTTGTTTTGGTTATCGGATGTACTTTACGGATGGGTATTCTGAGGGAGGGATGCTGAAAAATTTCCTGAAATAACGATTTTAAGCGCAGAAAAACAACCGTTGGAAAAGGGCATTTTGGCTCCTGCTTTGAAAAATCTAATGCCTTTCTAATGTTATCCGAATGTTAAGAAACTAGTTTAAAGTACGTTATCCAGTAAGTGTCAAAAAGTGGTTTTACTCGAAAAATACTACAAAATATTTTCAAAAATTTGGCCTGTATAGATTTAACTGTCAAGTAGTTATAAAGACTTAACCGTGGAATTATTTTCCCAAACTATCCAGGCTTATCGAATAAAGGGCCGTCGAACGGGCTGATGATGAGACCAGCACGTTCAGTGGAGCGATTGGAAATTGAGGGGAATCGGATCGAACGGATGTTCGGCGGATTTTTCTTGCTTGGTGGGATGGTACAAGTATGCTATGCAAACCAAAAGCAGCCTCCTCTGTTTTTGTTCAGAATACTGAGCAAACGGTTCGCTGATAAAATATTACGAAGTCGGGTTGGGAGTTTCCAGATTAAGTCCCTATTTTTGCAGTCCTTTTTCAAAAAAGCGCAATCAGCACAGTAACAATAGATAAGTAATGAAAAAAGATACGCACCCCGACTATCGCGAAGTCGTATTCCTCGACCTTTCCAGCGATCATAAGTTCATCACTCGCTCTACAATTGAGACGAATGAAACCATCGAGTGGGAAGATGGCAAGACCTACCCTCTGTACAAAGTAGAGGTTTCCTCGATGTCGCACCCTTTTTACACGGGCAAGAATGTGCTGGTGGACACCGCCGGTCGCGTGGACAAATTCCGCAAGCGTTACGGCAATAAAGAGCAAGCGCAGCAAAAGGAGGAAGCGGAGGCGTAAGCAAGGCTTTGCGGCTTTCTGCACCAGAGGTAAGGCAGTTTCTTTGTACGCAAAGGGACTGCCTTGTTTTTTGGGTGCTTCGCAGAAATACCCGAAATTTGGGCGGAACAATCGTTGACCCATGCCTTCCGTCATTCTTTTCGACGCGCCCGACGTTCGGGCACAGCTATTGCCCCTCACGTTTACCCGCCCGGTGGCGGGCATTCGCTGCGGCATTCTGACGCTGGCCGAAAAGTGGAGCCTTTGGCTGGAAACCGAACCTTCTTACGCCACCGAAAAGTATCTGAACAAGCTTTTTCCCGTCACTTTTTCGGACGATCCTCTGTACATCAACGGTTCGTTGTGTCCGAATCAGCGGCTGGTCGAGGCCGTCGATGAGCTACCGCCGGAGAGTTTTCTTCGCAGTGCCAAAGACCGCAGCATCTTGTCGGTCAGGACGGCGTCAGCGACTTGGGCCGATGAGCGGGAAACGGTGGGCCTGAAAGAATTTAGCTATCCGGGCGAGTACACGGCTATCCGAAACCTTTGGGATATTTTTATGGAAAATGGCGGTCAGATAACTTCTGACTACGAACGTCTTACGGCCAATAGGGCATCTCAGCCACTGACTGACCCGCACACGCGCTGCTACGTGCCCGAAAACGTCTTCATCGAGGAAGGTGCCACCATTCGCGCGGCGATCCTAAACGCGGAAGGCGGGCCGATTTATATCGGAAAAAACGCCACGGTCAGCGAAGGTGCCATCGTTCAGGGCCCGTTTGCGCTGGGCGAAGGCGCGACCGTCGGGCAGGGGGCCAAAATTCGGTCCAACACCACCGTCGGCCCTTACTGCAAAGTGGGCGGCGAAGTGAACAACTCGGTTTTCTTCGGATATAGCAACAAAGGCCATGATGGCTACCTCGGCAATTCGGTCATCGGCGAGTGGTGCAACCTGGGGGCCAATACCAACAACTCCAACCTGAAAAACGACTATACCAACGTGAAGCTCTACAATTACGCCACCCAATCTTTGGAAAACACCGGGCAAACCTTCTGCGGCTTGTTCATGGGCGACTACACCAAGGCGGGCATCAGCACGATGTTCAACACGGGTACCGTCGTGGGCGTCAACGTCAACGTCTTCGGCGCGGGCTTCCAGCCCAAGCATATTCCATCGTTCTCCTGGGGCGGCCAAGCCGAAGGCTTCGCCCCCTACCGCTTCGACAAAGCCCTGACCGTAATCAAAGAAACCATGCGCAGGCGGGGGGAGGCGTTTGGGGAGGGGAGGGAAGCGATGCTGAAAATAATTGAGAATGAGAGATTGAGAGAATGAGAGAATAATTGGCGAAAGCAACATTCTCTCAATCACTCATTCTCTCCGCTTCGGCGTACCGATTCAAAATTGTTCTTCTCCGACCTCCCCGGCTTAAACGAAACCAAAACCACCCTGCGGCGCGCGGTGCGGCAGAGTCATGTGGCGCACGCGCTGCTGTTTGACGGGCCGCCGGGCGGGGGCGGGCTGGCGCTGGCGTTGGCGCTGGCGACTTACGTCAACTGCGAGAACCGTAGCGAGGAGGATTCGTGTGGGGTTTGCGCTTCCTGCGTGAAGATGAACAAGCTGGTGCATCCCGACCTGCATTCGATTTTCCCACTGCCGCGGTCACCGAAGTCGGGCGAGGATTTGTTGGGTGAGTTGACGCCGGATTGGCGGGCGTTTTTGGGTGAAAGTACCTTTCGGACACTGCCCGAGTGGCTGGTGCACATCAAGGCAACCAACAATCAGCAGGGCATTATTCCGATCAAGGAGGCGCGGGCGATTATCGGCAAATTATCGTTGAAGGCCTTTGAGGCGGAGTATAAGATTATGATTCTGTGGCAGCCGGAGTTGATGAATTTATCGGCGGCCAACGCACTGCTGAAGATTCTGGAAGAGCCGCCCGCCAAAACGCTCTTTCTTTTGGTGACCGAGCAGTCCGACGACCTGATCACCACCATTATTTCCCGTACGCAGCGGCTGGTGATCCCCACTTTTCGGGACGAGGATGTGGTAGAATATTTACAAAAACAACACAATACCGACGAAACCCGCGCCAGGCGGATTGCCTACCTTTGCGACGGCAACCTATCTTTAGCCCGGCAACTGCTGCTGGAAAAAGAGGACGAAAGCCACGCCTGGTTCAGCGCGTGGATGCGTGACTGCTACAAGCGTGACGTCACCAAACTGGTGAAGCGGGCCGACAGCTTCGACGGCATGAGCAAGGAGAAGCAAAAAGGTATTTTCGATTATGCCCTGCGGCTTTTGCGCGATATGCTGCTCTGGACGCAGGGCGCAGGCGAACTGCTGCGGGTGCCGGAAGACGAACTGAAATTTGTGCAGGATTTTTCCAAAGCCGTCCCCGAATCGTCGCTTGAACCATTAATCACTGAGATAAACGAAGCCTACTACCATGTCGAGCGCAATGTCCGGGCCAAGATGGTGTTTCTGGATTTGTCGCTGAGGACAGTAGGCTTATTTCACCCACCCGCATGAAAAAAAAGCTCCCCGTTCCCGCCGAAAAAACCTTAATCGGAGCCACGGCCACCGTCAGCTTCCCCGACCTCGACTGGTACGATGTCCCGGCGCGAGTGGACACCGGTGCAGCGACTTCGTCCTTTCACTGTTCTAAAAGTAAAAGTCATCGAACGAGACGGGCAGACGATGCTCAGCTTCGTGCTGGACATGAAAAAGGGCGGCGCCAGCAAACCCATTTTGGTGAGCGACTTCAAGGAACGGACGGTCAAGAACTCCTTCGGGCAGTCGGAGCAGAGGTACTTCATCCGCACGACCATCGAGGTGGCGGGGCGGCAGGTGCGCACCCAGTTTTCCCTGGCCGATCGCTTCAAAATGACCTTCCCGGTGCTGCTGGGGCGGCGTCTGTTAAAAGGCAAATTCATCGTGGATGTTTCCCAATAATTATTTTTTTCGTAAAAACACTTGCCCCCAAACGGAGTTGTGATAAATCCGTTTGATATTGGGCCGCCTTTGGCGCACAACTCACCCTCCCCGCCCGGCGGGGCCTAACGATACTTCATGAAGATTGCCGTTTTATCTACCGACCCCAAACTCTACTCGACGCGCCGCCTGGTGGAAGCTATCAAGGAGCGGGGCCACGAAGCCGTGGTCATTAATCACTTGAAATGCTTCCTTATGATCGAGGGCGAAACGACCTCGATCCGCTACGAGGGCAAAGCCATCACGGGCATCGACGCCATTATTCCGCGTATCGGTACATCGGTGACGGCTTACGGCTGCGCGGTGGTGCGGCAATTCGAATTGATGAAAGTTTATACTACCGTTAAGTCGCTGGCCATCACCCGCTCGCGCGACAAATTGCGCTCGATGCAAATCCTGGCGCAGGGCGGGGTGCGCATTCCCAAGACCGTCTTCGCCAAAAATCCCGCGCAGGTTAACGAGTTGATCAAAATCGTGAACGGCCCGCCCGTGATCATCAAATTGTTGGAAGGCACGCAGGGCGTGGGCGTAGTGCTGGCCGAAAGTTCCAAAGCAGCCAAGTCCACGATCGAAGCTTTTTTCGGTCTGAAAGCCAACTTTCTTATCCAGGAATTCGTGGCCGAGTCGAAGGGCGCGGACATCCGGGCCTTTGTGGTCGGCAATAAAGTAGTGGCCGCCATGCTGCGTCAGGGCGCCGAGGGCGATTTCCGCTCCAACCTCCACCGGGGTGGGGCGGGAACACCAATAGTGCTGTCACCCGAGGAGGAAAAAGCCGCTTTGGATGCCGCCAAAGCACTGGGCGTGCGCGTAGCGGGTGTGGACATGTTGCAATCGAGCAAGGGGCCGATGATTATGGAAGTGAACTCGTCGCCCGGCTTGCAGGGCATCGAAATGACGACTGGCGTCGATGTGGCATCGCTCATCATTGCTTACCTCGAAAAGCAGCTCATGCACGACGAAAGCGATACGGTAGGGGTGTAGTATTTGGTAGAAAAGGTTCTCAACATACACACAGAAGAAAGTGCTTTTGCTTTTGCGTCGGCTAGACTAATTATCTATTACACGTTTGACTATCAAGGTGTAAGAGCCCAATACCTGACAACCTAATACCCAACAACCACTAAGTGGCCCAATTTTGGTAGCAATTCAGGGAAGAATTTTGGAACCCTAAATATCTATTGAAAATGAAAACTGAGGAAATAAACAAAGAACTGAATAAAGTACAGGAAATAATCGACAGCATCGAAGTGGGGATGCTCACGACGATGCAGGACGACGGCGACCACAAGAGCCGCCCGATGCAAACCCAGAAACTCGACGCCGATGGCAACCTGTGGTTCCTGACCAATCGTTCCTCCCATAAAACCGAAGAACTACAAAAGCACCCCAACGTGAACGTAGCCTATGCCGATACCAATAATCAATCATACGTTTCAGTCGTAGGAAAAGCCTCGATTGTGGATGATCCAGCCGTGAAGAAAGACTTGTGGAGTCCTATTGCGAAGGCGTGGTTCCCCAAAGGTTTGGAAGATCCCGATTTGACCGCTTTAAAAGTCGAGATAAAGTCCGCCGAGTACTGGGACAGCTCTTCCTTTACGATGGTGCAGGCGTTCAATATCGCCAAAGCCATTATCACAGGTGAGCAAAACGACGAAGGCGATCACGGAGAGGTGAAAATGTAAGGGCAAAGATACCAATACCAGCCTAATCACAAGGGTACTCCACCGAGTACCCTTATTTTTTTGTAGTTTCGTTTGAAACTTAACCCAAACCTTTTCTGCATGAGAAAATATTTGCTTCTCCTCCTGACTTTCATCGGTACTTTCACAATTCGGGCGCAAGTCGCCGACCGCTATTATTTCCCCAATAATGTCACGTACGACCCGACAATCCCCACGCCACAGCAGTTTCTGGGCTATCAGGTAGGTGAGTGGCACGTGACGCACGACCAGCGCGTGGCCTACATGAAGCGGTTGACCGAACTTTCCAACCGCATCACAGTGGCCGAATACGCCCGTACTTACGAGCAGCGCCCTTTGTTGCTGCTCACAATTACTAACCCAACCAATCACGCCAATCTTGAAAATATCCGCACCGAACACCTCAAACTTACCGATCCGGCGCAGTCGGCGGGGCTGAAAACGGCCGCGATGCCCGCCGTGGTGTGGATTGGCTACTCGGTGCATGGCGATGAGGCGAGCGGCACCAATGCCTCACTGCTGTCGGCCTACTACCTGGCGGCGGCGCAGGGTGCGGGCATCGACTCGCTGCTGCGCGAGTGCGTGATTCTGCTCGACCCCTGCATCAATCCCGACGGTGGCAACCGCTTTGCCAGTTGGGTCAATACTCACAAAAGCATCACGCAAGTGAGCGACCCGGCGGCGCGGGAATACAACGAGGCTTGGCCCGGTGGCCGCACCAACCACTACTGGTTCGACCTGAACCGCGACTGGCTCTACACGCAGCATCCCGAAAGTCAGGGCCGCATGGCAAAGTACCACGCCTGGAAGCCCAACATCCTGACCGACCACCACGAAATGGGCAGCAATTCCAGCTTCTTTTTTCAGCCCGGTGTGGCCTCGCGCACGCACCCGCTCACGCCGCGCCCAAACATTGACCTAACAGCCAAAATCGGCACCTATCACGCTGCCGAACTCGACAAGATCGGCTCCTACTACTACACCCAGGAAAACTACGACGACTTCTACTACGGCAAAGGCTCGACCTACCCCGACATCAACGGCGGCATCGGCATCCTCTTCGAGCAGGCGAGTTCGCGCGGCCACGTGCAGGAAACCAACAACGGGCTGCTGACTTTCCCCTTCACGATTCGCAACCAGTTCAGGGCCACGCTCTCCACGCTGCGGGCGGCGCGGGCCATGCGGGTGGAGTTGCTGGATTACATGCGGGATTTTTACAAAAGTACCTCCGACCCTGTAAAAGCCTACGTTTTCGGCGGTAGCAACGACCGCGCCCGCACCTGGGAAATGGTCGAGATTTTGCGTCGTAACGACATTGCTGTGCATGAATTGAGCAAGGATGAGACGCTGGAAGGCCGCAAGTTTCCAAAGGATAATGCCTTCGCCGTGCCGCTCGACCAAGCGCAGCGCAAGGTAGTGAAGGCGATTTTCGAGAAGCGCACCGAGTTCGAGGACAGCCTGTTTTACGACATCTCGGCCTGGGCCATGCCGCTGACCTTCAACGTGCCCTACGTGGAGTCGAGGGCTAATGTTTCATTGGGCAAAGAACTGACGGAGAATCCCTTTCCGGCCGGAAAAGTGAGCGGCAAGACCGCGTACTCGTACCTCTTCGAGTGGGACAGCTACTTCGCGCCCCGCACCCTTTATGAACTGCAAAAATTAGGTTATAGCGTAAAAACCGCCGCTCAACCACTCACGGCTACCATCGACGGCAAGTCGCGCGAGTTCGACCACGGCACGATTCAAATTCAGGTGCGCGACCGCGATCCTGACTCCACCTACCAACTACTGCAACGCCTGGCCGCCCGCGACGGCGTGGACTTCTACGCCGCCAGCACGGGCCTGACGAGCAGCGGCATCGACTTCGGCAGCGAAAACTTCAAGACCATGCGCCAGCCTAAGCCCCTGATGCTGGTCGGCTCGGGCGTCAACAGCAACGACGCCGGGGAAGTGTGGCATCTGCTGGATCAGCGCATCAAAGTACCGCTGACGATGGCGGACATGAGCAGCTTCAACCGCCTGGATTTGAGCGCGTACAATACGCTCATCCTGGTCAGTGGCAATTACAATGCGCTTCCCGTGGACAAAGTCCGCGACTGGGTGCGGGCGGGCGGCGTCCTGATCGCGATGACCGACGCCAACGAATGGGCCGCCGAAAAAGGACTTTCCACTTTGAAGCTCAAAACGATTCCCAACGATACCACCGGGCCGAAACCCTACGCCCTGGCCAACCTCTACCAGGGCGCGCAAGTGACGGGCGGAGCCATTTTTCAAGTAAAACTCGATCTCACGCACCCCCTGGCCTACGGCTACAAGGAGCCGACGCTGAACGTTTTCCGCGACCACAACAACTTCGTGCAGCCCATCAAAGACCCCTACGGTGCGCCCGCCATCTACACCGACGCTCCGCTGGTAAGTGGCTATATGTCGGCCCGCAACAAGGAGCTGATCCGCAACTCGCCGGCCATCGTCTGCAACAATCTGGGTTCGGGCAAGGTCATCGCCCTGCTGGACAACCCTAATTTCCGGGCGTTCTGGTACGGGACGAACAAGATTTTCCTGAACGCGCTGTTTTTTGGGTCACAGATTTCCTCGGGGCGGTTTGGGGGAGGTAGTTCAGCGGAAAATTAATCATCGCCAGGACGCGATGGGGCAAAGGGTACAAGCCTCGCGCCCATCGCGTCCCGGCGGTTCAAATACCGCTCAATTCTGCGAGGGTACCTAGTTCTGCCAAATTGAAAATGCCTTTTGACCTTTTTAGGACTTTCGCTTCGGCTGGGAAAAATGTGCCGTTAGGCACAGGATGTGGGTAGAAAAAGCCGATTCGTTAACGGGTCATGTCCCGTACGGGACATAATAATCGACTGGGAAAGCACTTTTCTACCCACATTTGATCCCTATTGGGATCGCATTCAAGACGACAAGCGAAAGTCCTACTTTTATGAAAAAACTATTTTTGAGCTTTGCTCTAACGCTTGGCGTCGGTTTGTTATGGAACTGTAATAATTCAAAACAAATGACAGACAACCGCACTCCCGACGCACCCTTGCAGGAAAACTACTGGAAACTGGTCGAACTAAACGGCCAACCGATCGACTCTACGGCGGCGGGGCAGCGCGAGGCACACCTCAAATTCCGCAAAGCGGGCAACGTCGTGGAGGGTTCTACGAGCTGCAATACGCTGCGCGGGACTTACGAGTTGAAAGAAGGCAATCGGCTCAAACTCTCACCGCTGGCCGTTACCCGGATGTTTTGCGCGAACAATACCACCGAAGGGCGATTCCTGAAAGTACTGGAAAATGTGGACAGCTACGCCATATTGGGCGACACGCTCTATTTACACAAAGCCAAAATGGCTCCACTAGCGCGGTTGGAGGCGGTTTATTTTTAGGGAAAACGGCCCAACGTCTGTGGATTGTTATGGTTATTTCGGATTCGATTCCGAAATAACCATAATATTTTCGGAATTGAATCCGAAGATATTATGGTGAAACTAACTGTAAAGGTGAGCCGAGGCCTTACATCCGCGCCTTCCACGCCACTTCCTCGGCCCCCAACTCCTGCGTCATCATCCGGCAGAGCATGAAAAGATAATCCGACAGCCGGTTGAGGTAACGAATCACGATTTCTTCCACGGCCTCGTGTTCGTGCAGCAGCACGACCGCCCGCTCGGCGCGGCGGCAGACGGTGCGAGCCACGTGACCGAAGGAAACCGATTGGTGCCCGCCCGGCAGCACGAAGGCGCGCAGGCTGGGAAGTGTGGCGTCCATTGCATCCATTTCCCCTTCCAGGAGCGTAATATCGGCTTCGTGCAGGTCGGGGAGCTTCTTGCGGGTTTGGTCGGGTTCGCTGGCGAGGTGCGAGCCGACCGTAAACAAACGATCCTGAATTTCCTTCAACAAATCGCGTCTTTCCAAGTTTACGGGTTGGTCACGCAGCAGGCCAATGCAGGCATTGAGTTCATCCACGGTGCCGTAAGCGTCGATGCGGATGTGGGCTTTGCTCAGGCGCGTGCCGCCGATAAGGGCCGTAGTACCGCTGTCGCCCGTTTTGGTATAAATTTTCATTTTTCAGGTGTTAGGTTGTTAGCAATTAGGTTTTAGGTACGCGTGACCCTAATTTTGCCAAAAAAGATTTCAATCGAATGGAACAACCGCTTGGGCGGCCCCGTCTCAACTCTCCACTTTCCACTCTCAACTCTCTTGAAGGTTTCCACATTTAGCATAAAAATCTGGCGTTGGTTTTCGATCCTTTTGGTCGTTGGGGCGCTGGGATGGACGTATTCGCTGCTGCCGGATTTGGTGGCGGTGAACTTTGCGCCATCTGGCGTAGCCGAAAATTACCTTGAAAAATCGACGATCTTTTATATCACCATGGGTTTGATTGTTTTCAACAATGTCGTGATCCGCGCTATTGCCAAGCAAGTAAGCAAAGTTCCGCTTAGCCTGCTGCCCCTGCCCAACCGCCGGGCCTGGACCGACTTCCGCGAGGAGCTGGACGAGCACCTGACCAATTGGCTGTTCTGTCTCATTGCCGCCATCAATACCATCGTTGCGCTGAGTTTGTTTGCGTTGGGAACTTTGAACAGCAACCAGTTCAAGCAGGATGTGTTTTCCTTTGCCTGGCTCGTGTACCTGGGGCTGGGAACGCTGATCGTGATTTTCATTGCCCTGCCCATCCGGCTGATGCGCTCGCCCGTACCGGAAGTTTCGCTGGACTGACTATGCCGGAAATTCACCTCAGCGATTATACCTACGACCTGCCCGACGAGCGCATCGCCCGCTATCCGGTTTCGCCGCGCGACACCTCCAAACTACTGGTTTACAAAGACGGCGAAGTAAACCACCGACACTTCCACCAGATCACTGAGCAGCTTCCCGCCGAAAGTCTGCTGGTGTTCAACGACACCAAGGTCATTCCGGCACGGGTGTATTTCCAGAAGCCCACGGGGGCGACCATCCAGGTCTTGCTGCTCAGCCCCGAAGCACCCACCCGTATCATCAACGATGCCATGCTGGTTACGCGCCAGAGCACCTGGACTTGCATGATTGGCAATAAAAAGCGCTGGAAGCGGGACGAGACGCTGGTCAGTACGTTATCGGTTGAAGGCGAAACCATCGACCTGGAAGCCCACTACGCGGATTATGAGAAGAACTTAGTACAACTGATCTGGCGCAGCGACACGCCCTTCCTCGACATCGTGCAGGCCTTGGGCGAAATCCCGCTGCCGCCCTACCTCAATCGCGACACCGAGGCGCAAGACACACAGACCTACCAAACTGTGTACGCCCGACAGGAAGGGGCCGTGGCCGCGCCCACCGCCGGGTTGCACTTCACGGATTCCGTATTGGTGAATCTTGCCAAAAAAGGAATTGAGAAAGCCTTCCTGACCCTGCATGTGGGCGCAGGAACCTTCCAGCCCATCAAGGTCGAGAATGTGCGGGAACACCACATGCACTCGGAGCAGGTCGTTTACACCCGGGCGTTGGTCGAGAGGCTTCTGCAAAGGGTAGAACTGATTGTCCCCGTAGGTACCACCTCGATGCGTTCTTTGGAAAGCCTGTATTGGTTTGGCGTGAAGCTTTTACGAAAGGAAACCAGCGAATTTTGGGTTGAAAAGCTACATCCCTATCGGTTCGAGGAAACCGAACTACCAACGGCTTCCGAAGCATTGCGGGCGGTTCTTGATTTTTTAAATGAAAACAATCAGGACGAAATTACCGGGCAAACGGAGATTTTCATCTTCCCCGGCTACCGTTTCAGGTTGTGCCGGGGATTGATTACCAACTACCACCAACCCGGCTCGACGCTTATTCTGCTGGTGGCGGCTTTTGTGGGTGAGGATTGGAAGAAAATTTATGACGATGCTTTGGCGCAGGATTACCGCTTTCTGAGCTACGGCGACTCCTCTTTGCTTTGGGTAAATGAAACGAAAAGCCAATGAAAGAACGCCTCCTATCCCTCGACGTCCTGCGCGGCCTGACGATCATGCTCATGACGATCGTGAACAATCCCGGCGACTGGGGCAACATTTATCCGCCTTTCCTTCACGCCGAGTGGCATGGCTTTACGCCTACTGACCTGGTTTTTCCTACGTTTTTGTTTATCGTCGGCATTACTACCGTGCTGGCGACGCCCCACAAAGTTTTGGATCGTGCGGTGTGGGAGAAAATTCTGACGCGCTTCCTGCGCATCTTCTCACTGGGCCTCTTCCTGAATTTCTTCTCCAAAATCCACCTCTTTGGCTTAGAGGGTTTACCACTTCTTCTCACCAGGCTGGTGATTACGGCCCTGGTGGTTATGGCGTTATTTGGCAAGTACGATCGGCAGCGGCAACTTTACGTGGCGTCAGGGATTTTTATTTTGCTTTTCGTCCTGGCTTTCGGTGGTTTCGCCGATTATCAAAATGTCCGCCTTCCCGGTGTGCTGCAGCGCATCGCGGTGGTTTATCTGGTGGTTTCGGTGCTGTATCTGACGACTTCCGTTTCTACCCAAGTCGTGATCGGTACCGTCATCCTGCTGGCTTACTGGGCGGTTATGACGCTCATTCCGGTACCGGGTGTGGGCGCGGCAAACGTCGAGAAAGGCACGAATCTGGCCGCCTGGTTGGATTACCTCGTAATTCCCGACCACCTTTGGGTCACTTCCAAGACCTGGGATCCCGAAGGAATTCTCAGCACGCTGCCCGCCATCGGCACGGGAATCGCCGGGCTGTTGACCGGGGCATTGCTGACGGCAGATTTTTCCAAGCAGAAAAAGTTTGGCTATCTGCTGGGCGGCGGCGTGGCGGCGATTGTAATCGGCTTGCTTTGGAGTACTGCTTTCCCCCTCAATAAAGCCCTTTGGACGAGCTCATACGTACTTTATGCGGCAGGCATCGGACTGGTGCTGCTTGCCCTGCTTTACTACCTCATCGATTACCAGGAAATCAAAGGCTGGATCACGCCGATTTTGGTCTTTGGGGTGAATCCGATGGTCGTGTTTTTCTTTTCGGGAATTATTCCCCGCGCTATGGGAGCCATCAAGGTCGCCGATCCCTCGGGTTCAGCGACAGCCGATTCCATTGGCCTGCAGAGTTACCTTTACAATTTTCAGATCGCCCCGCATTTTTCCGATCCCAAGGCAGCCTCACTAGCAGGAGCGGTAATTTATCTGTTGATTTGGTTCGTAATTTTATACGTCCTCTACCGCCGCAGGTTGATCTTTAAGGTTTAGGAACCCGACTTTCTGCGGGGTTTGCTATTTCCAGCGAAATGCGCAACTTTTGCGGCCCGATCACCCACACGATTTTTTATGTCTGACAATATTGCCCCGGTCGAGCGACCCCGATTCCTGACCATTATTTGTATGCTCACATTCCTGAGTGCCATCTCCGGCCTTTGGACCCAGGCCGATCGACTGTGGAGTCCGGGCGTAGCGGCAGACATCAACCGCCAGTTTATCGAGCAGATGCAAGAAGGGGTTGAGGCGCAGAACAACGCGGAAAGTGCCGAGGTTCTGGAGCCGTTTTTCGATTCGGTCTACGAGCAACTCACCGCTGAAAACCTGCGGCTAAGCGCCATAATCATGCTGATTTACGAATCGCTCACGCTATTTGGGGCATACTTGATGTGGGGTTTGCAAAAGCGGGGGTTTTATTTCTACCTAGCCGGCATTGCGGTAGCCGTCCTGGGCTCAATTGTCCTGATTGGCGGCTGGATGGGCGGGATGACGGCTTTTGGTGGAGTTTTCTTCAGCGTTATTTTCGCCTTCCTCTACCGTTCGCAGTTGAAGTACATGGCTTAGCATTTCGCGCTTCGGCTGGTACGCCAGCCCGGTCCGCTCAGGGTGGCAGGTTTTAATTGGAGTGGTGGTAGAGCAAGAAAAGGAAAAGGAACAGCCAAAGCACGTCGACAAAGTGCCAGTAAATCGTCATCAACTGTATTTTTAACTGATTGGGCGGGTTGACGCTGTACACGAAGGAGTCCACATAGGAGCGGTTTTTGGCAGCCTCGCGCAGCAACACGCCCATGAAGATCAGTCCCCCCAAAATATGGGCCACGTGCAATCCGGTAAGCACGTATACAAAGCCCGCCGATGGATTTTCCTGCATCATAATGCCTTGTTCCGTCATCTGCAGCCAGCCGTAGCCCTGCATTCCTACGAAGGCCATGCCAAGAAACAGGGTGACGGTCAGACAAGTGCGGTAAAGGGAGAAGCGCTCTTTACCCAAAGCATCCTTGGCTTCGTGCAGACTGACACTACTCAAAAGAATAACTACCGTACTGAGCCAAAATATGCCGGGGAGCGGGGTGTTCTGCCAACTCGGCCCCGCTACGCGGACGATGTAAATTCCCAGTATTACAGTAAAAATCAAAACACTGCTCACGATGCCCAGCCATAGCAAAAATTGTAGCGGCTCGCGGCGCTTGGTGAAAGGGTTTTCTTTGGAAGATGTCTTAGGCTTGGTGGGCATAGTCTTACGGGATTTCTCCTTTCCAAACGGTCGAATTCTGGAAATTGTTCGCCGGATTAGGCTCTTGCCCGAAGATTCCGTATAGCGTAGAACCCGAACCGCTCATGCTGGCGTACTGCGCCCCGAGATCGTACAGTTTTTTCTTGATTTGGGGCAAAATGGGATGATTTTCAAATATATTTTTCTCAAAGTCATTCTCAACAGAATCGCACCACAGCTCGATGGGCTGTTGCAGAAGATCGCGCAAACCGGTGCTCTGAACTTGCGGAATAACGCCCGCGTAGGCCTCGGCAGTGGAAATGTGCAGGCCGGGGTTCACGAGCAGCATCCATTTGCCAGTCAGGCGCAGGTCGATTTCTTCAAACTCATCCCCTTTCCCGAAGCAGTACATGGGCTTATTCTCAATAAAAAAAGCGCAGTCGCTGCCCAGCGCGCGGGCGTAGTCTTGTTGTTTCTCAGTAGAGATACCAAGCGAAAAAAGCTTGTTCAACGCCTTGATCGTAAAAGCGGCATCCGCCGAGCCACCGCCGAGCCCGGCACCAATCGGCACTGCTTTAAGCAGGTGAATGCTCACGGGCGGCAAATCGAAATCTTTGGATAAAAGCTGGTAGGCTTTCAGGCAAAGGTTAGCGCTCGCATCGCCCGGAATGGGAAGGCCCGAGGACGTAAAGGTGAGTTCGTCGGCGGTCAGGATTTCCAGCGCATCCGACCAGCCCACAGGATAGAAGCAGGAGGTAATATCATGAAAACCGTCGGGACGCTTCCCGACGATGTTCAATCCCAGGTTTATCTTGGCGTTAGGAAAAGTAACCAAATTGTTTAACGGACAAGTACGAAACTATTCTACGCGAAGTCCACATTGTCGACCGGCGACTCAATTAATAGACAAGACTTTCAGCTCCGTCCGGCGGTTGCGTTCGTGTTCTTCCTGGGTGCAAAGTACGCCATCTTCGCATTGGTTCAATAACTGCGACTCGCCGTACCCTTTCGCCGAAAGACGATTGCGCGATACCCCCTTCGAGGCCAGGTAGTTGAGGGCCGCCTTAGCGCGACGTTCCGACAAGTACTGGTTGAACTGTGCTTCGCCCTGGCTGTCGGTATGGGAGCCAATTTCGATTTTCAACGAGGGGTACTTGCGCATGGTCGCCACCAGGCGGTCGAGTTCCCTGGCGGCGTCCGGCCTGACCTCCCACTTGCCTGAGTCGTAGTGGATGTTGTCCAGCGTCACCAGGTCACCCGCCTTGATCATCACGATGTTAGCCGAAACCAGCTTGGGTTTCGAGGTGGCAGGAATTTTACGGATCGCGTTGGTATTGGTGCCGTAAGATTTTTTCGTAGCCACCAACGTGTAGTCGCAGCCTTCTATAATTTCGAAGCGGAAGCGTCCGGTCGGGCCGGTTACGGTTTGGCTGATTTTGCCGTCGCACTCATTTTTTAGCACGATCTTGACACCTTCGATGGGTTTCCTCCCCACTTCGCCGGTCACGGTGCCGCGCAGGGTAGAGGCTGAAATCTCGTCATCGGTTTCCCACTCGCCGCTCTCGTCGGAGCTGGTCGTCATCCGGCCCGGTGTGCGGTCGCGTTCAATGACATCGAACTTGATCAGCGACGAACCCAACCGTATGGCCCGGTCGTCGGTCAGCCCCTTGGTCGAGAAGCCCAGCGTTCCGGTGAGGTAGCCGTCTTTGGCCAGCTCGAACAAAAAGTCGTTTTCGGCTTCCAGGCAGATGTCGATCATGCCTTCGGCGTCGGTCAGGAGCGTCTTTTCGTCGCGGCCTTCGCCCCGCGCCTTAATGGTCACAGTCACGTCGCCGAGCGCAGCGTAGGTAGTTTCGTCGAACACTTTCAGGGATAAATTGCGGCATCCGTAGAGCGAGCTTTCCCGGAAAAAACGGAAAATATCATCGTCCCCTTTCAGACGATTGCTGCTGAAATAACCCGTCGAGCGGGTACCGTCGGTAATTAGCCCAAAGTCATCCGCTTTAGAATTGATGGGCGCTTCGAGGTGAAAAACCTGCTGATTTCCTCCGTTGAGGGAGGTGTGGTAAATATCCAGTCCGCCCAGGCTGCCGGGGTGGCCGCTGGAAGCGAAATAAAGAACATTGTTTTCATCCACGAAAGGGAACATCTCGTCGCCTTTGGTGTTAATCTGCGGCCCCAGGTTCAGTGGCTGCGACCAGACGCCGCCGTCGAAGCGGGCCACGTACACATCGGTGCCGCCGCGCCCGCCGGGACGGTCGGACACGAAGTAGAGCGACTTGCCGTCGCGGCTCAGGGCCGGGTGGCCGGACGAATACTCGTCGCTGTTGAAGGGTAATTCCTGCACATTGGCCCAGCCGCCGTCGCGCAGGTCGGCGGAGTAGAGTTTCAGCTTGGTGACGTTGTCGGCGCTTTTTCGGGACTTGCCTTCGTTGTAGTTGTTACGGGTAAAAATCACCCGGCTTCCGTCGGCGGAGAAAGTCAAAGGCCCTTCGTGGTACTTCGTGTTAAGTTCTTTGCTGAATTCCTCGGGGGCGGTGGTTGTCGCCGCTTTTCTTTCGTTTTTATTCAAACCCAAACCCGACGAGAAGCTCATTGGGGCAAAACTGGCCGCCGTGCGGGAATCGTTGGCCGTGGCGCGGGTGTAGTTGTCACGGCCCAGGCGGCGATTGGCGTAGTTGCTGGATTCATCGGCGTTGGCGCGTCCGTTATTCACCGCAACCAGTTTGCCATCCGCTCCGACGATGCCCGTGGCGGTAAGGTCATTGCGGTTGGGAATGTAAAACAAATCGAGGTAGCCTTTGTCGGGCGAGGTGCTGGAACCACTCGACCCTTTGCCGGCCACATACACCAAACCCTCCCGAAAGTAAGCCGGGCTGAACTCCGCGTTGTCGGTGTCGATGCCCAGGCGCTCCACGCGGTAGGTGACCTTGGCGTCGCCCTGGACCATCGCGCCGGGGCGGAAATTAGTGGATTCTGTGCCCATCGTGGCCTTTACGCTTTCGTAGCGAGCGTACATATCCTGTGCTTCGGGCAATTTCCCGTTTTGGCCCAGGGCCTGGGCGTAATAGAGATAGGCGTTCTGGTATTTCCCGGTCGGTTCGCCCAGTTCCAGCAACTGCCGGAAACTGCTCTCAGCTTTGGCGAAATCTCCCAACTCCTTGTAGGCATAGGCCAGGTTGTAAAGCGCATCGCGCCGGGCCTCATCCGCCAGCGAGCGGTCTTTGAGTAGCTCGGCGTAACTAATGGCGGCGATCGGGTAGTTTTGGGCGTAGAACTCCCGGTCGGCCTGCTGCTTGGGAATTTCCTGCTGGGCGGAACATAGGGTGCCGCTGAGCCATAGTAGCAGACTCACTAGCCTCACTCTTCGCCAGAGTTTGGGCGGAATACCAGCCGGATGAATAGATAGGGTCATATATAAGATCTTAATGTGTGATGGTCAGAAACTTGATGTACTCGCGACCGTCGCCGAGACGGATTAAGTAGAAATAGGTGCCGTCGGCCAAATCTTTCCTGCCGCCGCCCGCGACGCCCCGGTTGGCTTTGCCGTCCCAGTCGCTCTTGTAGTCGTTTTCCTGGTGAACGAGCTGCCCCCAGCGGTTGTAGACCTCAAAGGAAACGCTCGTTTCAGCGGGGACATTGCCCAGCACGAAGCGGTCGTTGATGCCGTCGCCGTTGGGCGAGAAGCCCTCGGGGATGAACACTTCGGTCAGGCTAGGTGTCGTCGGGAAAAGTCCGCCGGGCAGGTTTTGGTTGTTGAGCGAAGTACTGTCTTTGGGAGAAACGGGCGTAGTGACGACAACAGGGCCGGGTAGGCTGGGCTTAGGCGGATGAACCGCAATATTGATCGAAGCCTCCACGCCCTCGCAGGCCCCTTCGCCGTCGGGGTCGTCGGTCAGGAAAGTAAGGGTGACCGTACCTTTCGCGTAATCAGTGACGCTGGGTACATACGTGGTTCGCGTCGAATCGGCGGCGCCGAATGTGCCGCTGCCGCTGGTTGTCCATGCGCCATAAGTCGCGCTGCCGCCAAGGTCGGCGATGAGGCGCAGCGATCCGGCAGACGAATCGACTTTCACGCTCACGGTTCCGGGGAAGTAGGCGCAAACGGGAACCGGGGCCAGGCATTCCTTAATCTCGATGGTTACCGCCGCCGCCTCGCTGTAGCAGCCTGCCGCGCTTTTTTCAAAAACATAGTACGTCCCCGCACCCACGACGCCCGGGTGCACGACCTCCGCCGAAGTAGGGGCGGCGGCGGTTCTGAATTCGTAGCGGCCGCCGTTAGTGCGCGGCGTTTGCGATACGGTCAGCATCAAATCCAGCGTGATGTAGGGACACTCGTTTTTACGGTTCTGTACCAGCGGCGTGGACGGTGTTGGGTTAATGGTAAAAACAATTTCAGAAGAAAATGCGCTCTGGCAGTCGCCTTGGCCGCAGCGGGCTTTGATGGTTGGCGAGGCCTCGGGCAAAAGCATGATTTCGGAACCCGTCTGGCCGTTGGACCAGGTCACGGTACCGTCGCAGCCGTTCGCGCTGACTTTCACTTTCTCCCCCGCACAAACGATCGTCCGTTCGGTGGTAACAACCGGAACAGGTTCAGGGCCGACGCGTACACTCAGCACATTGGCGGGAAAATCGCAATCGCCAACTTTACAGATCGCGCCGTAGGTGGTGGTAGCCGCAGGTTGCACAGTGCGCAATGAACCGGTCAGGTCCTTGGCATCCGGCCATTGAACCGTACCCGGACAGCCCACGACGCGCAGCGAAAGGGTGTCGCTGGCGCAGACGCCCCTTCGGGAAGAAATTAAAATGGGACGTACCGAATCGGCTACCTTCACCTCCACGGGCTCGGCAAAGCAACTGATGCAGTTCAGGCCATTGGTTTGTGGGTCGCCCGTGCGGCAAATGGCCGTGTAGGAAGTGGTTTGGGCGGGTCGCACCGTGATTTCACGGCCCGTGCTGCCGTTGGACCAGACCACCGCGCCGGGGCAGCCGCTGGCGGTCAGTACCGCGCCCCCGCCCGCACAAATGAGGCCCTGGCTGGTATTGAGAACGGGAATATCAGGAATGGGAACGATGACGGTGACCAATAGGGAAGCCGGGCTTTGGCAATTTTCTTTTTTACAAATAGCCGTATAGACCCGCGTAGTAGCCGGGCGCGACACGATGGTGTCGCCCGCGAGGCCGTTGGACCATTGTACGGTACCGTCGCAGCCCGCCGCCCACAGGAGCACAGGCTGGCCCGAGCAGGTGGAATCCCGCTCAGCCCGGATGGTAGGGGCGGGGATTTGGCAGGTATCTGCCGCGTACGCGGGTACGTCGCTCGCCACCGAGTAGCTTTGGCACAACAGCAGGAAAAAGAAGCTATATAGATATTTCGTCATTTATCGGGCGCTTTTCGCTACCTTGAAACTCTGGTTTAAGTCCCAATCACAGAGCATAAACCATGCCATCCTTTTGGAAATGAAGGATTCAAAAAAGGCATTTCCAATAAATTTATCTATAAAACCCGATCGAATCATGCTGAAAAACAAAACTGTGTTCATTACCGGCGGAAGCCGGGGCATTGGCCTGGCGATTGCCTTGCGCCTGGCGAAGGAAGGGGCCAACATCATCATTGCCGCCAAAACTGCCGAGCCGCACCCCAAACTACCCGGCACGATCCATACCGCCGCCGCCGAGATCGAGGCCGCCGGGGGCAAGGCCCTACCGCTGCAAGTGGATATTCGGGACGAGGAGCTGGTACAGACCGCCGTGGACGAGGCTGTGGCGACGTTCGGCGGGATTGATATTTTGATTAACAATGCCAGCGCTATCAGCCTTACGCCCACGCTGCAAACCGACATGAAGCGCTACGACCTGATGCACCACATCAACACGCGCGGCACGTTCCTGACCAGCAAGCTTTGCCTGCCGCACCTACTGAAAGCCGACAACCCGCACGTGCTGAACCTGTCGCCGCCGCTGAACATGGAAACGCGCTGGTTTGCGCCGCATGTCGCCTACACGATGGCCAAGTTTGGCATGAGCATGTGCGTGCTGGGCATGGCGGGTGAGTTCAAAAAGCAGGGGGTGGCTTTTAACGCGTTATGGCCGCGTACCACCATCGCCACCGCCGCCGTGCAAAACCTGCTGGGCGGCGACGGCCTGATGCGTCGTAGCCGCACACCCGAGATCATGGCCGACGCCGCCTACCACATCCTCAGCCGCAATAGCCGCGACTGCACGGGCAATTTTTTCGTGGATGAAGAAGTATTGAAAGCCGAAGGCGTAACGGATTTTGCGAAGTACCGCGTGGACTCCAACCTCAGCGATGAGGAGCTGATGCCGGACTTCTTTTTGTAGAAAAAGCTGAGAAATCTTGATAAAAAAAGCGGCAACCCGTTTCCGGGCTGCCGCTTTGCATGATAAGCGTACTCACAATCATGCCAGATCAAAGCGATCCAGGTTCATCACTTTCGTCCAGGCCGCTACGAAATCCTGCACGAACTTCTCCTGCGAATCACTGCAAGCGTATACTTCTGCTAAGGCGCGGAGCTCGGAGTTGGAGCCAAAAATGAGATCGACGCGGGAACCCGTCCACTTGGGCTCGCCCGTGGCGCGGGTGCTGCCGACGAACACATTCTGGGCGTCGGAAGTGGCCCGCCAGGTCGTGTCCATGTCGAGCAGGTTGACGAAGAAATCGTTGGTGAGCGTCTCGGACTTGTCCGTGAACACGCCGTGCTTGCTGTTGCCAAAGTTGGTGCCCAACATCCGCATGCCGCCGACGAGCACCGTCATTTCGGGAGCGGTGAGGGTCAGCAACTGCGCTTTGTCGACCAGCATGTCCTCGGCCGATGCTTTGTGATCGGCCCTGAGGTAATTGCGGAATCCGTCGGCGGCGGGTTCGAGCGCGTCGAAAGACGGGATTTCGGTCTGCTCCGCCGAGGCGTCTGTGCGTCCCAGCGTAACGAATACCACAATGTCGTGGCCCGCGTTCCTGGCCGCTTGCTCGACGCCCGCAGATCCGCCCAGCACGATCAGGTCGGCCAACGAAACCTTTTTGCCGCCCGACTGCGCCCCGTTGAATTCGTTTTGGATGCCTTCCAGCTTCTCGATCACCATCCCGAGTTGCGCGGGGTTGTTGACTTCCCAGCCATTCTGCGGCGCCAGGCGAATGCGGGCCCCATTGGCACCACCGCGCTTGTCGGAGCCGCGGAACGTCGAAGCCGACGCCCAGGCGGTCGAGACCAATTGCGACACCGAAAGGCCGGAAGCGAGGATTTTGCCTTTGAGGGCGATGATGTCCTGGTCGTCGATGAGTGCGTGATCGACCGCCGGAACGGGGTCCTGCCAGATCATGTCCTCCTCGGGCACTTCGGGGCCGAGGTAACGCACCTTGGGGCCCATGTCGCGGTGCAGGAGCTTGAACCAGGCGCGGGCGAAAGCATCGGCAAAAGCATCCGGGTTTTCCAGGAAATGCCTCGAAACCTTCTCGTAGGCCGGGTCCACGCGCAGGGCGAGGTCGGTCGTGAGCATGAAGGGCGCGTGGCGCTTGGCGGGATCGTGGGCGTCGGGAACGGTGTCCGCGCCGCCGCCGTCCTTGGGCTTCCACTGGTAGGCCCCGGCGGGGCTTTTGGTCAGCTCCCACTCGAAGCCGAACAGGTTTTGAAAGTATTCGTGGCCCCACTGCGCGGGGGTCGTGGTCCAGGCCCCTTCCAGACCGCTGGTGATGGTGTCGGCCCCGTAGCCGCTACCGTACGAGTTTTTCCAACCCATGCTCATCTCCTCAATGTCGGCCCCGGCGGGTTCTGACCCTACGTACTGCACCGGGTCGGCGGCCCCGTGGGTTTTGCCGAAGGTGTGGCCGCCCGCGATGAGGGCGACGGTTTCTTCGTCGTTCATGGCCATGCGACCAAAGGTTTCGCGGATGTCATGGGCGGCACCCATCGGGTCGGGCTGTCCTTTGGGACCTTCGGGATTGACGTAAATCAGCCCCATGTGCGAGGCTCCGAGGGGCTGCTCGAGCTTGCGCTGGCCATTGCTGCCGGCGTACCGGACATCGTCGCCCATCCATTCGTCCTCGGCCCCCCAGTACACGTCCTCAGCGGGTTCCCACACGTCGGCGCGTCCGCCACCGAATCCAAAGGTTTTGAAGCCCATCGACTCCAGGGCGCAGTTTCCGGTTAGGATCATCAGGTCGGCCCAGGAGAGTTTTTTGCCGTATTTCTGCTTGATCGGCCAAAGCAGCAGGCGCGCTTTGTCGAGGTTGGCGTTGTCGGGCCAGCTATTGAGCGGCGCAAAGCGCTGGGTGCCGAAGCCGCCGCCGCCGCGACCGTCGGAGATGCGGTAGGTACCCGCGCTGTGCCAGGCCATCCTGATGAAGAAAGGGCCGTAGTGGCCATAATCGGCGGGCCACCAGTCCTGCGAGGTGGTCATCAGGTCGAAAATATCCTGCTTCACCGCCGCCAAATCGAGTTTCTTGAACTCCTGGGCGTAGTTGAAGCTTTCGTCCATGGGATTGGACAGGGCCGAGTGCTGCCGAAGAATGTTCAGTTTCAACTGGTTGGGCCACCAGTCGCGGTTGCGGGTGCCGCCGCCTGCGGTTTTGTTCAAAGCGCCACTCGTGAACGGGCACTTGGGAGTATCGTCGTTTACTTCCCAAACTTTATGGTTGTCGGGATTACTTGAACCGTTGTTATCAGCCATTATTGATCGTTTTTATAAATTAATTGGAAGGACAAATTTGCAAAAAAATTCACTGACCCGGAAGCCACGCCCGGCGTTTCGGTCAAATTCCGGCGGGCTTACCAACGTAAAACAACCTCCTTCCGGGAAGGTTCTGTCCTCGGGATTTTTTGACAGAAACGGAACTCGGATCAGTGCAAAACCGGCTTACTTTTCCTCCCTGACTTCGCCCTTGTTTTCGTCCAGGTACTTATGCACCGAAGAGATCACCACCGAGCCTTCCCCCACCGCCGACGCCACCCGCTTCACCGAACCGCTCCGTATGTCGCCGACCGCATAGACGCCGGGCAGCGAAGTTTCGAAGGCAGTGGCCGATTGGCTGGCGTCCCTACCCGTGGGGACGAACCCGTGTTCGTCGAGGCTGACTTTGTCGGCCAACCACTCAGTGTTGGGCACGGCCCCGATCATGATGAACAGGGCGCTGGTGTCGATGGTTGATTTCTCCTTCGTCTCGATGTTGGTAACTTCCACGCTCTCCAACGTTTCATTCCCCCCAAGCCCGGTTATTTCGCTGTAGGTGAGCAGGCTGATGCGGTCGTCTTTCTCGACCCGGTCTGACAAATAGGACGACATGGTGGCGCTCAGCCCGTCGCCCCGCACCAGAATATAGGTGTGCCTGGCAAATTTGCTCAGAAACATGGCCGCCTGACCGGCGGAATTGCCGCCGCCCACGATGACCACGTTGCTGTCGGCGCAATGCCGGGCTTCGAGCTCCGTGGCGGCGTAGTAAATCCCGCGACTTTCAAAATATTCCAGCCCATCCAGCGGCAGGCGGCGGTACTGCACGCCGTTGGCCAGCACCACTGATTTTCCCCGCACGCAACGCTCGTCGTTCAAGCCGATATGGAAAAGATCATCCACCCTTTCCAGACTTACGGCCCGACGCGGCGACGTGACGCGCGCCCCGAATTTGATGGCCTGAATCTCGCCTTTGTACGCCAGTTCGCCGCCCGAAATACCCGTGGGAAAGCCGAAATAATTCTCGATCCGGGACGAGGTGCCCGCTTGTCCGCCGATGGCCGTGTCCTCCACCACCAGCACTTTGAGTCCCTCGGAGGCGGCATAAATGGACGCCGCCAACCCGGCGGGCCCCGCGCCGATCACAACCACGTCGAAAATGGCCTCGGTATCCGAAACCAGGTCGAGGCCGAGCGCGGCGGCCAGTTCCAGGGGTGTCGGGTTGTGAAGCACGTGGGCGTTGCCGACGACCGCCACCGTGTCCAGGTCGGAAATCTTGCAGCCTTTGGCCAATTCCTCGATCCCTTTTGAGTCCGAAGCCTCGACGTAGCGGTGCGGAATCTTGCTGCGGCTCACAAACTCTACCAGCCGGGCGGTGCTTTTCGTGTTTTCTTTGCCGATGATAACCACCCCGCCCTCGTTCCATTCCATCAAAAGCCGCCGCCGCGCCACGAAGGCATTGACCACCACATCCCCGATCTCCGGCACGGTCGCCACCAACTCGACGATTTTTTCCTGAGAAATGCACAGCAGGTCGCAATCCGTTTCGGCCACGGCGGCCAGGAACGTTTTCTGCCCCATCAGCATCCCGATTTCTCCCAGAAAATTGCCCTCTTTGATCTGGATGATCGTTTTGTCATCGGTACGATCCACGATATTGATGCAGCCCTTTTTAAGATAACCAAAGTCGTAGCTGTCTTGCCCTACTTCGAAGAAAACCTCGCCCGCTTTAAGGTGCAGCTTCTTGGCCCGCTCACGAATCGACTGCAAAAATGATTCGGGAAGTTTCGGCCAGGCGACCTCGCTTAGTTCGTTGGCTTCGTCGGAGGTGCGTTTGGTGTGGTTGGAATTCATGCGTGGGTGGGGTATGGCCCTTATGGAAGATGAGCCGGCAAAGACAATGCTCTCCAAATGGGATTCGTTATTTTCTTCCGGCCAGTCGCTTGCGAATCCTGCTTAGTGATTCCGGTTTGATGCCGATGTAGCTGGCAATCTGGTACTGCGGAGCCAATTGAAGTACCTCAGGCTTATTGCGTCTCAACGCTTCGTAGCGTTCTTCAGGTGAGGAGTTCAGGTAGTTGAGCATGGCTATTTTGTATATGCCAAATTCCTGCTCGGTGTGGGCCCGGCACGCAGATTCCAACCTCGGGAAACGTCGGTACATTTCTGCTTCCATGTCTTTCGGAAAGACCGTGATTTCGACATCGGTGGCACACACCCAATTGAGCGAGCTGGCACGTTGCTCGGTGTAGGCCAATTCGTCGTAGAAAATATCCCCCGGCGTGTAGAAAGCGGAGGTGATCTCCTCTCCGTCGGCCAGCCGGTATTCCCTCACGCAGCCTCTTAGCAAAGTGTAGCCCGCGTTGATCAGTTGCCCCTCTTTGATGATGTACTCGCCTTTCTGGTATTCTTTTAGCAAGATATGCTCTTCGAAAAAGCGCAGTTCTTCCTCGGTGTTTTGAAAACTGACTCCCGCCAAATCCTGGACGTATTTGCTGTCGTATTTCATTTTTTCCGGTGTAAGTAAAAAAACGACTCGAATATAGGAAAAAAGTGTCAACCGTTCATCGTCAGGATAACGTTGCCTCGCTTTTGGCCGGAGAGCATGTACCCGAAGGCCTCGCCGACCTCATCCAGCGTGTAAACCCGGTCGATGAGCGGTACATATTCTCCCCGCTCGATAAGCTTCTTAACTTCGGGAATACTGTGCTTCGGACTGCCCGGAAACGGAAAAACCACCCGTTTTCCATTCTTGAACAATCCAATGATCGACAACGGGATGTTTTCACCCCCTTGTCCCAACTCGGAAGAGAGGTACGCGCCGCCTGGTTTTAGCAGATGTTTGCAGGCACCGAACGAGCTTTTTCCCACCGCATCGAGAATGAAATCGAAGCGATCGGTTTGAGAGGTGAAGTCTTCTTTCAGATAGTCGACCATACGTTCGGCGGGCAAGTGTTTTACTTTTTCGTAGCTGTCCGTCGGGTAGGTAAAGGTGACCTTCGCCCCCCGGTGCAGCAGCAGTTGCACCGCCGCGTTGCCGATGGCGCCGGTCGCCCCGTTCACAAGCACCTCATCACCCAGTTTGAGGGGTACTCCTTCCAGGAAAAAATAGGCGTAATGCGCCCCTTCGAGCGAAGCGGCGGCGGTTTCGTGGCTGACGTTTTCGGGTTTGCGAAAGACGGGTTCATCCACGGCGATGCAGGCATATTCGGCGTGCGTGCCCAGCCCGTGATCCATGAACCCGTACACCGCGTCGCCGATCTCAAAGTCGGTGACGCTGCTGCCTTTGTTGACCACCACGCCCGAAAAATCGGTTCCGGTCGCCGACAGGCGCGGTTTGGGAAAGCCCACGAAAAAGCGAAACACAAACGGTTTGCCGAGCAGCACGCCCTGGTCGGTGCGGTTCACGGTGGTGGCTTTCACTTTTACCAACACTTCGGCTCGCTCGGGCTGTGGAATGGGTACTTCGCGGACTTCCAGAGAATCGGGGCCGCCATAGCATTTACGGAAGGTGGTTTTCATGGTCGTTTTTTGGGCGAAGAACGGGATTTCGGGCGGCAAAGAAATTGACTTGGGTTAAGAAAGTGCCTGCCAGACAGCTAACGCCCGCATTAAAAATAAGTCTGTTTCCTGATAAAAGTCGGGGGGAGTAAGATTGAGGATGCCCCTCCTTCGCTGTCTAATCGAGTGCCTGAAATAGTCCGGGCGTTTTTGAAGTAGAACCGGGTCGAAGCCAGTCTTTTTGATTTTACATCTATCTCGACTATCAATGAAAAACTCCCTTCTTTCGGCGCTCATATTTTTGGTAAGCACGCTGTATGCCCAGCCAGGTGCGGCCCAGCCTGATTTCCAGAAAAAACTCCAGCGCCAACTCATCCTGGCCGAGGATGGCGACACCATCCGGCTCGACGCCGGGACTTTCATGCTCACCGGAACGCTGTCGCTGGAAGGCAAGAACGACATCACCCTGCTCGGGGCCGGAACCGACCGCACAATTCTGAGCTTTAAAGACCAAACCGAAGGTGCCGAGGGGCTGCGGGTGAGTAACGGGGAGCGCATCCTGCTGCAGGACTTTACCGTGCAGGACGCCAAAGGCGACGCCATCAAGACCATGAATCTCGACAGGGTGACTTTCCGCCGGGTAAAAACCGAATGGACGGGTGAACCCAAGGCCGAAAACGGTGCCTACGGCCTGTATCCCGTGTTGTGTACCAACGTCCTGATCGAGGAATGCGAGGCCATCGGTGCGTCGGATGCCGGAATTTACGTCGGGCAGTCGAGGCAGATCGTGGTGCGCAACTGCCGGGCGTACCACAACGTGGCGGGCATCGAGATTGAAAACTCGCAGATGGCCGATGTGTACGACAACGAAGCCACCGAAAATACGGGCGGTATTCTGGTGTTCGACCTGCCCGATCTGGTGCAGAAGAAGGGCGGCAACGTGCGGATTTTCAGAAATAAAATTATGAACAACAACTATCCCAATTTCGCCCCCGAAGGCAACATCGTCGCCACCGTACCGCAGGGTACCGGTATCCTGGTACTGGCCACCAACGATGTGGAGATTTTTGAAAACCAGATCATCGACAATAACAGCCTGGGGACGGGCGTCATTAGCTACTATCTCACCGAAAAGCCCCTGACGGACTCGTTGTACTATCCCTATCCCACGCGCGTGTCCATCCACGACAACCACTACCAGCGCGAGCGGGTCAAGTACCAGGGCAAGGGCCGACTGGGGCTTTTGTTCAAGTACAAACTACGCTTCGGCCGCAAGGTACCCGACATTATTTTCGACGGCATCCTGGATGATAAAAAGCCGGAGGCCGTTTCGTTGTGTGTACGGAACAATGAAAACGCCTCCTTCGTCGTCCTCGATGCGGCCAACAATTTCAAGAACGTGTCGCGGGATGCCGCGCCCTACGATTGCTCGCTGAGTCCATTGAAGCAGGCTGATTTAACTTTACGCTAAAAACCCATGCGCTCGGCTAAATTCTACGTACTTTTTCTGGCGGCGACGGCGTGGCTTTTTGCGTTCAAAGAAGCCTTCGTTTACCCCGATATGCCCCTGGCCCCGAAGGAATCGCTTTCGGAATACGGTTTTTTTGCGGGAAATCCGGCCGATCAGCTTCCGGTGGCCGACGTGCTGCCCTACACGCTTAATACACCGCTTTTCTCCGACTACGCCCGCAAGCTGCGTTTCGTCAAGTTTCCCCCCGGCCAATCGGCGGCCTACAATCCCGATGAGGTCCTCGACTTTCCAGTGGGGACGGTGCTTATCAAGACTTTTTATTATCCCAAAGACGCCCGCGACGCTACGAAGGGCCGTCGGCTCATGGAAACCCGCCTGTTGCTGCACGAGGTCAAGGGCTGGAAGGCGCTGGAGTATATCTGGAACGACGAGCAAACCGACGCTTACCTGGAAGTGGCGGGCGAAAGCAAAGAGGTGGCCTGGGTGGATGAGCAGGGAAAAGACCGCGCGCTTACCTACTCCATGCCCAACCTGAATCAGTGCAAGGGCTGCCACAACCAAAACGAGCAGCTCCGCCCCATTGGCCCATCGGTGCGGCAGCTCAACGGTAGCTTGGCCTACACCGACAGTACCGAAAACCAGCTTCTCCGCTGGCAGCGTCTGGGCCTGCTCACGGCGCTTCCAGCGTTGGCGGAAGTACCCAAAGTGCCCCAGTGGGACGACGCCCAAGCGGGTACCGTGGACGAACGCGCCCGCGCCTGGCTCGACATCAATTGCGCCCACTGCCACAATCCCGCCGGCCCCGCCCGCTCGTCGGGCATGTTCCTGCACTGGCAGGAGACGGACGCCACCCACCTGGGCGTGATGAAAGCCCCCGTCGCCGCCGGACGCGGCACCGGCGGCCGCCAATACGGCATTGTCCCCGGTCAGCCGGACCAATCGATCCTGATCCACCGCCTCGAGTCCACCGACCCTGGGGTGATGATGCCTGAGTTGGGACGGCGCAGCGTTCACGTGGAAGGCGTGAAGCTGGTGAAGGAGTGGGTGGAGGGGTTGCCGCGCTGACCTTGGTACTTTGCTGAATGCCGTACCAACTCATCGCATGGGCGGCTGGACTTTCGATAGATTCTGTATCAATCATCCTTTTCAGCGCTGATCCGTCTGCTTCCCAACCCCTCGTAAAACAAAACCCTTTCATGAACAATCCGTTCAAATCCCCAAACGCATCGAGACTAAAGTGCATGGCGACAGGCATGCTCATTTTCTTCTGCGCGTTAACGAAAACAACCGCGACCCAGGCGCAAACCGAACACCCGGCAGAGAAGGTAACCTTCACTTCCGATAATCGGAAAACTCAGGTACACACCGATAAGGCTGGGGAATTGCAAGTGAACGTCCCCCCAAAAGACGCGCAGACCATCAAGGCACGTGGTTGGGTCACGTACCGTGACTTTGGCGCGCGGGGCGACGGCAAGACCGATGACCTCGACGCCATCGCGGCGGCTCATGCCTTCGCCAATCAGCAGGGGCTACCCGTGAAAGCGGACGAGAAGGCGACCTACTACCTCGGTGGGAAGGAGCGCGCCGCCGTGATCCAGACTGATACCGATTTCGGTAAGGCGGCTTTCCTCATCGACGACACCGACGTGGAAAATCGCAGCTTTTCCGTCTTCCTGGTCAGTTCCAGTTTGCAGCCTTTTCCGCTGGAAGGGGTAAGGTCGCTAAAACGGAACCAGGGGAAAATCGATGCCGCTAACCTACCCGGCCCCTGCCTGATCACGGTCACGAATGCGAATAAGATGCACTACATTCGATTCGGACTGAACCAAAACGACGGTGCGGCGCAGACGGACATCTTCCTGGTGGACAAAACGGGTGAAGTCGATGAGGATGCGCCGATCATCTGGGACTTCGATCAAATCACAGAAATCAGCGCGCTGCCCATGGATGAAAAGACCTTGACCATCACCGGGGGACGCTTTACCACCATCGCCAACCAAGAGGACACGGAGTTCGGGTACTACAGCCGCAACATCGCGATCAAACGCTCCAATGTGGTGATCGATGGCTTCGAGCACCGTATTTCGGGCGAGGGCGACCACGGCGCACCCTACGGCGGTTTTATCAGCATTCGGGACTGCGCCAATGTGACGGTCAGGAATGGGCTGCTGACCGGACACAAAACCTATCACAAGATCGGCAACGCCGGGAAATCCGTCTCAATGGGTACTTACGACCTTTTGGCTACCCGCGCCCTGAACGTCTCCTTCGTCAATTGTCGCCAGACCAACGACATCGACGATCGCACGTACTGGGGCATCCTGGGTTCCAACTACTGCAAGAATATGCTCTACGACCGCTGCGTGCTTTCCCGGTTCGATGCCCACAAAGGCGTAGCCAACGCCACCGTCCGCCACTCGACCCTGGGACACATGGGCATCAACGCCATTGGCAGCGGTACTTTCACCGTGGAGAACAGTACCATTCGGGGCAGAGCCCTCGTCAATCTGCGCTCCGACTACGGAAGCACCTGGCAGGGTGAATTCATCATCCGCGGTTGCGTTTTCGTGCCGTCGGGCGGCAATCCAAGCAGCCCGTCCCTGATCGGCGGGTACTATTCCGGCCAGCACGATTTCGGCTACACCGCCTATATGCCCGAACGGATCGTCATCGAGAATCTTCACATCGACGATTCCAACCACCCGGACGATTACCAGGGCCCGGCTATTTTCGCAAATTTCAATCCCGATAGGACGGACGATTCATATCAGGAGAAGTTTCCTTACGTCAGAACCAAGGAAGTCGTACTCAGGAATGTGACCACCGCCAGCGGCAAGCCCCTGCGTGTTAGTGATAACTCGTTTATGTTCAAGGGTGTGAAGGTGGTGAGGCGGTGAGGTTGGCTAAGCCAATTTGAGGTGAGGGTTGATGCTGCTATGCACCTTGAGAGAAGAATTGGTTTGGTAGTTTTTGAAATTGATTTGTATTCGGTGAAATTGTGCAAAGCCTGAGGAGACTCAGGCCGCGGTGAAAGCGCAGACTAGAGATTAGCCAAAGAGGATAGATCGAACTGACGGATGGGGACAGAAGGTGATTCCGACTTCGACATTTATTTGGATTCCAGCGAAAGGCAAGTCTTGAGGACGTCTCCTCTACTCCCTTACAAACAGCGCTTTGAAACATTTCGCATCACTATCTTCCTCACTTTCGGCGTAGAATCTATCTAAGAAACCACCCGCGCCGCTCCAGACGGTTTGAACCATTCCGGTGAAGTGTTCTTTCAATTCCGGGGTGGAATTTTCCCTGAGGTCGAGCATCATCTGTTTTTGCTGGAGGGCGACAGGCGTATTTCGCCACGGCGAGGTGGCTACGTCGAAGCCTTTCATGGCAAAGTACACGGCGGTGGGATCCGGCCGCTCATAATGCCAGTCACAAATCATCACGTCTTTTGGAATCAGGTCGATGGCGCGGTGGGTGTTGTTATAACTGGCTTCCCAAAGGCCTATTCCGGTAGTTTTGCCGTCGATCAAGCGGTCGCCCCAAATCCACAACCGCTTGCTCTTCAACGCCAAATGATTGCGGATTTTGGTCAGTTCCCCGGCAAATAACTCCGCTTTGTCCCGGCCCTGGCAGCGGGGACAATCCTCGTGGCCGATATAAAATACTTCGTCCATGCCGGCATGAAAGGCATCCGCTTTGAAAGCCGCGACGATTTCGTCCATGACTTCAAAAACCACTTTGTGGACGCCTGGATGCAACGGACAATAGCTTTTGCAGTACAATCCGTCTTCATTGGGCCATTCGTAGTTTTCGGGTAGTTGAATGCCGGGTGTTTCGTCAAATTCGGGATATACTTCCAATAATTTTGAGAGTTTGGAATGCCACGACTGGTGTCCCAGCAAATTCACTTGCGGGATGATGGCGATGCCATGTTTCTGGCAGGCCGCCACCATCTTATCTACATCTGCCTGCGAAAGGCCGTCTTCTTCGGCGAGTTCGGGATGGGTTTTGTATTTAAAATTATAATCCACCCGCAGTATGAGCGTGTTGATATTGCGGGCAGCAAGCTCTTCGTCGATGAATTTCACGAACCGATCGACCGTTCCCTTATCGGGCACGGCAATGGCAAGGCCACGCACCGGAAAGTCATTTTGCGCAACGGCAAAAAAGGAAAGTAAAACGGCGATTGTCAGCAGGATACCTTTTTTCATAATCATAATTTCAATCGGATATTAATTTTGGATAAAAAAGCGGCGAAGGCCATCATGCTCAATGCCCACACCACCGAACCGGCGACCGCCAGCAATTGGGACTCGTCTTGCTTATAAACCAGCACCTGAAATGGCAACGCCCAAAGCAGGTAATAGATGATGTCGGGAGCCAGATACGTGCTCAATGAGTTTTGACCCGCCGGTTTGAAAACGGATAGAACACCTACCTTGTTTTTCACATCGATTAGGTAGTAGAGCAGTCCAAAGAGTAGCAGACTCACTCCCGTACACAGCATGGCCCAGCTAGGAGTACCGCCAAGTTTGGAGATGATAAACCATCGGTATAATACGGCAGCCAACGCAAAACTGATTACCGCCATACCAACGATATACCTCAGCAGGGTCGATGGGACCTGTCGGAATTTTTTCAACAAAACACCCACGACAAGTCCAGAGATCACGATCAAGGGAATATTTCCGCCCAGGATCACGCCAAATATAGGCTTCAAGGGATTTAAAGAGTGGGTCAGACCCAAACTAGAAGCGATATTTAATCCTAGAAAGGCTGCCAGTACCAGTACTATGGCAGTAAGGTTATCTTTGAAGCACAGATACGTGACGGCTGCGGCAAAGTACCCCCAACCGATCAATCCCAAAATGCCCCACCAACTTTTTTGAATGAAGGCCGGGTTTTCGACGGTGCCGCCTCTGAAAACTACCGCCAGGAAAATGAGCAGCGCGATACCGAGGTACTTGAAGTACCGGAGTTTGCTTTCTTCGGGATATTTGTTCCAAATCAAGAAAACAGCGACGTAACCGGACACAATCCAGACCGTCGCATTCATTCCGGTGAGTTCAGCGTTGAGATTTTCCGAGGCATTGACCATGAAAACACCAATGATCAACAAGCTGACCGTTCGCATGATAATATGAGCGAGCAACTGCCAAGCAGTTTCCTTCTTCTTCTCCCGCGCCTTGAAAGCCAGCGGTATGGAGATGCCGACCATGAACAGAAAACCGGGAAACACCCAGTCCGCCAAACCCATGCCGTCCACTCCTTGGGTAGTGTGCCCGAGCCATTTTGGTACACCGGGAATATACAAGTCGTTCACAAACAGCATCAAAAAGAGCGTCAGCCCCCGCATGATGTCGATGGATAACGTTCGTTTGGCTTGGGGCATTGAGACAGAATGATCGATCAAGATGGGAGTGGGATTTTCGCTTGGATGTTACACAACGTCATCAGTATTCCTATTGGTAAACCTAAAAAAGGCATAACTGCAAAAACTACTGAGCGCCGTCAACACATGCCAAAACGAGTGTCCCTGAAAAACCGAATGAGGGTCGCAGTCAACCTTTTGCACGTCCAAGGCCCTGATCTGCAATGCCACGATAATCAGGACAAGGCCAAGCAGTGCCAAAACGATAGAACGCTCTTTCCGAAATTGGAAATAATTGATAGCGGTAAAAATCCAGATCAAGAGAATCATCACGGGCAACAGAATACCACTCGAAACCCGCAAATGAATCTCATAAAAGGCCACGATGACCAGCAAAGCCGCGACAATGGTAGCCTTTTTCACAGTCGCAGACCAATTGATTTTGTGAAAGACATGATAGACCGCGATGAACAGCAAGGAAATACTGATGCTGTACGTCCCGTTCATATCGACCCGCTGCCCCAGCCAGGTCAGGGAGGCATGAAAAAACGCAGAACCGATACTCAAATAAATAAAACTACCGCCCATCAGAAAAGACAGCATCGGAAATTTTTGCAACCAATTTAACTGCGCATTCGACTGATTTTCAAGATCCTGCCACGCCAACGCACAGATAAAAACACCAATAAAAAAGTAAGCCAGGTTGGAGTAGGTGTTGCTGTTTTGATGGAAAAATCGGTGGACATCGTTGTGCTCGCAGTACTCGGCGGTCAGGGCGGATTTACTCGCGACCATGCCGTCCCAGACACTCCCATCCAGGAAAGTATCGAGCAGGAAATAGACCAGCAGCATGGCTACGGTGTAAGCCGAGGTTTGAATGAGGGCTTTTTTCATTGGGGGGATTTGGGATGCAGAGATAAACTCTATATTTGGGTATGAAGGACGCGATCTGGAAAAACTACCGCCTTTAAGGGAGACGCTCATTGCGCGTTCAATCAATGATTTTATCAAAAAAAAACATGAAGCACCTATCCCGGACAATCGCTACCATCCTGTTATTTTCAATCGTAACGGTGGCAAATGCCCAAACTGCCGATGAATGGACCAGAATAGCAGAGCCTGGCTACCAACAGTACGCGCCGGTTACGCTGGCCAACGGCGTTTACGGGATCACCATGTCAGAAAAAGCATTGCACGGCAATCGGTTGCAGTTGAACGGCATCTTCGACAAATTCCCGGGCAGTGGGGTGGAAAGTTCAGTCCAGGGCATTGACTTTACCCAACTGGACCTGATTGTGATGAACCAAGGGGAAAGCCAAACGGAACAGGCGGATTACCTCAAAGGCAAGCGGTTTTCTGAAACGGATTTGAAGGAGTTGAAAAACTGGCAGCAGGAGTTCAACTTCCGGGAAGGCTGGTTCAGCACCCGATTTGATTTTGAAGGACTGTCGGTGGCGCATACCGTTTATGCGCTCAAAAACACGGTACAAACCGGTATGGTGAAAATGACGATCACGGCTAAGGAAGACCGGTTTTTTAGCCTAAAAAATACGCTGAGCCTGCCGCATCCTTACAAATTTCAGTCTTCCCAGTATCTCGACCAGTTGCGCGAAAGACAAATACCGCTATTTACTGCCTCCGCTTCCAGCCCAGGTGGAAGATACAGCCTGGCCACAACCACGTCCTTTTATTTTGCCGGGAGCGAAAAACCAGCCCTGACGTACGTGGATGACGGAGAAGGGCGGCCTTCACTGGGCTTTCAAAAAACGTTGCTCAAGGGAGAAAGCATGACCTTTTACCTGATTGGCTCCGTGGCTACTACCTTCAACTACGCCGATCCGCAAAAAGAAACGGCACGGCTGAATATCTACACCTATCTGAAAGGCCCGGAAAAAGTAGTCGAGCAGCATAAGGCCGAATGGGAGCAATTTTGGCAAAAGACCGATGTCGTTATTCAGGGAGCGCCGGAAATAAACAAGCACATCCGGCAGATGATGTTCAACATCAACTCATTCGTGAGCGGACAAACCAGTTTCAGTAGCGCCTGCATGGGGCTGGGGGTGGATTTTTGGGGCTACAAAACGCTGTGGGATGCCGATTTCTGGATTTATCCGGCTCTGCTGCTGATCAATCCCGAGGCCGCCAAATCAATGCTTGAATACCGGTGGGAGCGGCTGGCTACGGCGAAACAGAATGCCGCCGCCCACGGGTACAAAGGAGCCATGTTTCCCTGGGAGTCAGGAAGTACGGGTGAGGAGCAGACCTCCCTGCTCTATCTGACGGGGCCCTTTCAGCACCACATCACCAGTGATGTGGGACTGGCTTTCTGGCGGTATTACTGTGTGACGCAGGACAAAAAGTGGCTGCAGACCAAAGGGTACCCCCTTTTAAAAGAAGTGGCTGATTTTTGGGTGAGTCGGGCCGAAAAGAACGAAGGAGATGCCTATGAAATCAAAAATGTGGTGGGTTCTGATGAGTTTGCCATCAATGTGGACAACGATGCCTTTACCAATGGAGCCGCCCGGCAGGTACTGAAAGCGGCCGTAGACGCGGCCAAAATAGTAGGGGAAGCACCCGATCAGGCCTGGCAGGAGGTGGCCGACCAACTGCTGATCGGGAAGTTTCCCGACGGTACCGTGCGTGAACACGATGCGTACGAAGGTGAAGCGATCAAGCAGGCCGATGTCAATCTTATCTCTTTTCCGCTGGAAGTAATTACCGACCGGAAAACGATTCGGCAGAATCTTGCCTATTACGAAAACCGCATCGACCCCGAAGGACCCAACATGAGCTATTGCATGTTTGCGGGGGCCGCCGCCCGTTCCGGCGATCGTGCGCAGGCCACTCGTTTGTTCGAAAAAGCGTTAGTACCCTATCTCAAAGGGCCTTTCCAAATTTTATCGCTACGAAAGAACAGGGTATCGACTTACTTTGGTACCTCCGCCGGAGGACTGTTGCAGGCGGTACTACTCGGTTTTGGCGGTTTGCATTTCACAGAAGCGGGACTGGTTCAAAAAGACCCTCTGCTGCCAGCGGGGTGGGAGTCGATGCAACTGAAAGGAATAGGCAGGGGACAGAATTTCGAGGTGAAGTGACGTGTCTGTCCGTTGGAGAGAAACATTTTGTGCTTAGTGCTGATTTTCTAGAATTACTGTACTTACTTTACCTTTTTGTTACTCCTGCTCGCGCTAAGCACCCGCTGCATTTATAGAATCTAAAAAGTCAGCGTGCGTTTGTCCTGATCTTCACCTTTAGTAAAGTACTTTTGTCAACTTGATTTCAAATCTTCTACCGTTTACCAATCACCTTCCATGAAAATAGTAATTCTATCCCGAGACCCGAAGCTATACTCTACCCGAAGGCTGGTGGAAGCGGGTAAGGCCAAGGGGCACGATATGATGGTGGTCGACCACCTTAAGTGTACGATCGAGCTTGAGAAGAGAAGTCCCAAAATATATTACAACGGCGCCTACCTCGAAAACATCGATGCTGTCATTCCGCGCATCGGGGCTTCGGTCACCTTCTACGGAACGGCCGTGGTACGTCAGTTCGAGATGATGAAAGCATTCACGGTCGTCGAATCGCAGGCACTCGTCAGATCGCGGGATAAACTCCGCAGTTTGCAGATACTGGCCAGGGCCGGCGTGGGACTACCTAAAACAGTTTTTACCAATTACGCCAAGGACATCGACCACGTGATTGATTCGGTCGGCGGGGCCCCGCTGGTGCTGAAATTACTGGAAGGCACCCAAGGCCTGGGCGTGGTACTGGCCGAAACCCACAATGCCGCTACCTCCGTGATCGAAGCATTCAACGGATTGAAGGCCAGGGTAATCGTGCAAAAATTTATCAAGGAATCCGGTGGGGCCGATATCCGGGTGTTTATCGTAGATGGCGTGGTCGTGGGTGCCATGAAACGGCAGGGAAAAGAAGGGGAATTCCGCTCCAACCTGCACCGGGGCGGGAGTGCTTCCATTATCGAGCTTACCGATGAGGAAGAAACGACGGCCATCAAGGCCGCCAAAGCGATGGGTCTGGGCGTAGCCGGGGTCGATATGCTGCAATCTTCGACTGGGCCACTGGTACTTGAGGTCAACTCATCGCCGGGCCTGGAGGGAATCGAGGCCGCCACCAACAAGGATATCGCGCGGGAGGTGATCCGGTACATCGAACGAAATGTCTGATAACAAATTCGTTATCCTGGGTCAGGAAGTCGCCCTGGGCGAACGGGTCGTGGTCAACATGGACATCGCGAAGCTCCATACCCGTACCGCGATCTCCACCCCGATCATCGTGGAAAGGGCCGAAAAACCCGGACCGGTGCTGTTGCTCATGGCCGGCATTCACGGCGACGAGATCAACGGCGTGGCGATCATGCGCGACATTCTTCGCAAAAAATACAACATCCCCGACCGGGGAACGGTCATCTGCATTCCGGTATTCAACGTGTTTGGGTACCTCCACCTTTCCCGGGAGTTTCCCGATGGCCGGGATCTGAACCGGGTATTTCCGGGCGCGGCGCGGGGCTCCATGGCCAGTCAGTTCGCCCACAAATTCACCCACGAAATCATTCCGCTGGTCGACTACGTGCTGGATTTCCATACCGGCGGGGCCCACCGCGACAATTACCCCAATGTGCGCTGTGTGCTGAAGCAGGAAAAAAACCTGGCCCTGGCGCACGCTTTCGGGGCTCCCTTCATTCTCAATTCCAGGTACATTGCCAAATCCGTGCGGGACACCATCAATAAAAAGGGCAAAGCGGTCCTGCTTTTCGAGGGCGGAAAGTCGGTCAATCTTGATCCATTCGTGATCAGGTGCGGCGTACAGGGCGCGCTGAACGTGATGCATTATTTGGGAATGCGGGACGAAGAGCCGGCTTCCGTTCCGAAGTCAATCGTGATCGAAAAAAGCAAGTGGCTGCGGGCTCCTTTTTCGGGAATGTTTCAGACCCTAACCCAAAATGGTACCTGGGTCACCAAAAAAACGATCATCGGCATCGTATTCGATCCCTACGGTGCATTTGAAGAAAATATCGTCGCCCCCTTCGACTGCTACATTTTCAGTGTAAATACCGCCCCCATCGTGCACAAAGGAGACGCCATCTTTCACGTGAGTACTAAGGTGCAGGAGGGTCAGGAAGTGGGTGTTGAATAGCTGAATACCCCCGTTGCACAGTAGATTACACAATCTAGTCCCGCTACATAATGTACACGTAGCGCGAAAAATAACAACGAGCCAAAAATTAATCGATTCCTACGATTCTATCCAGGTACACATCGACCAGTTTATGGGTTTTATTCAGCCGTTCTATAGCCTGCCAATTTGAGAGCATGAACGTTCTGAAAGCAGCCAGTTTCATGTTGCCCATTTTCAGGTGAATGACCTTGGGCGGAGGATCAGAGGCGATGATCCGGTTGTAGAAGTCGATGTCTTTGGTAATAATCGTCAGGCTTCCTTCCTTGGCGTAACGCCAAATCTGAGTATCGCTCCACGTTTCGTCTATTTCCCTGACGTGCCTGAAACGCGCATCGTGCCAAAGTATAAATTTGAAAGGCAGGTTTACATCTACCAGAAATCCGATCATGCGGTCTGCCGGATGTCGTAGTGGTTTTCCATGAGCTTTGCAGCAAATTTCAGGCAGGCATCAATGTCTTCGGGTTCCAGCGAAGGGTAGGCTTCGAGTATGTCTTCCTTACTATCGCCCGCGCTTAAGTAGCCCAGAACGGTTTGCACGGTGATTCGGATGCCCCGTATGGTTGGTTTACCATTACACAAGTCTGGGTCAATCGTGATCCGGTCAGCGATGTATTCCATAGGAATTGGGTTTCAAACTGGTAGTTCAAATTTTTGCAAAGATAACGAAACTTGCCTGTGCTGATTGACAACTGGGAATTTACGAGAGAATCGGGTAGCGCCGCCCTGAGGGCTGATTGGATAGTCGTCACTCGGCGAATCTGAGTTTTTGTGATACAGAGATAAATTCTATATTTGGGTATGAAGATGTCGATTCGGAAATACCGCTCCTGGCAGGAAGTAGAACAGGACAGCGCTAACTTCTGGCAAGAAAAATCCGATGAGGAGCGCCTGGCAGCGATGCACATACTGGTAAGTCGTTACTTCCTTTTCAATCCAAAGCCTTTCTCTGATGCACGACCATTTCCTGACATTTATCCGATTGTTAAACGAAGAGGAAGTTGAGTACGTAGTCATCGGCGGATATGCCGTCGCCAAATACGGATAAAAAAATCTTTACATTTGGGAAACGACTGACCCTTGTTAAATTATGACGACCTACATCAGCGATCGCATCGCGATTAATCCCGATATCTGCAACGGACGACCCATCATCCGGGGCATGAGAATCACTGTCCAGACCGTGCTTGAGTTCCTTTACGCTGGATCATCGCGGGAAGAAATTCTGTACCAGTACCCGATGCTCGAACCCGAAGACCTCGATGCCTGCCAGAGGTTCGCTATAGAACTCATGGAGCGGCAGTACGTGATTCAAGAGTTCAAGAAAGTAGCCTGATGGCGAAGTATCTTATCGATATCAATCTTCCCTACTATTTTTCGCTCTGGAACCACGAAGATTATATTCACCAAAGCGATATTCTAAATACTGCTGAGGACGCCGAAATTTGGCAGTACGCCAAGGAGAATAATTTAACGATTCTCTCCAAGGATGCCGATTTTTCAAACCGAATTCTGTTGGCTCAACCCCCGCCCCGTGTCATTCACATCAGAATTGGTAATGCTTCGGTCCGGGAGTTTCACAATATTCTGAATTTAATTTGGGATGACGTGCTGACTTTGAGCGAATCGCATAAACTCGTGACGGTTTTCAAAGACAAGGTGGAGGCAATGAAATAGCGCGGGTTTAACGGCATCTCTTAAACTAAAAACTACTTTCTAGCATAGGCGTAAACCTAGAGACGTGTCCGTCCAGCGGGGCCGACTGTCGCGGGGCCGGCCTTCCGGTGGACCTCTATTCTTTGTACGCATTCTTCCTTTGGAAGACGTACGCACAACGCGATGGAGAAGGCGCTAGGGGTACGTGTAACGGCGAACACTACTGACTACGGGGGTTTCTAACGCGGATACCCTCATGCGCGGATCGCGTTGCAAATGCGAAGAAATGTGCGCCCCGATTACAAATCAGGGCGAGCGAGGTTTTAGACTGGTAGTTCAAATTTTGCAAAGATAACGAAACTTGCCTGTGCTGAATGGTACTTGGGAGGCTACGAGAGAGGTTGAAGCCAGAATAGGGAGTTTCGGATCGAGTGATCGGTTTGAAGCATTTTATTATCTTGCTTCTTATTCATTGACAAACTCGAACCACGATGAGTGATTTAAAAAAGTACATCACGATCGATCCTGATGTCCAGTACGGGAAGCCCGTATTTCGTGGAACGCGGGTTCCCGTAGAGACGCTGTTCTGGCATTTGGAGAAGGAAATATCCATCGAAGAATTCCTGGAAGACTTCCCCAGCGTGACCAAGGAGCAAGCGATCGGTGTGATCGGCATCGCTCACCAGTTCTTCTCCTCACAACACATCAGCCAGCTTTATGAAACTGCTGCTTGACGAAAATCTGCCCAAGAAACTAATAGCTGATTTTCCCGAGCATGAAATCTATACGGTTTCAAACAAAGGCTGGAACAGCAAACGAAACGGTGAACTCTTGAAGCTGATGGTAGCCGAAAACTTCGATGTCCTTTTTACATTTGATCAAAATCTACAATTCCAGCAGAACTTTGAAAAGTACCCCATCGCTGTGGTCGTCCTCATTGCGGAAGACAACACCTACTTGACGTTGAAGAAGTTGGTTCCTCAGACTCGAGAAGCTTTGGAGGCAGGGCTGCCGAAGGGGCCAACTTTGATCATAGATAAGAAGTAGCGATGGCTTTTGGCGTTAGTGTAAACTAGGCAAAGGAGTAGTCGGAGACTGCTTTTTATGTTTGGTATGCAGTCTCCCTGCGGAAGACGTACGCATAACGTAGCCCGGAAGACTACACCGAATTGGGATATGGAAGACTATGCCGAACTAAGTGACATCATCAGAATTATTTATCATATACATTTTGTCATTTATAAATACTTCCGTTTCTGATAACAGTTCTTTCAAGAACTCGGTAATTTCTTTGTTTATTTTAAACAGCTCTTCAACAGTAAAATCACTTCCCGCTTTTGCAAAATTTTCGTTTCCATGAGCAAGGCTATTCCTTTTGTTTTTTACTCTAACCATAGAGTTGCAATCTTGATCAGTCTGTGGCAAGCCATATAACTTAAAAATTTTCTTTATTTTTCTAGCATCTAAATTTCCAGAAAATTCGTTTGTTCTAATTTCAGCACTGTACGCATCATAATTACGAATTATTTTTGTTCCGATTTGGGAATCCTTAATTTCTTTTGGTTCAATATTTACGACTTCCTCTAAAATAGATTCAATAGCACCTATTATATAATCATCTGTTTTTTTCGTACTCGTTCCAAAAGATTTGTGTTTGTATTTCAGCCATGTTTTTTTTATCGGAATACTGAACTCTTTATATTTTGCTCCAACGTTAGATATACTTCCAAAATATTCATTCATTATTGAATTTATTGTACCTTCAATTAAATTATAAAGTAGTAAGATAGAGTTGGATTTTAATATCTTAACTAGTTCTGTATCAATATTAAAGTTACCATTTTCTGACAAAAAAGAATTCAGTTCAATTTCAGATTCGTCATCGAAAAATATTTTCCTCGAGCCAATATCCCCCAAATTTCTCAATGATGGCTTAGATTCAGAAATCCATATGAATATCAGATATTTTTCTATTTGAGCTACCCTTTCATCAAAATCAAGTAAAACATCAATCATATACCTAATATCTTATCCCGAACAAATTCAATCCTATTTTTCAATCTAACAGGGGTATTAGTTGAACTACCAGTAACTTGCTCTGTGAAAGCAGGTGTATCGATCCAATCATCAACATTCGTCGTAGGAGTTGGGTTAACTCTAAGCGCAAGGTTTACACCTACAGCAATTGCCTCAAACCTAACTCGGGGAGTAGAGGTATGACTTGCCCCCTTCAAAAATCCATTTGTAAAATTTTGATCTACATAGTCTAACATAGACCTAAATTCGGATTCAAAAAGCTGTCGATTGAATGAATCGTTTTTTTCTTTTGTAAAAGAATCCAGAAACTCGTTCACATAACCCGTATATGTTTCCAAACTGTCAGAATATGCGAAAAAACGTAATACTAATTCTTGTGGTTCTCCTCTCTTTTTAGTTTTTGGTGTAAAACTTGTCAGTCTTTCAAATTGAGAGTCATTTGCGCATTCGTAGATGAAATCTGTAAATGGTCCAGTATAACTTCCCTTTCGTTTTTCCATGGGGAGTAGTATTACACTGCCAGAGTTAATTCTTTCAAATAGCATGAATCTTGCATCTTCATCACTATGCTCTGAAAGAACTATCATCCGTAAGCTTGTATTATGAATCTTTCGTTGTCTGCTGATCGGAAAATCGGAAAATGTTAGTCCGTTACACTTGTCTAAAATTTCTAACGTGCTCAATATTAATGTACCATTTAGAAAATTCTCTAAGGTTCTTATTCTCTGAGTTCCATCAACAACTTCTAATCTCCCATCCTCATTTTCAGCGGTAAATATGTATGGGATAGGCAAGCCTAGCAATAATGATTCAATAAATTTAGACTGCCTCTCCTCTTCCCAAACAAATGATCTCTGATATGCAGGAATAAATATTTCGTTTTCATTGGTCTCAGCCATTTGGACATACTTGTTGACAAGAATTTCCACAGGATATTCTTTGACATCATAGTCTACAATCTTTTGCTTATCTCTTATTTGAGTTTCGATCTCAATTATGTTTATATTGTCTGGCATTTCTATGATTCAATATATAGTTTTAGTTAATATTTCTTGACTAAAATTTCAAAAGTTCTAACTCATCAAAAACTCCGACAGCCTATTCTCGCCGGATAAGCCTCCCTTAGTACTTCGGAGTCTTCCCCGCCAAGCGTTGTGCGTACGTCTTCCGAAGGAAGACTGCGTACCGAAAATAAAAGGCCGTTCTTAACGGCCAACGTTGTCAAAAGGCTATCCGCACCGTCCACTCCCGTTCCGCTGCGCAAGCTAGGCAAGCCTCAATATCTGCTTCTGTCGAAGGGTGGCGCGTTCACTACTGTGTTTTTTGGGTTCTATTGTTCATGACATCGGCCATTGCTCTTTCTACCTTCAACGCAAGTTCTCTATTGATTGCCGGGTGTGGCATCCCGGTGCCAACTTCGCAGATACTCACGCTCTCAAAAGGTTCTTCTCCTCCTACGACATAACGCCCATTCTTCTTATCACGAAGAATCCAATGGCCAGTATTGGCATTTAAGACTTGTGTAATGTTCTCGTTATCAGAATTACAAGTGGGGTCTTCATTTGCCCTTTGTCTCTTTTTTTCTAAGGTCGCCATGATTTTCAGTTTTTTGTGAAAACGTTCCAAATTACGAAAAATACAGTTGTAATCGCCATAAGCCCATAAAATGATGTGCGTATCCAGTAGAGCTTTCCATATTTCTGTACTTGATCCGTTGTCTGAGTCCCCTCAAACCTCATCATACGGCACTAAGGATTCACGATTTCCTCCACCACAAACCCAGCCAACATCGCCTTAAAATCAAAAATCCAAAGTCATCGAAAAGCCCGGCAACACCTCCTCGCCGGATAGCGCGACCGATTCGCCTTTCAGAATTTCGATGCTACCGTCGGCCTGGTAGATATGCACGGCTTTGCCTTGGCGGTCGATGAGCCAACCCAGGCGGCAACCGTTGGCGCGGTACTCCTCCATTTTGGCTTTCAGGCCATCCAGGCGGTCGCTTTCGGAGCGGATTTCGACGGCGAAGTCAGGATAGGTGTGGGCGAAGATCTTCTGCTCGGCCAGGGGCAGGCTTTCCCAGCGGTCTTTGGCAATCCAGGACACATCGGGAGAACGAATGGCGCCGTTGGGCAGCGTATAGCCCGAGGATGAATCGAAAGCATAGCCTAGTTTCGTCTCCCGGTTCCACAGGCCAAGTTCCAGATAAAGCTCAAAATTGAAATTCCCGGTACTCATTCCCGTAGGCGACATAACGATTATATTTCCGTGTCGGTCGCGCTCCATGCGCAACGCCGAATTGGCCTGGCAGAGGTCAAAGAACATTTCCTCGGTCATGCCGTCCACCGTTTTTATCAAAAATCCGTTTTTCAGCACCATAGGGGGTTGGTTCTTTTATTCAAATGGAATTGAATTCCAAGCAATTGAAAGTATCGGGCTCTTCCGCATCACAAAATTCTCTGATTGTCTCGATGTTTTGAACGAAGAAATCCATAAACTCTCGTCTGGTGGTGTTGCCAAATCTCAGCCAGACCAACTTTGGCGGACTGCCTCTCATATTCTGTATTTCGTAAAAATCAGCGTCGAAGGTAACGATTGTGTATTCATTCTGTTTGGCATACTCCCAAATCTCGTAATCCTCTGCATCCAATAAACCCACAAATTTTACATGATTCAGAGTGGGGACAATGAAATTCATATCCTTTACGAGGCGGTAAGAGATATTTTGGTCCAGCAATAGCTTCATTTTTTGGATTAGGCTATTCGTACCGTCCGCTCGCGATCAGCCGCATACGCTAGGCAAGCGTTAATGTCTGCCTCCGTCAGTTCAGGAAAATCCTCAATAATCTCAGCCTTAGACATTCCCTTGGAAAGCCAGGCCAGCACGTCGTACACGCTAATCCGAGTATCGCGGACACAGGGCCGTCCGAATCTTTTTAGCGGGTTTATTTTGATGATGTCTTTGTAGGATTCCATTCGTTTGCAAAGTAAGGCACATATCACATATAATCTTTCAAGTCATCCAATGGCTCGTCGAAGTCATCACTTAATGTGATTTTTCCCTTGCCTAGCCCGGACGGACGTTTCGTTGGCGCGTTCGTTTTTTCGGCGGTTTTCTCCTCGAAAATCACTACTACCTTGGCCTTGGTCAAGTTTTGCGGTTGCTCACTAAGCACGATCTGGCCGTTTTCGTAGGTTCCTTTTATGATTAGCATAGCTGTGATATTTCTATTTCAAAGTAAATTTCATCATTTCTCTCGTTAATCGTAATTTGAGATCACTCCAATCGGGTACATCGGAAACTTGCTATCATCCGACAAAACTGTAAAGCCTGTACTTGCAGCTTGGGCAATGATGGTTCGGTCGAGAGGCCGGGCCGCCGTCGCGGTCTCTGTGATTTTCAATCGGTTGAATCTCGTAATACCGCTGGGCGTGTTCGGGGGTAATCGCCAGTACCTGAACTTGCAATTGAGCCAACGACTGATGAATGAAAGTCGAAAGCGGAATCTTAAAATCGAAGTCTTTTGGCTTCGTTTCGGCCAATTGCGCTATCTCTACGAGCGAAATAGCACTTAAATACTTGGTCGCGTTGGCGTTGGCCATGATGCGGGTCATCGTTTTTCCCAACCTCTCTGGTTCGGCAGAAGCCCACAGAAAGACGTGCGTATCCAGTAGATAGCTTTTCATCTTTCCAGGTCTTCATCGAACAGCGTCTCGGACATGTAGACAAGATGCCGACCCAAGCCGAGTTCAATTTTCTTCTTGGGGTCTGGCTTTCTAACCACAGCCGCTGGTTTGGTCGATGGCTTTTCTTTGGTTTTTTTGAGTTCTTCAATCATGGGAATCGTGTTTTGGTTGGTGTAAAAGTCAAACGTCCTGAACTTTCAATTGGTTGCCGGTTGATTACACCGATTTATTTCTTGGTAGATTTCACAGGCTGATTTTGTACTACCACACCAGATCTACTGAATCCTGGTAGTACTGAAACTTCGGATCGACGGTTATAATCTTCGCCTTTTCAACTACTGCGGTGGCGATAATCAGGCGATCAAAAGGATCGCGATGATCGGCGTACAACGGAATGTTTTGATATTCTAAAAGATGCGAAGGCTCAATGGGAAATACGTCGATTGAGGAAGTCAGTATGCCTTGATAAACAGTACCTAACGGCCGCATCAGATCCAATTTGCCTATTTTCACTTTTATGGCTATCTCAAATAGGCTTGCCATGCTAATAATCAATCTGTTGTCTGTGTCTTCAACGATTTTTCGGACTTTGTTGGACAATCGCTTGTCTTCTTCTGTGACCCACAGAAGCGCATGGGTATCGAGCAGATAGTCCATATTACATATATTCTTTTAGGTCGTCCAAAGGCTCATCAAAATCATCGCTTATTGTAAAGGCCCCTTTCAAAATTCCGAGAGGGCTTATCTTGACTGTTCCTTTGTTTTCGGCTGCTTCTTCTTTGAAATGCACCGCTACCTTGGCTTTGGTCAAGGTCTTAGGCTGCTCGTTCAGGACGATTTGACCGTTTTCGTAGGTTCCTTCTATGATTAGCATGGCTTTTGGCGTTTTTTGTTTCAAAGATACCAAATTATCCTCATGTGTTCAGCCGCCGTATGGACTGTCTTCGACCGCCCGGCGGCCCGGTCCGCTCAGACTGACAATCTCTACTGCACCACCACCTTCCCCCCACCCGAATAACTCCGGTACTCGCCCTGGTACATCGCATCCGCTGCCGCCGGGCCGACGGTGTAGGTGCCTTTGGAGATGACGCGGACCTGGTAGTAGAACGACTGCTCGCGGGCCGTGGCGGTGGTGAAGAAGTGGATGCGGTCGTCGCGGATGTCGAAGTACTCGGGCGTGGACTCGGTCCCGGCCGCGTTTTTGATCCAGGGCATATCGCGTGGCTCGGTCAGGCGGGGGTTTTCGATTTCGAAGGCGGCGGGCAGCAGGTCGGTCACCACCACGTTTTCGATGGGGACGCCGCTGGTGCTGGACACGGTCACTTTCACCACCACGAGGTCGTTTTGGCGGAAAGTGCTGGCGTTGCCGCCGTTGCGGTTGAGGTATTGCCGCCTAACGCGCAAGCCGTTGTCTTCTTCCACGTAAGCCCCCGTGGCCGATTGGCCTTCGGTTTGCGAAAACCAGTACAGGTCGCCCTTGCCCTGCGTTTTTACGGTTAGTTTTTGGTTTAGAATATCCTTCGCCAGACTCAATTCCTTACCGTCGAAGGTGGCGAGTTGCTTGCCCTTAGCAGCTACCGTTGCCGTGACGGTGGAGCCGGAAGTGCGCTGGGCGAGTTTGCCGAGGGCCAGCACGGCGAAGCCCGCTTCCTGGGTGTTGAGGTAGGAGGCCGACCCCACGGCCTGGGACAACTGGCGGGCCAGCAGCGGAATCTGGACGTTATCGGGGTCGGTTTCCAGCAGCGTGTTCAGCACCAGGGCCAGGTTGCGGAGCGGCGAGGCGTAGCTGCCGCCGAAGGTGTTGGGCGCGTTGTCGTTCTCGTACTTGGCGGGCAGCAGGGCGGCGTAGCTGCGCGAGTCGCCGATGAGTTGGAACGCCCCGGCCAGCAGGTATTGGGCATCGGGCGTGAGCAGGTTGGGGTTTTGCTTGTAGTAGTTCATGGCCGGGCGGTTGGGCTGGCCCACGAGCGACAGCACGTAGAGCGAGTACAGGCTTTCGCGCTGTGCCTTCACGGCCCGGACGTAGCTGCCGTCCTCGGTCGCCAGGGGTACTTCCTCGGTGGCGGTGGTACCCGTTTTGGCGGTGAGGTACTCGATGGCGCGGCTCATCGTGGCCCCGTTGACCTCGAACCCTGCCCGGCGGGCTTCTTCCAGGAAATGCACCGCGTAGGCCGTTATCCACCAATCTTCGCGCGAAGCGCCCGGCCACATCGCCAGGCCACCGTTGTAGAGTTGCTGGGTTTCGGTCTTGCGGATGGCCTGCTGCACGTTGGTAGCGGGGTTGAAATCGCTCTCGCCGCTGCGCACCAAGTACACGGGCGAATCCACGCCGGGCGTCGCCATCGCCCGAGTGAGGTCGGCGAAGTAGATTTGCGGGAACGCCTTGGAAATCGTCTGTTCCAGGCAGCCGTAAGGATAGCCGAGCAGCGTGGACAGCGCCTTGCCGCCGCCCTGCACCAGCGGCGAGCGGCTGAACGTCACCTGGGCGCGGGCCGTGCCGGGCAGGTAGTTTTGGTTAAGGTCGATGGTGCCGCTTTGTCCGCCCGCGATCACGCCCGACTGGCTGGTCTTGAGCAGCGGCGAGGCCGGGCGCACGGTCAGGTTGGTTTCCTGCACAAAAGTTTCGCCGAAGGCCCCTACTTTTACGGTAATTTTGCCGGGGCCAATCCCCGAACCCGCTTTCACGCTGAATAGCGCCCGCGCTTCCTGTCCCGCCGGGATGGTGAGTTTTTGGGTGGCATTGTCGCCCTTGGCGAGCGGGCCGCTGGTTTGTAGCGACACGGTCACGGTGGCGGCTTTTTTCTCGGTGTTGCTCACGTTCACGGGCAGCAGCAGTTCGTCGTTGGGGCTGAGGAATCGCGGTGCCCCCGTGCTGATGACGACCGGGTCGGCCACTTTCATGTTGGCCGAACCCGAGCCGAAGGCGTCGCCCTTGTAGGCTACGGCCATCACGCGCAAGTCGCCGCTGAACTGCGGGATGGCGATGTCGAAGGTGGCCTCGCCGCTGCCGTTGGCGGTCAGGATGCCGCTCCAGAACGTAACGAGTTCGGTGCGGCCGTTGCTGAGGGGATTGATGCGGCGTTCGAGGTCGTAGCCGTCGCCGCCCACGCTGGATGTAGTCGAGAAGGTGAGTTCGGGGAAAAGGAAAGCGTACAAATCGTGGCTGACGACTTCCAGAGCACGTTTTTGGTAAAAGTACCCGTGGATGTCGGGGGTTTGGAAATTCTTGATTTGCAAAATGCCCTCGTCAACGACCGACACCGTTACTTGGGCATTGGCGGCCGTTTTGACCCTGATTTTTTGTTTTTTCTTGGAGCGCGACTGTGCCACGGCGGTCACCTCGACGGGCAGGGCGCGGTCGGGCGCGGCTACGGCGATGGATGCGAAGCCGTGGCCCACCGTCAGCGGCAAGTCCGACGCATCGAGCGGTCGGATGAGCGTGGCCGTGACATAAACGTTAGGCAAATGTTCTTCTTTAAGCGCAAGCGTCAGTTCGGCGGCTTTCTTTTCGGTCGTCAGCACGTGGTGTTCCAGCAGGTGGTTGCGTTCCACCGTTACCAGCAAGCGGCCGTCGAAGGGGGTTTTGAAAAGTACCTTCGCTTTGTCGCCCACTTCGTACGCTTCCTTGTCGGTTTCCATCAACACCCGGCCCTCGGTACTTACCTCGAAAGACGAATATTCCGTGGAGCCGTAGCCATAGGCGTAAAAATTCGTCGCCGCGTAATGCGCCGCCCCCGGACGCCGCACCCGCACTTCATACTCGCCCGAAACCGTCGGCACGTAGCGGAACTGCCCGCGCCCGTTGCCGAGCGTGAGGGTGTTGGTATAGACGGTTTTCTCCCGCTTGCGCGAGGTGTAGCGGAGTTGCCCGTTCTGCTTCTCGACCACCGTCTGGTACTCGATGCGCACGACTTCCACCTGCGTGGCGACGTTTTTTTGCAGAGTACCTTTGCTGTTCACCCCAATGATTTCCACCGGAACGGGGGCGTTGGTACCCACATAATAATTAGGTAGCCGAATGCCGAAAAGCGTGTTCTGCGTCAGCACGTCGAAGCGTTGGAGGCGGTTGACGGGGCGGCCGTTTTCGTCAAAAACCGTCACGTAAACCTTGCCTTCCAGCAAGCCGATGTCCTTGTACTCGCCCGGAATCGGAATGCGCTCGGTGGCTTGTCCCTGCTCGTTGGTGACGCCCTGCCGCTGCTCGCGCTCGAAGGCGGTTTCGGCGGGAATGTCGAAACTGAACTCAGGAAACTCGGGAGCCGAGAACCCTTTGCGGCTCCACTGAATCGCCATTTCGTAGTTGCGCCCCACGGCGGGCGGACCGAAAAGGTTGACCGTCGTGGCCGTCAGCGCGACGGTTTCCCCGGCCTTGTACTGCGGCTTGGCCCCGCTCAGCGTCACCTTGATGCGGTCGGGCATGAACTCCTCCACGCTCACCGACTGCGACGCCAGCAGCAAGTCGTTGGCGTTATAGACTTCCAGTTGATAAGTACCCGTCAGGGCCGAGGCTTCCACGGTCACTTCCGTCTCGACCGCGCCCTGGGCATTGGTGGTTTTGCGCCAGGTGCGGTACTCGCGGCCATTGGGCGTCACGAGTTTGAGTTTGAGGGGAATCTCGTCCGGCGTTTCCCAGCGGTTGGTGCGGATGACGGTGTTGAAGTGCATCGTCTCGCCGGGGCGGTACATGTCGCGCTCGCCGTAGATGAACGCCATCAGCCCGGCGGCGTTGTCACGCGCGCCCTCCACCTCGTAGCGCGAGGTTTCGATTTGGGTATCTTGAAATAATAAGTAATTGAAATCTTCCTTCGTCCGCGCCGTAATCATCGCGATTTTGAAGCCAGGAGCTTTTTCGCTCAGTTTCTCAAAATGCGCCACGCCGTCGCCGTCCGTTTCCAGCGTATAGACCGACTGGTTGTTGCTGCTCACGAGCGTAACTTCCACGTTGTTCAGCGGCTCGATACTTTTTATGGAATTGGCAAAAACCCAGACCTCATCCTGTCCTTCCTTGGCCACTAAACCGATGTCTGACACGGAAATAAGTTTCGTGGAACCCAGGTACGCTTCCTCTTTTGAATGCACGGAAACCAGGTACACGCCCTTGCGGCCGTTGTCGTCGGGTAGCGCGACGTTGAGCGCCGTGACGCCCTTCAGGCGTGGCAGATTTTCGGTTTCCACCGTTTTGTTGACGACTACATCGCTGTAAAAATTCTGGTCGTCGTCGCTGTAATTGTAGGTGCCCGTGGCCTCGTAGCTATCCCCTACGTAGTCGTAATCCTCGTAACGACTGTTGCGGACGTAACTCAGGATGTTATTTTCATAAATCTTGGCGATTTTGACCTGTACCTTCGGTACATTCACGATTTGGACGCCGATATTCTTCGAGCCTTTGGGCGTGAGATAGACGGCTTTCTTGTTGGCGAAGGAAATCCCGGCGGGCATCTTGCCAAAAAATAGGTCGCGCGAAACTTCTTCTTCCAATTTTGGCCCCAAAACGCCTTTCAGATTGGTATTGAGTTTCAAAACGTAGGTGTCCGTCTCGTTGAAATCGCCGCGCAGCGTGAAGCCGTTTTCGGTGGCTTCGGTTTTGGCGGCGAGGGCCGGGTCGAGGGAGTAGCCCGTGCCGATGCTCTCGGGCGCAAGCTGCTGCGTGGTCACGACGCGAACGAAGGCCTGGTTGTTCTCGAAGCCCGTCTGCACGTCGGCAACTTCCAGGTGCAGTGGCGAGGGCAGGCTCACGGCCCGTTCCAGCGGCTCGGGCGTGGTGTAGTCGTTTCCGCCTGTTATCTTCAAGCCCTTGTCGATCAGCACCGTCATCGGGATGGGATTGTCGTCGGCGGTACCCGTTTGGGTAAGGGCCACGGTAACGCTGCGGCCGTCGGAGGAGGGCAGCGCGCGGAAAGTGGTGGCGTTGTCGCGAAGGCTGAGTTTCAGCCGCTCGGCCACGGCTTGCGGCTCCACGGGGTAGTTGAACGTCAGCCGGAGCCGCGCCTCGGGACGGCCTTCCGCCGAGCGCGTCCACCAGCTTTGGAGGTCGGCGAGTTGGAGGTAGGGCGTGTGAAAATCCACGTCCTCGTCGTCCACGTTGTACTTTTCGTTCTTCTCAATTTCTACGTGTTTCAGGAGATTGTCCGTCAATTCCGCCTTGTAATTGGTGGCCGGGGCGAGGGCCATGATGGGCGAGAAAACCAGCTCGTTGGGAGCCGTCCACTTGAACTTGCCCCGCACGGCGGGCGAAAACTTGACGTACTGCGTCGAGTCCCAAATACCCAGGCGACTTTCCTGCACCAGGTCTTTGTTGAAAGTGAAGACCATGTTCTGCGAGAGCTGCACCTCGTCGGTGAAGTTCTTGCCTACTAGATGAACTTCGTTGAAGGAAGAGCAGGCGTACAATGCTCCCAGGAGCAGCGTCAGGAGGGCGGAGGTTGGGCGAGAGGGCATTGGGGCTTGGGTCAACGGTTAACGGTCAACGGCTAAGTACAGTACAAAAGTTTATCAAGTTTCTGAAAATGAGCATGGTTAAGCGCAATGTTTTGCAAGTGGTTGAGACCGTGCCTGAACAAGGAGTTCAGCGGCTGGCTTCCCGTCCTGAGTTTCTTGATCGGAATTTTTCTGCCGTTGGCCACCAGCCACTCGCCCGCCCTGATGGCCCAAACCAGCGCGATGGCCAGCAAAAACAACAGCGTCCTGATCCGGCGGTGATCGTTGACGCGGCACTTCTCGAGGTTGAAGCCACGGGATTTGAAGGCGCCAAACAGTGTCTCGACCTGCCACCGCTGGGCGTAAATCCCGGCCATGCCTCGCACGCGCTCACGGCTCATCAGGATCAGGAAGTCCTCGCCCTCCAGCTTCATACCGGTCAGGTAGGCTCGCTGCCCGTAAACGACCCTGGGTTTGCGAAGCACCTTCAACCTCCTCTCGCCGAAGACCTTGTCGGCCCGGCAGGACTTGCCGCCATTGACCACTGCGGCGTTGGCCCGCACCCGGATGACGGGTGTGAACCAGCCCGTCCACATCTCCTTACCGATGAACTCGCGGTCGCCCGTCAGGTAAACCTTCTGCCCTGGCTTGACGACCGCCCAACGTTCAAGGGCCTTCAAAAGGGCCAGCCGCGTCTGCTTGCTGCTGTTGCCCTCGCGGTTGGCCGTGTGCCACAGCAACGGGATGCTCACACCCTTGTGGGCGATGCCCAGCATCAGTATCTGCACCGTCTGCCCGCGCTGGATGTAATCCGTGCGATCCAGTGTCAGCACCACCTGGTCGGCCTGTCCGTAGGCCGACCAGACCAGCTTGAAGTACGCTCGCTGGCCGAAGCGGAAGCCACACAGCAGCCGTTGCAGGCGCTTGTACTTCGAGGACAGCAGAATGTCCAGGCAGACGCCCTTGCTCCACTCGCTGAGCGAGCAGTCGTTAAGCTTTAACAGACTCACGATCAAACAACTGATAAATTTTACGCGACGTATGTCGCAGGTAAAGTGACATTTGATGGCATTGAATACCTCTTTCTCTTTACTTTGCATCGGGATAGTCTGGGTAGAGTTGGTTTCGCAACTCAAATCTACCATTTTCAGGCTATCCTATTTTTTTTGTCCTGTATTTAGCGGTCAACGGTCAACGGCTGTAGCCGTACCATCAATATCGGGGTCAAGATAGCGATTTGGGGATTTCTTTATGCAAAAAGCCGCTCCCGGGTTTCGGGGAGCGGCTTTTTGAGAAGAAAGGCCAAGCTATACTGTGTGAGGATCAAGATAGGTCAATCAATCAAATACTCTTTCAATCCCATTCTGCCCGGCTTTTAGTGATATAATCTTGTAATTCATCAGCCACATCGACAGGAAGTTTCCCGGCGTACTTTTCCGAGAGTTTTTGAGTAGGCACGGTGGTGGGTTCGCCGCCTTTTTTCAGTACAGTAATAATATCGAGATCCTCCAAATCCTCCAAAAGCCGATAGGATTTATGGTTGTTTATCTTGATAAGTACGGCTTCCATATTCACTGAATTTTTTTTATGAATTAATAGTCCCAAACAGTTGGCCGAGCCTGCCGCCGCTGATACGCCACAAAACCGCTTTCTTCAAGATCGAGAATTAGGCACAGAAAAGACAAAGCCGTTTTTTTGTAGTGGGTTCCGTCCACTACCTCTCGGCGCATCCGTTCCAGACCATAGAACCGAAGAATTTCCTTAATACCCGCCCATAAGCCGTAATTCATCACTTTACCCATCATGAACAGGCTGTCGGCCTCGAAGTCGAGCGCTTCCATGTCGACATCCCAGAAAGCGGTTTTGGAAAGATCGGGTTTGGCCATGTGGAGTAACGATTGAAGAACTTTTGGAGAAACGGTAGAGTGAATATAAGGGTTTGGAAATTTATTCACACGATTAAGCCGCTCGCTATATCCCCCCGATCAGCCCCATCAGCCACTCGGGCTTGAAGAAAAGCAGCAGAACAGCCGCCAGCAAAACGCCCGAAATGATTTTTCCCCGCATAAAATAGATCGGCGCAGCCACTTCGCCCCTGGCTTTCTTGAAAAAAAGCAGATACGGCAGCCGCAGGTAGTAGGCCAGCGAAATGGCGGCGTTCACGATGCCGCCGATGAGTAACCACATGAGCCACGGCTGGCCCTGCTGCTGGTAGCTGTCCCACAGGGCGGAAAAGACCAGCCATTTGGCGGTGAAGCCCACCGTCGGCGGCAGTCCGGCCAGGGCGACCATGACGACCGTCAGCACCGTGGCGACCAGCGCGTGTTTTTTGCCCAGGCCTTCATAGTCCGTCAGCGGCGTGTCGGAGCGGGGAGCGAGGAAGTCCACGAGCAGGAAGGCGGCCATATTCAATAGCAAATAAGCGGCTACGTAGAAAGTCGCGCTCTCAAAGCCGAGTTGGTTGTAGGCCACAACGCCCACGATGAGGTACCCCGCCTGCGCGATGGACGAGTAAGCCAGCAGGCGGCGGGCATTTTGCTGCCAGAGCGCGGCGACGTTGCCCACCGTGATGCTCAGCAGCGCGATGCCGCCCAGCAGCGGCAGCAGGTCGGCGGGAAGGGCCGTTGCCACGCGCATCAGCACCAACAGCACTGCCGCTTTTGGGGCCACCGACAGGAACGAAACCAGCGGCGTGGGAGCGGCTTCGTACACATCGGGCGTCCAGACATGGAAAGGCACGAGCGAGAGTTTGAAGAGCAGCCCGCCCACTGTCATGAGCATCACCAGGTTCATTACCAGCGGCGGATTGGCGGCCAGGCCCAGCTGCATGGCGGGATTGGTGAAGTCCAGCGTTCCCGTCAGGCCGTAGATGAAGGAGATCCCGTAGAGCATAATCGCCGAACTGATTGCCCCGAAAAGCAGGTACTTCAAAGCACCCTCGGCGGCTTTTTTGGCGGGTGAAAGCGCCACGAGCAGGTACGAACTCAGCGAGAGCAGCTCCAGGGCCAAATACACCGTGAGCCAGTGCGTGGCCATCGTCAGCAGGGACATGCCCAGCACGGCGGCGATGAGCAGCGCGCCAAGTTCGGCGGGGAAGCGGTAGCGCAGCAGGCGTATATGCCCCAACGTGAAAAGCCAGGCCGCAACGATGAGGATTTTGAAGAAAACGGCTTTGTTATCCAGAAACAGCAAGGGCCGGAAGCGAAAGTCGGGCGGCGTGTCCCACTGACCGACAATAAGGCCCAGCGCGACGACCGCCCCGCCCACGGAAAGGATGAACAGCCAGGAAGTGGTTCTCTCCTTGTCTCCGGCGCGGTTCAACAGCAGTTCAGCCACCAGATAGGCCAAAAAGAAAAGCGTCAGAAACAGTTCGGGGACGATTCCGGCCAGACTTTGACCGATTTGGCTGAGTTGTTCGTTCAGTTGCAAGTCGAGGGGAACAATTTTTTTAACAAAAGTACGGAATTCTCTTTCACCCCAAATTTTTACGAAATCATGAAAAAAATCATCGCCCCTTTGCTGGGAATCCTATGCCTCGCCACCGTCGCCGAGGCACAGTATATGCAGGACGTCAACGGTCGCGTCGTGACCGAAATGACTTACACCGACGTGGAAGGCTCCCCTTTTCTGGTCGAGGAATTTCATAAAGGCATCGTCACGATGGTCAAGGACAATCAGGTTCACGATGGCGTTCCGATACGCTACGATGCCTACAAGGACGAACTGGAATACGAAAAAGACGGCAAGCACTACCGCTTGGGGCCAGAGGTCATGTCTTTCTCCATTCCAACGGGCGACGCCCTATACGAATTTCAGCGCGGGTTTCCGGCAGCGGGTGATTTGACCGAAAATAGTTTCTACCAAGTACTGCACGATGGCAACACCAAACTCCTGAAGCATTACGGAAAGCGGATGCGGGAGGAAAAAGCCTACAACTCCGCCTCGGCCACGAAGCGCTTCGATGACTCGGAGCAGCTTTTTGTTTTGAAAGGCGGCAAGATGAATCCCGTTAAGAAAAACGGTAAGAAGGATTTGCTGGCGCTGCTGAGCGACGAAAAAAACCTGATGAACTACGTCATAAAAGAAGAGCAGCTCGACTTTAAGTCCGAGATGGACATGGTCAAGCTGCTCGAAGAATATGACGCCTATAAAGCGGGCCGGAAGAGCAAGAATTAAAAATCCTCGTCAAAGGCGATTTTGTGCGCCGACTCCTTGTCGGTCACGCCCGACATGACGCCTGCTTTCTGGTACTCACCCACACGCTTCTCGAAGAAATTGGTTTTGCCGGGCAGCGAAATCAGCTCCATGAAGTCGAAGGGGTTAGAAGTGCCAAAGTGCTTGGGAACCCCCAGGCGCTCGAGCCAGAAATCGCAGACGAATTCGATGTATTCCTTCATCAGCTCGGCGTTCATGCCGATCAGGGATACGGGTAGGGCCTCGGAGATGAACTCTTTTTCGATTTCCACGGCATCCAGCATGATTTCCAGGACGCGCTCTTGCGGTAGCTGATTCTTGATATGATCGGTGTAGAGTAAGCATGCGAATTCGCAGTGCAGTCCCTCATCGCGCGAGATCAGCTCGTTGGAGAACGAAAGCCCGGGCATCAAGCCGCGCTTCTTCAACCAAAAAATAGAACAAAAAGAACCCGAGAAGAAAATGCCTTCCACGGCGGCAAAAGCAATGATGCGCTCGGTGAATTCGGGGCTGTTGATCCACTTCAGGGCCCACTCCGCCTTTTTCTGGACGCAAGGAACCGTGTCGATGGCCCGCAGCAGGTGGTCTTTTTCGGCCGGGTCTTTGATGTAGGTGTCGATGAGCAGCGAGTAGGTTTCGGAGTGGATGTTCTCCATCGCGATCTGGAAGCCGTAGAAGCACTTGGCCTCGGCGTACTGCACTTCGCTGAGGAAGTTGATCGCCAGGTTTTCGTTCACGATGCCATCGGAAGCCGCGAAAAAGGCCAGGATATGCGAGATAAAATGTCGCTCGTTGTCGCTGAGGTTGTTCCAATCCTTCATATCTTGTCCCAGGTCGATTTCCTCCGCCGTCCAGAATGACGCCTCGTGGCGCTTATACATGTGCCAGATGTCCTGGTGCTGAATGGGAAAAAGAACAAACCGCAGCGGATCTTCGGTCAGGAGCGGCTCCTGGGGCATAGTGCTTACTTGTGACATGAAAACTTGGTATTTTTTTGTGTAAAATAGAAAGGTATAACGGCGCGCCAAACGGAATTGTTAGCGGGATTTTGGAATAAACAAAAATACGAAGCCAACCCGTGAAATTCAAGCTGGTTTCTCCCGTCATCGGCAGTTGTTTGAAATAGTTCTATTCTTAAAAGCCCAATCGTTTAGCGGTCAACTGATTTGTAAAACAGAAACCTCATAAAATGAAAACGGCTGCGAGACTTGCGGCTCGAACGCTTTACATTTGTTTTTGAAAAAATTACTGAACTAGCCCCTCGCCCGTGAAAATCGTCGGCTTTACCATCATAAAGGACGCTTTGCTCAACGACTACCCCGTCGTCGAGGCCATCCGCTCGGTATTGCCCGTGGTCGACGAGATGCTCGTCAGCGTCGGGCAAGGCGACGACGGAACGCTGGAACTGATCGAAAGCATCGGTTCCGACAAGTTGCGCATCGTGCGCTCACAGTGGGACATGTCGCTGCGGCAGGGCGGAAAAGTACTGGCCGTCGAAACCGACAAAGCTTACCGCCAACTTCCTGCCGATGCCGATTGGGTGTTCTACATTCAGGGCGACGAGGTGCTGCCCGAAAAATACCACGCCGCCGTGCGCGCAAGCTGCGAACGCTACGCCCAGAACCCCGAAGTGGGAGGCCTGCTGTTCGATTATTTGCACTTTTACGGTACCTACGACTACATCGGAGACAGCCGCACCTGGTACCGCCACGAGGTCAGGATCATCCGCCACGATCCGGCCATTTCGGCCTACCGCGACGCGCAGGGTTTCCGCAAAGGAAACCAGAAGCTGCGCGTGAAGCATTCGGGCGCGGCGATTTATCATTACGGCTGGGTGAAAAGTCCGGCGCAGATGAAACAGAAAATGAAAAACGTGGGGCGTTTCTGGAACGAGGAGGAGGAATGGAAAAAAATGCTCGCCAGCGGCGACTTTTTCGACTATTCACAGTTCGACTCCCTCACCCGCTTCACCGACCCGCATCCCGAGGTCATGCGCGAGCGCATCGCCCGGCAGGACTGGCAAGTGGAGCTGGATTTGAGCAAAAAGAAATTCGATTTGAAAGATCGCCTGTTGTATTGGTTTGAGAAAACGACGGGAATCCGACTTTTTGAATTCACGAATTTCAAGCGCATTTAAGAGGTAGAAAACGTCTCAATTCATGATGGCCGTTAACCGTTCGCCGTTGACCATTAACCCAAAATCCCCATGTCTCGAATACAAGAAATCGTCATCACCCCCATTGCCATTGTCGATCCACCGCTGCTGAACGCGGCGGGTCTGCATGCCCCCTACGCCCTGCGCACGATCGTCGAGATCGTGACCGACGACGGCGTTTCGGGCATCAGCGAGATTCCGGGGACGCGGGAGATCGACCTGGCTTTGGCCGAGGCTCGGGATTTGCTGATTGGGAAGGACGTTTTCCAACTCAACGACATCCGGCGGACGCTGGTCGGGCATTTTGGACAGGACACCGCCGCCGAGCGCGGCGTATCGCCGTGGGATCAGCGGAAGATGGTCCATATTTTCAGCGCCGTGGAGGTAGCTTGTCTGGACATTATGGGCAAAATCCTGGACCGCCCCGTCGTGGATTTACTGGGCGGGCGGATGCGCGATGAGGTACCCTTTTCGGCTTACCTTTTTTACAAATACGAAGGCGCGGGCGGCGAGTTGGCCTTCGGCACCGATCCCGACGCAACGGGCTGGGCCGCCGCCCGGCAGTCGAGCGCGCTGAATCCCAAGGAAATTGTGGCTCAGTCCAAGGCGATGTGTCAGGAATTTGGCTTTCAATCCATCAAGCTGAAAGGCGGCGTCTTTGAGCCGCGCCAGGAAGTGGACGCCATCCTGGCCCTGCGCGAAGCTTTCGGGCCGGACGTGCCGCTGCGCATCGACCCCAACGCTTTGTGGAAAGTGGAAACGGCCATCGAGTACGGCCGGGAAATGGAGGGTACTTTGGAATACCTCGAAGACCCCGTGCGTGGACAGGAAAACATGGCGGTGGTACGCAAAGCCCTGAAAACGCCGCTGGCGACCAATATGTGTACGACCTCTTTCGAGGATATTCCCCGCAGCATCGAACTAGGTTCGGAAGACATCATCCTCAGCGACCACCACTTTTGGGGCGGTCTAAGAGCTTCCATGACACTGTCGGGTGTTTGCGACACCTTCGGGCGCGGCCTTTCGATGCACTCCAACAGCCACCTGGGCATTTCGCTGGCCGCAATGGTGCATCTGGGCGCGGCTCTGCCGCAAGTACCCTACGCGCTGGACACGCACTACCCTTGGCAGTCGGACGAGGTCATCGTGGGTGGACGCATGAAGTTCACCGACGGCGCGGTGGAAGTACCCTCTGGCCCCGGTCTGGGCGTGGAACTCGACCGCGAGGCGCTGGCCCGCTTGCACGAAAATTACCTCAAATGCGGCCTGACGAAGCGCGATGATTTGGTGGAAATGCGCAAGAAAGTACCGGATTGGGAGTTTAAGCTGACACGCTGGTAGGAAACCCCTGTTGGCAGGACTAAATAAAGCTACCTAAACAAGTTTTCAGAAAGTCCTGTGTAAGTCAAGCTACTCTTCAGAGCGCAATGCTTCAATTATTTTCAGTTTCAAAGTTTCGCTATACTCACTTTCATAAAGTAGAGAACAGAGATTTCTTGTAAAAGGGACTTGTCAATACGGTTGTCAGCGATGTGAACGGCCACGTTCTCCATCTCTATAATGAACTTATCGATGCAGTAGTCAAGGCCATTGATCTCTAAAAAATAAGCTCCCAAAGCAATGCTGCTTCGTTTGTTGCCATCCCGGAATGCGTGGTTTTTGTTGACGGAATACACCAGATGTGTTAGCTTGTCTTCAAACTCGGGATAGTACATATCGTTCTGGATGTGGTTTAACACACTTTCCAGCAGACCAATATCATTGACACCGTGCGCCCCGCCCGACTCGTCGATAATAAAGTCATGAGTCTTGACGGCGAATGTGAGCGAAAGATAGTAGTAGGCCATTTATCGGTCTTTCAAACGCTTAAATACATCGATGTTCTCCTTCAGTCTTTCTTCCAGTGCCATGCTGCGTTCGCCCAGAAAGCGGTCGAATTCCTCATTACTCAAATGGACGACGTAGTTTTTGAGTTTCTCATGAAGGGCATCCCGGAAAGCCATATCGCGGCTAGCCATAAGTGTCCTTGCTTTGTCTAGTAAAGGTCTCGTAAAAGCCTGATTGGACGTTTGGTACCGTTTGAAGAGAGATAGTGCTTCTTTCAGAGTGAGCCGGCTACTTTTCTTCTCATAACCCTGCCTCAAGTACTCGGCAAACCCATTTTCGTAAGCCGCGACTAAATCGAGGACTTCCGTATACATCGTGGCACGGGCGGGCTCCTTGGCTTTCAAATTTAGGATTTGCTTGTACTCCTTCGCGTTTTCGTGAAAAATACATTTGTATACCGCATCGGTCAACAGGCCATATTTCAACTTGCTGCCTTCCACGCATTCGTCGATGGCGTTGGTAAATTCCTGACGGTAGCTGTATTCCCTGATCGCCGTCGGCAGAAATTCTTCTTCTCGCTGGTTGATGTACTTGGTGCTACCTCCCAGCTTCTTATTCAGCGTGTCCAGCACAATGTCCAATATGAAGGCCCGCAACTGTTTTGCCCGCTCGCTTTCGGTAAGCAACATCCCGATATTGAGGAATGCCCTGAAAGTAAACACTCCAAGCTTAGGGGCTTTGGCGATATTAACGACATCAATGTCGCCAACATCCTCTTCGATGTTAAGGACATCAATGTCCTCAACATCCTCTGTTTTTTCGATAAACTGCTCGTACGCTTCTTTGAAGTTCCTCAGTCTGATTCCAGTAATCACTTCATAACCGCTGTCAGTGACCTCGCCCTCGTGTTGTTCGAGATATCGGTTGACTGTCCGTTCATCGATATCGAAAAACTGTGCGAGTTGTCGCTTGGTGTAACGGACGGAGCCTTCGAAAGCCACGCCTAGAAAGGCAACTTCCTGCTCAATCTCCCGGATGGCGAACTGGTTATTCAGTATATTACGGCGGTGGAGATCGGAGGCAGTCAGGTCTTTAATCATGGCAGTATTCTGTAAAAAGAGAAGCAAGATAAGTGTAAACCTGCAAATTCCGCAAAATCCAGATTGCGAAACCTTCCCGGCAGGGGTACTTTTGACCCAAAACAAACCGCCGATCATGGAAGAAGCCACCACCGCGCTACCCGACTACCAGCGCATCGAAAAAGCCATCCGCTTCATCGAAGCCCACTACAAGACCCAGCCCTCGCTCCGCCAAATCGCCGACCATGTGGCCTTGTCGGAGTACCATTTTCAGCGTCTGTTCACGCGCTGGGCTGGCACGAGTCCGCAGCGGTTCGTGCGCTTTCTGACGAAGGAATACGCCAAAGAACAGCTAGCTACCTCCGTCAACCTGCTGGAAACTACCCACGAAGTCGGGCTGTCGAGTCCGAGTCGGCTGCACGACTTGTTTGTGACTTACGAAGCCATGACGCCCGCCGAGTTCCGGGCGTTGGGCGCGGGCGTGTCCATCCGCTACGGCGTCCACGAAACACCTTTCGGCGAGTGCCTGATCGCCGTCACCGAGCGCGGCATCACCGACCTGCGGTTTCTGGACGAAGCCGATGACGTGGAGGTAGTTGTGGCGCAGTTGCGCACGGAGTGGCCGAGCGCCCGCGTCGCGCCCGACGCCGAGAGTACCTTGCCCTACATCCAGCCACTCTTTTATCCCAAAAAAGTACCTGCCCAACCGCTATCCCTGCTGCTGCGCGGCACCAATTTCCAGATCAAAGTCTGGGAAGCCCTGCTGCGCATCCCGGCAGGGCGGCTCGTCAGCTACGATGCCGTGGCCCGCGCCATCGGCCAGCCCACCGCCGCGCGCGCCGTGGGTACAGCCATCGGCAGCAACCGCGTCGGGTACCTCATTCCTTGCCACCGTGTGTTACAGAAGTCCGGCGGGTTAGGCGGCTATCGGTGGGGTACTTTCAGGAAGAAGGCGATGATGGGGTTCGAGGCGGGAAGGGTGCCGGTGGTGGGGCAGGGGGAGTTGTTTTAGGGGAGCCCTTCGACTACGCTCAGGATGACAGGGGGAAGGGATTTCAAAAAGTATCTTTGAGGGAAGGCATTAAAACAGGAAGGCTGGTGTTGAACGTACCAGTACCGAAGCACCGAACTGGAATTTTTGAAATGATTTACCTCGACAACAACGCAACTACCCGCATCGACCCGCGCGTGCTTGATGCCATGATGCCGTACTTGACGGACGATTTTGCCAATGCGGCCTCGACGCACCCATTTGGTCAGCGGGCCAGCGATGCCGTGAAAAAAGCGCGGCAACAAGTAGCAGATTTGATTGGAGCTAAGAGCAATGAAATTGTCTTCACCTCCGGGGCGACCGAGGCAATAAATGCGGCTATCAAAGGAGTGGCCGAACGCTACGAATCGAAAGGAAAGCACATCGTCACGATGCAGACGGAGCATTCGGCCGTTTTGGATGTTTGCAAGTACCTCGAAACAAAAGGGTTTGAAGTCACCTACCTGCCCGTGCAGCCGGACGGGCTACTTGATTTGGCGGTACTTGAAGCCGCCTTGCGGCCCGACACCATTTTGGTTTCAGTGATGCTGGTGAATAATGAGTTGGGAACCATTCAACCCATCGAGGCCCTTGCCGACTTGACCCATAAGGCGGGCGCACTATTCATGACCGACGGAACGCAAGCCGTAGGCAAAATGCCGCTCAATGTCGCCGATCTAGGGATTGACCTGATGCCCTTTTCTGCCCACAAGTTTTACGGCCCCAAGGGCGTAGGTGGGTTGTACGTAAGGCAACGCCACGTTAAGTTGGAAGCACTCCTGCACGGTGGTGGTCACGAAAGCGGCAAGCGCTCGGGTACGCTCAATGTGCCCGGTATCGTGGGCATTGGCATGGCCGCTGAGATAGCGCAAAAACAACTCATTGCCGATGCCGAGCGCGTTGGGAAACTCCGCGATACGCTGGAAAGCGAACTGCTCAAAATTGAAGGAACGAAAGTGAACGGCAGCCGTGAACACCGCCTTTACAATGTGACGAACATTCTGCTGCAAGGCTGCGACTCCGATGCGCTGATTATGGGATTGGAAGACATTGCCGTGTCCAACGGTTCGGCCTGCACAGCGGCTTCCGTCGAACCCTCGCACGTACTGCTGGCCTTGGGGCTGACTGAAACGGATGCGTTTTCTTGTTTGCGGTTTAGCTTGGGGCGGTTTAGTGTGGAGGAGGAAGTTGTGGAAGTCGTTAAATCAGTGGAGCAGGTAGCCGGAAGTTTGAGATTGATGGTCGGATGAGACTAATCATTGAAGCCAGAGTCATCAAGATTAAATCTCTCCACGAGTTGATTTACTCCCTTACTACTAAGTTGTATATCAGAAAAGTCAATATTTCTTGATGATAGAAACTTTTGCTCAAAAAAATCCTGCGACCAATCGCCAGCTATTTTTCCTTTTTCAACAACTTTGGGAAGTATTTTGAGTAAAGCAGTAAAACCAACCGTTTTTTTCAGAATACTGTCTTCTTTATTCCATTCAATAGGGAATATACTCTTTACTGCATTGAAAAAATTCATCAATACTTTGAAAATAATTTCATCCTTCTCATCCTTAAAGTATTTGCGTAATAATGCTTTTCTTCGAGTGAGTTCTGGTTCATCACTTATCTCTTGGCCAATTTGCATTCTTTTTCTGTCTTCCTCTGCTTGCTTCAAGTTTCCACAAATCAAATCTATAATCGCCTGAGATACAGTGCTCTGTGTTACAAATCCATTATAATATTCGTTTGCCTTTCCAAGAATTTTTATTGACTCTTTCAAAGGAGAACTTTCATCCTCATTTAATGACTTTACAATATATCTTGCGACTGTATACGGATTTCTCTTGTCTGAAATCCCAAATAGATCATATACCAATGAAGGGGTTACTCTGGTTTGTTTACCATTTATCGTTGCAAAAATTTCGGCTTGCTGATAAATACTTTGATCAAAAAATATTGTTATTGGCAAATCAAACTTAATATCACCTTCTTCATATCTCTCAAACCCAGATAATCTATGTTGACCATCAATTATCTGTGCTACTCCGCCTCTATTTCTAATTATTATTAAAACGAATTCTTCTTTAATTTTAATCTCTACATTATTTAGGGCTTTTAACTGCGGATTTTCGTTTATATTTTCATCACCTGGCTTCACTATTGTATTTAAATCGAAGTTTTCGATCCTAATTTCTTCTTTCGGTATATTAATAATAATATTGCTAGGGAATGTTGCTGAACTACTCTGCAAATATTTATATATATCATCTTTGCGCGCATTTGAAAGATGCCTTTGAATACCTACATATTCCTCAGAGCCATCATCGTTCCTTCCTAATAAAATTCGAGGTTCTGTATATGCTATTCTTTTCAGAGTGTACCAAGGAATTGAAGTTATATAGAACGTCCCAATTGGTTGCTCTACCTTCTGACAGGTGAGAAATAAATAATCTTCGGTATTTGGTAATTTTGTCATAGTTTCATACCATCTTCTGTTTTGACAGTCTTTTCTGAACTTCTTTTTAGCTTTTGAATTCTTCGTTTGTCTTCATGGCTTTGAACATCTGCAAAGGAGACTTCCTCTCTAAAATGTAAATATGATGATACAATCAAAGTTAATAAAAATAGCAAAATAGATCCAATTACAACTTGTAATATCATTATCATATCCCTGGCAGTTGTTTGACATAAATAAAACTGAACCAGCACAACCGCATAAACTATCAATAGACTAACTGTAATCAGCCTATTATCATCACTAATATTCTTTTTCTCATCGTCGTTTCTCCCCTTATTTTCTCTAAATTCTAGAAATACTGTATAATATGATAGTAATATTCCAGTACAAAGAGTTAATATACTACCGTCACCATAGAAACTTTTCATTTGGTTGCTATTTGAATAGTCTAAACTAAATGCGACAATTATGTACGGTAAAAGCGATGCAAAAAATATAGTAAGCAGAAAGACAGTCAATCTTTTTGCTTTTTCTGCAAATAGGTAGCTATAAAAATTTATTAAGTATTGGATGTTTAAGCCTTCTTTCATAAAGCCGATATATTTTACAAACTCTTCCAAAACTGCCCTACCTCAAACAACTCCCCTTTCTTCAACTCCTTCACGTTCGACACCGCCTGGCCGCCTTCGATGCGTTCCATGCTGCGGGCGAGAGTGGTGGCGTCGCGGTCGGAGAGGCCGAGGAAACGTTGCATGGATTTTAGGTTTTTGTCTTTGATTTTTAGTAAGAAAGCATTCTCACATTCGCTCGAAAAGTCGAAAGTCGGTTGGTTAATTCTACTTTGTTAAATCAAAACTCACCTCAACTTGCACATTTTCAATATTCTATCTATGAGCGAAAAAAAATTGAGGACTACGCCCACACCTTCTGGGATCACTTCACCTGTGGTCGCAAGAACAGCACCGCGCGTTGTGAGCAGTATCTGAAAGGCCTTTTCCACGAGTGCCAGAGCAACATAGAAAGGATGCAGGAACGAATACCGGACAGTGACTACCAACAGCTTCAGTACTTCATAAGTGAGTCTGACTGGGAGGCGCAGGGCGTGATGACGGAGGTCGCCCAGCGCACGCAGACGAGTCTTTCGGGCCAGCCTGGGGAGCAGGGGCTGATGCTCGACGAGTGCGGCTGGGAGAAGTCGGGCATCAAGAGCGTCGGTGTGGCGCGGCAGTACATCGGCCAAGTCGGCAAGGTGGCCAACGGTCAGGTGGGCGTGTTCGTCGGCCTGACGCGGGGCGGGATGGTGGGCATCGCCCACGCGCGGCTTTACCTGCCCCAGGAGTGGACTCGCGATGCGGCCCGCTGCCGTGCAGGGGGTGTTCCGGCCAGTTGCCAGGACTACAAGACCAAGCCCGAACTGGCCGCCGAGTTGGTGGGCGAACTGGCCGGGCAGGGCGTGGTCGGCGACTGGGTGGGCGGCGACGCGCTGTACGGCAACTCGCCGAGCCTGCGCCGGGCGCTGGTCGAGATGGGGCAGGCCTTCGTGCTGGACGTCACCCCGACGCGCAAGGTGCACCTGTCCGACCCGGCCCTGCCGCCCTACGGCGGGGCCGGGCCCGTGGCCATCGAGGGCGTGGGCTGCCTGCTGGCGGCAGACCGCTGGCAGCAGATCGCCCACCGCCAAGGCACGAAGGGGCCGCTGGTCAGGCAGGCTGCGCTGGTCAGAGTCTGGCTGGCCAAGAGCGGCAGCGAACCGGCTTCGGGTCCTTTCTGGCTGCTGGTCAGCCGCGAGACCGACGGCACGCAGGTCAAGTTCAGTTTGTGTCACCAGCCCCACGGCCCGGTCGATGTGGCCGTTGCCCTGGGCCGCCAGATGCAGCGCTACTTCGTCGAGCGAGCCTTCCAGGACGTCAAACAGCAGCTGGGAATGCACCAATACCAAGTGCGCTCCTACAAGGCCTGGTGCCACCACATCGCCCTGACGATGATGGCCTTGCATTTCATCCTCCAGTCTAGGATTGAGATGCGGGACGAATTGCCACTGCTCTCCTGCTCGGACGTCAAGCTGGTACTGGCCCGAACCCTGCTCAACAAGCTCAACACACCCCAAGGCGTGTGGGACGCGATCGAAAACAGGCACAGGCTCAGGAAGCAGGATTTGAGCAGAAGAAAACATCAAAACTGATTTAACAAAGTAGAATTAAATTCTTCGATGCCCTGCGAGAGCAGCATCACGACTACGCCTTTGGAGCGAATTTCACGGAGCATGCTTTCCAGCAGCGCGTGGCTTTTCTTGTCTTTGAACAGGACATGGGCCTCGTCAATGAGCAGCACGTAGCGTAGCGACTGGTATTCTTCGTTCACAGGCGCGTTTTCCATGTTCATGAACGTGTTGTATACGTAGTTAATCGTCAGGAACGTGGCCGTGAAGCGCACCGTCCGGTCAAGGTCGCCCGATAGGCTGAAATAGTAGTTCTGATTCAGGAAATCGAGATTGGGCTGGGGTTGGGCGTCAAACAGTTCGTATTCGCTGAGGCTCTCGATGATCTGCGTCAGCGTGTCGGGTTTCTGACCCGTGTTGTCGAACAAGTGCGTGGCGATGTCGCCCAAGCTGGGGTACTCGCCGCTTTTGGCGTTGGCGAAAGCTTCCTTGGTTGCGTCTTTAAGCGTTTGCGCCTGGGAGGGACCCATGCGCGGGGCGTAGGTAGTCACGATGTCCACAAACTTGCTGATGCCCATTAGCCGTTCCTTTTCGTTAATGAGGTTGATGAACGCCAGCGGGTTAAGCGGAAAAGGTTGCTTCGGGGCGTCGATGAACGTGGTATTGGTACGCTCAAAGAACGGTCTTGCCTGCTCGACATCATCTTGTTTCAAGCCCTTAAAATCTAGGTACATGAAATTGATCGCTCCGCCCGAAACCTCGGAGTATTGTCGCAAAATGTCGAGCGCAAACTGCGTCTTGCCCGTGCCGCTGCTGCCCGCCACGGCGGTGTGGGCGTTGTTGCGCCCGTCTTTGCCGTTGATGAATACTTCGACGGCTTCGTCGGAATCCAGCTTGGTGCCGACTTTGAGCTTGACCGGACCCTCGAACGCACCTTTTTTGATTTTCTGAGCGCTATTGCGCACACTTCCCTCCAAGTTTGCTTCGACCAACACTTCGGTACCGCGCTCGATGTGTTCCATCAAGAAATCAAAACCAGAGTAACGAGGATTGTCGTTGAAAAGCTTGGCTAGTCGCTCCAACCCATCGTCGATGTGCATTTTTAGGTACTTCGGAACATCGCGGTCGGAATGGTGGATTTTGTAGTGCTGGCAGATGAGAGCAACGTACAAGTCGCGGTAGCTGCCAAACAAAATGTCCTCTTTGTATTCCTTGCCTCGATTATCCTGTGGCATATCTGACAACTCGAAACGAACGCCCTTAGAAAGCGAGTACGACAAGGCAATGCGAGCCACGAAGTTTTCGGGCCCGCCCTGCGGAAACAGCTTACGGGTCAGTTCAGTAACGACAATTTTATTGGCCTCGGAGGTCTTAATATTGATAAGCATCAGGGGGGGGGGGATTAATAGTAGAGTTCTTCGTACTTCTCGAACAGCTCTTCCACCGGAACCGGCATAAATTCGGATTGGTCGGCGGTACGGTTTACGATGAAGTACGCCCCGGCCACGCGATCCGATAGCAAATTGTACTCGCTTTGGATCAATTCTTTTTTCATGAGCGGGAAAATAATGACTTGCTCCGAAATATTTGGGTAAAAAAACTCGATGATGTTTTGAGCGTGTTCCTCGTCAAACTTTTGCATCGGCGAATCGATAAACACGGGAAACTCGATCTCCGATTCTTCTACCAAGCCGCGTAAGAGGGCCGTGGCGTACATTTGTTGCTCTCCTTTGGAAAGAGATTCCTTTCGGATGCGTTCTTTCCGCTTGTCAAGCAGGTGGATGTCGATCACCTCCGGGCTAATCTCGACTTCCACGGCGTGGATGAAGCCTTTCTTGTGCATGAGGGTTTGTAGGCCTTTCAGAATCTGACCTTCCAGCGATTTTTTCTTCCGCTTTTTGAACTTTGCCACAGTATCACGCAAACCGCTTACCAGCAGATCACAGAGTTCATTTTTATCTTTATTACTCTTTGATATATCGAATTTCTTGGACAACTCACTGATCTGGCGGTTTTTCTGCGCGATCTCATTTTGCTTTATCCCATTTTCTATCTCCAGTTCCCGTATTTTGGCGTCGATTCCTACGACTTGTTTTTCGAGTTCGGCCTTCTTTTCTCGGTCGGCCCGTACTACGGCATCGTCGGCAATCGCTTCCGCGTCGGAAACGCGGCGGCGCACTTGCGCCAGCTCATTCCTGGCCATATTATAGCCATTCGTGAGGCGCTTGAATTTTTCCCTGAACGAGAGTTTGAGGTTTTGGAGTAGCGTGTTGAGTGCTTCGCCTTGCGAATCGGAAAACTCGTGTTATGATTGAAGTTTAAATCTGAGTTTGTCTGATAGTGAAAGGCTACTAACTATTTAGCATAGAAGCTTTTGACTGGCTCTGTATTGAGTAGCTTGTTCAGACTTTCGGCAATATTCATTGCGTGCTGCTTCGATTCTAATTTCGCCGTTTTATTGGGATGGGCGATGATTTGACCCGCCTTATTTTTTTTCTGCTTCCAATTAGGGCCAGAAATCCATAATTCACCATCTTCAAAAACTTGGTACAATACATAGCTATCACCATGTTGGCCGAACGCTATATTATCCTTCCAATCCAATAATTTTATTTTTTCGGATTCATCGCTCATTTCTTAAAAATATTTTGACGATGCCATGAAAATGATTTAGCCGAAGGGATAAAGTCGTTATCGCTTGGTAAAGAAATCTTCTTACCTTTTATTTTTGAAAAACTATACTCGCTGAAATCATTTTCTATAAAACTATTAGATAGTATTATCTCGTAGTTATCATCTACCGAAATCAGCCCCCGATCGAAAGCACGATGAAGATTGGGGCATAAAGCAATCCCATTTGTCAAACTGTTATTTAAACTACTGGAAAAAGGGATGATATGACACGCATCTACCATTGTAATTGTGAATGGTGCAGACACGCGAAGCCCTGAAATACAGCACGTCTCGTTGTACAGCTTCACAACTTCTCGTCTGAATATATTACTACGGTTATAAACTTCAACCTGATATTTTTCAGGATTTAAACGGGTCTTTAAATTGAGTAAATTAGTCTTATAATCGCTTGAAGACTCCTTCATCTCATTTTTCAAATCGTCAATATAGCTATCATCGCGTACATCTATCTGTTGCTCAACAGTGTTTGGGAAGTGAGTTTTTAAAATTGAGCTTTTTAAAAATTTACGAGTCTCTGAATTAAGAAGCAGAGTAGCTAAGTTTTGATCGATTTTGGCGTAAGAAACTGCAACGCTTAGATTTCCGAAGCTTCGCATTGAACCTGCATTTTCTATCCACAGTTCACAACCAGAGTTGGGGATGAGTTGCCACCAGTTGCCTTTTTCGCCAGTAAGATGGAAGAATGGTAGAGCGAATTTTTGATCGTGTTCAGTTATGACCAATTTATTCCATAGCACTGAAAATGAATGCGTTAATTCAGGCGTAATGAAAATTTTATCATCTAAAATTCTACTTGCCTCATATTCTTGAATGACTGCGAGAAGTAATAGAGGCTTGTGAGGCGCACCCCCTTTCTTTGAATCACGCCGAAGGTGCGTGAAGGCGTAAGTGAAGTAATCGAGAATCTGAACGTTAGTGGGCATACGTTCTCTTCTTCTGAATCAAAAACTCATCCAACAAATTTTCCAAATCATTCTGCAAGCCGCGTTTCTTGACCATGAGCGACTTGGTTTTCATAATTTTGAGCGATTTCTGAACCAGTTCGACGTGTTCGGGTTCAAAAACCTCATTCAAAACTTCCTCTTCCTCCCGGAAGCGGTCTTCGTGCTTACTCATGTCGATGGGTGTTTCGTAAATACGGTTGTAGAGGTCGGATACCTTTTGGTTAAAAATCCCGTCGCGGTACCACAGCACCTGGATCGCCACGAGTTCTTGGTGAGAAATGAGTTGCAGCGTTTCGCCCTGTGATTGTTGTATTTCGCGTTGCGCCCTGAGGACCATTTCTAGTATCTTGGCGCGGTATTTAGCACTATAAGGCCCCCAATCGTCATCTTTGTCCGCCTCCCGGATTTTCAGACGGTCTTGCCGACGGTAAATCTCGCGGTTTTCACGGTTGTTGCGGTTCAGCACCAGTTCATCGCGAAGTTCCATCAGTGGCCACATCCATTCCTCTCCGTTCTCGATCAAGCCTTCCATCGACTTGTCGCGACTCACCACGGTACACACCCAGCAACCAAAACGACTGTTGCCGCACGAGGGCGTCGTATCGTCAATCACGAGGGGGCAATCGCCGCTATTGGCGTTGCGATACAGCGTCACGAGTTCCTTGTGCGTCCCGCCCCAGGGCGGCGGCACCTGCATGAGGTACTGCCAGACCTCATTGGTTTCGATGTCTTTGATAGGCGCGTACACAAAGGCGTTGGTCAGGATGTGCTTGCGTAGGCGCTTGCCTTTTACTTCATATTTCTTGATGCTGCGGGCGCGGTTAGAACTTTCCGCCGAGCGCGTTCCCAGCAAAATAATCACCTCACCCTTCTCGCTGATTTGGGTCTTGATGAAACGGGTAGTGGGGTCAATCTTTAAGCGTTCGGTACACCAGCGAAAGGTGTTATTCGGCGCGGGGTAACCCAGCCCGACCAGCTTCACCCAAAAGGTATCTTCCAGAACTGGCGAAGTACGCTGCACCTTGAAGGGCATACCCGTCCGGCTGACCGCCTCTTCGATGTTTTTCAGCGTACGGTCGACAAACTGCACGATGCGGGGATTTTCCACCAACGTATCGTTACAGACAATGTAAATATCTCGTTGATAGCGCAATCCTTCCGGCATTTTCTTCAAAGCGTTCCAAACCAGTTGCAGAAGCAGCGTCGAGTCCTTGCCGCCGCTGAACCCGATCACCCACGGACGGTTGTTGTCGTCGATCAGGTATTAGTCGAGAATTTCCTCTTCAATGAAGGACAATATATAGGACATGAAAAGCCGGATTTTACGAAATGCGGTAAGTTAGTGCGTTTTTTTCGGATTTGAGAAAATTAATGGTGGAATGGATTTTATGATTCTGTGCCGAAAAATCAGGCTTAGTACTGAATAACCAAGCGTCGATTGAAAAAATACGTTATTTTGGTAATCGTAATCGACTGAATCTCAAAACGTGAAAGAGCAAATCATGCAGACAACCTACCTCGTCAAAGCAGGAGAAATCGACCTAAGCCTGCTGAACTCCATCAAGAGCGCATTCAAAGAAGACCAACCTCTGACGATCATCGTGAAGGCCGATAGTCAGGAGGATCAGTACCAAATGTTTCTTAAATCCGAAGAACTACGGAGAAAGTACCCGCCGATGGTAGTCGATCCCGCCATCGATCTATCGGCTTTGGCCAATGAGGTCAACTTATAGACGATGGTGTGCTTCGATTCGGACGTGCTGATCAACTACTTGGTCGTGCAAAATCCAGCCAAACACGCGACCGCAAAAGATGTTTACGAAAAGACGACAAAAGAAGGGCGATTCTTCATTTCTCTGCTGTCTTTACAGGAGACATCATTCGTTTTGGCAAAGCTCAAAATGTCTGATGAAGAAATAACCGAGAAAATAGCGGTGTTTTGGGCCAACGATCCCAAAGACTACGATCTGGATTTATTCAAGAGAGCCTGTGCTTTGGCTGAATCTGTCGGCTACCAAAATATAAATGACTGCCTTCATACCGCTATCGCCGAGGTACACTGTGATGAATTTCTGACTTTCAATCGATCTGATTTTAAATGCATTCAGAATTTCACCGATTTAATAATCACTATTCTGTGAATTCCTCCGGGCGTTCACTCAATCTTCAGATACCCCACTAAGGAAAGTTGAAAAAATAACTTGGCAGTCCCGAACCCGTAGGGCCGGGCCGCCGGTTCGATCATATGTTTATAGAAAAGCTTGCTCTTGTTGACATTGTACGACCCCCACGGGGTCGCACAGCAGCATATCGACACGAAATAGCTATAAACATGAAATCCCTGCGGGATTGACAATTCGACCATATTATTTTTTAGACGTCACCAAATCCTAAAAATACCCCACCGACCAAATATCCAACACGCGCGGGTCGGGCACGAGGCGGCACAGTTGCCGATAGCGGGGCAGGGGGCGATTTTCTGATTGGGCGACAGCCGCGTTGGCTAACTGCTCACTAAAACAGCCCATTTGATAAATGGAGTTGATGCGCTTAGGCATTCTTTTACATTTGGATGCTATTATTAGGGAATTATTCATCCAAAACCACACCATGATGCTCCGAAATACCCACATCTGTAAATCCTTGTTATGTCTTCTTCTGTTGGTCGTCGCTGTTTGTCATGATTCCAAAGCCGCCGGGCCGGGCAAGGATACCATCGACATCTGCCGGATTTCCAAGCATGTTTACACTCCCGAAACAGGAGGAGGTTCGGAAGCCACTTATGAGGTGGATAGCAAGCACCGTCTTGTCAGGGAAGTCAATACGTATTACAATGGGGATGGTACCCAATACCGCGTAACGTACATGACCAATAACTACGATGCGAACGGCTTTTTGACCCAGCGAACGGTCAAGAGTAGCCACAGTGTGAAGAAGAAGTACAACGAAAATCTGATTACTGAAAAATTTACGTACAAAAACGGAAAACTCTGGAAAAATGAGACCGCCCGAATATACGAGGATCCCTCGCGCAACAGTTCCAGCATCACCGAAAATGAGTACGATGGAGAGGGTAAACTTGCCAAGCGCCAAGTGACGCTTTCAACGGGAGAAGTTTATAAGTACGGGTATTCGGATGGCAGAATGACCAATATCTCAGACACTAAGCATAAGATTGTGATGAACGACAAGGGGGCGGTCACTAAAAAGACGACCGCCGAAGGGGCCTATACCGTATTTACCTATGACGCCGATGGCCGACTGACGAACACCGTCAATCACAAACCAAATGGCGACAAGCAACGCGAGCTCATTTACAAGTACGCATCCAGCACGTACCGGGTACCTACTAATCCGGTACGATTCAAGGGCCACCCTTCCATTCCCTACCAGTACGGAAAAAGAGGAATGCCGATCGCTAGGTCTACGAGCTATAAATATGATTCCGATGGCACCCGTACCCAGACCTACGATTCGGTGTTTACCTACGAAGTCGACAGCAGGGGCAACTTGAAAAAGCGCACCTGGGTGAGCAAATCACCAACCAGGACAAGTACCAACGTCACCACCTACACGTACGTGGATTGCAGGTGATCTTAGTGGGACAGAGACATCGGTCGGTAGTTTCTTTTCTCCCATCCTGCTCGCTGCCACCCTGAGCGTAGTCGAAAGGTCTTTTTTGCACTTCTCCCAGACCAATGAACGTTTTCGCGCTGTTCACGATTAATTAATTGTAAAAATCTGCTATTCAGCCGAAAAGTCCGTACTTTTGCGGCTTGTTTTTGCGGGAGGGAGAACGGAAAGTACTTTCTCTGGCCCGCTTGGCCGAAAATATCAACAACTGATCAGAGATAGAGAAATGCAATCCATTCGTAACATCGCCATCATTGCCCACGTCGACCACGGCAAAACTACCCTGGTCGATAAAATTATCCATGCCTCCAAGCTTTTCCGCGAAAACCAGGAATTCGACGACCTGATCCTGGACAACAACGACCTCGAGCGCGAGCGCGGCATCACCATCACGTCCAAAAATGTGTCGGTGCGGTATAAGGATGTCAAGATCAACGTCATCGACACGCCGGGCCACGCCGACTTTGGCGGCGAGGTGGAGCGCGTCCTGAAAATGGCCGATGGGGTACTTTTGCTGGTCGATGCCTTCGAAGGCCCGATGCCCCAAACCCGCTTCGTGCTGGGCAAGGCGCTGGAACTGGGCCTGAAGCCCATCGTGGTCGTCAATAAAGTAGACAAGGAAAACTGCCGCCCCGAGGAAGTGCAGGAAAACGTATTCGACCTGATGTTCAACCTCGGCGGCACCGAGGAGCAACTCGATTTCGTGACGGTTTATGGTTCGTCTAAGCAGGGTTGGATGGGCGAAGACTGGAAAAAGCCTACTGATAACATCACGTTTTTGCTCGATACGATTATCGAGCAGATCCCGCCCGCGCCCATCAACGAAGGCACGCCGCAGATGCAGATCACTTCGCTAGATTACAACGCTTTCGTGGGCCGAATCGCGATTGGCCGCCTGCTGCGCGGCACGTTGAAAGAAGGTGCGCAGATGTCGCTTTGCAAAGCCGACGGCGTGATCAAGAAAGTGAAAATCAAAGAATTGCAGACTTTCGAAGGCTTGGGCCGTCAGAAGGTAAGTGAAGTGCAGGCGGGCGACATCTGCGCCGTCACCGGCATCGACGACTTCGAGATTGGCGACACCCTCGCCGACCTGGAAAACCCCGAGGCGCTACCCCGCATCGCGGTGGACGAGCCGACGATGAATATGCTATTTACGATCAATAATTCGCCGTTCTTCGGCAAAGAGGGCAAGTTCGTTACTTCGCGCCACCTGCGCGACCGCCTTATCAAGGAAACCGAGAAAAACCTGGCCCTGCGCGTGGAGTCGGGCGGCAGCGAAGACAAATTCATCGTCTACGGCCGCGGCATTCTGCACCTGTCGGTGCTGATCGAAACGATGCGCCGTGAAGGCTACGAGTTGCAAGTGGGCCAGCCGCAGGTACTTTTCAAGGAAGACGCCGACGGCAACCGCCTCGAACCCATCGAAACGATGGTCGTGGATGTACCGGAAGCTACCGCTGGCAAAGTCATCGAACTCGCCACACAACGCAAGGGCGAACTGCTGGTGATGGAGCCGAAGGGTGATTTGCAGCACCTGGAATTCGAGATTCCGTCGCGCGGCCTGATCGGCCTGCGTTCCAACGTCCTCACCGCCACGCAGGGTGAGGCCGTGCTGACGCACCGATTCAAGAGCTTCGAACCCTTCCGGGGCATTATCCCGAGCCGCAATAGCGGTTCCATTATTTCCAAGGGAACGGGGATGTCCACGGGCTACACCATCGACAAGTTGCAGGATCGCGGCCGCTTCTTCATCGGTCCCGGCGAGGAGATTTACGGTGGGCAGGTGGTAGGTGAGCACAACCGCCCCAACGACATCGTGGTGAACCTACAAGAAGCCAAGAAACTGACCAATATGCGCGCCTCCGGCTCCGACGACGGCCTGCGCATCGCGCCGAAAATTAATTTCTCCCTGGAAGAATCGATGGAGTACATCCAGAAAGACGAGTACCTGGAAGTGACGCCGGGCAGCATCAGGATGCGGAAGATTTATTTGGAAGAAACGGACCGCAAACGCAACGCGGCGAAGTTGGAAATGGCTTGATGGCTTTCGGCAATCGGCTTTCAGCTTTTATAAAAGGAGAACCGCGCTTTTTGGTGCGGTTCTCTTTTTGTTCCAAGAGCGAAGGAATAATTTGACCTAACAACCTAACAACCTAACAACCTAACAACCTTTCTACTCCGCGTAAGGCTGGTCGATTCTGCCTAGGTAGGTGCCACGTAACTCCCCAGCTAGTATTGCTTTTATTTCCTGCCCAACGTTTGGATAAAGATGTTTGTCAGATAGATCATTTATCGCAAGCCACTCCACCGATAGCGCGGTTGTATGTTCGGGATTGAGTTGCGGCAAGCCCGCGATGAGGTGTACCGCAAACACTGCGTGGAGCGCGTCCTTCCGCCCATCTTCCCCGATCACCTCGCCGCATAGGGCAAGTTGATCGACCTCGGTTTCCACGCCCAACTCTTCGCGCAGTTCCCGCATAATCACTTCCGACAGACTTTCGCCGGGATCGGGGTTGCCGCCCGGTAGGGCGTACACGTCCTGTCCGCCGTAGCGGTACCGCATGGTCAGGACACAGTTTCGTTCGATGATGAGGGCCGAGGGGCGGACGCGCATGGAGAGAGTTTTTTTCGAGAGACGGCTAAAAGTACAGCTTATCGGAACGTCAATTGGTGAAATTATCGAAGGAATCAAAAAAATTACCTGATTGAGATTATGCCTATTTTTGGTGTGAGGCATCCGATAAAGAATTGCAGCGTGACGAGATAGATTAGAAGAACTAAGAACCAATAAGGAATATGATGATCAGAACAAATCGCATTTCATCCTATAAGCAAGGTCACCTGTTGAAACAAGCACTCTGCCTACTGCTAACACTTTGGTCTATATCGGCATTGGGCTGTCATTGTTCCTACCCGATTTTATCCGAAAATTACCAGGAGTCCGAATTTGTGGGCTTGGTGAAAATCTCAAAAGTTACGCCCGACCCTGATAACAGCACCTTTCTTAACCTGCAAATTGACCTGCTGAACCTCTACAAGGGTAAAGAAACTACCACTATGAGGGTTAATACCGCTGCCAACTCTTCCTGTGCCTTCTTGGTACCGGAAGGCTCAACCTGGCTGGTATTCGCCAAATTAGGCTCAGACGGAATTCCGGGTTTTGGAGCGTGTTCGGGTAGCCAAGAGCTTAACCGCTTTGACTCTATCCAGTATCCCAAGGCAGCTAGTAACGACAAAAGAAGCATCGAGTTGAAACTAGCGACACTGGATTTTTTGAAGAAGAATAATTTGGAATCTTTCAACCCGAACCATCTAACCCTGTTTAGTTTGGGTGGCTGCGATGAAAACATCAGAGGTTATGAAAATCAACGCAGATTCGCTGTTTACGAATTAGACGTAAACGAAGATTTATCCATAACAAAAATAACGGCGCGCCAGGAATTCGACAACGCCGATCTTGCCCATCACGTTTCGGAATGCTTGCGTAAAAACGCCCGCATCAATACGACCAGAATAAAAGGAATACCAACAAAAACGAAGATGTTTGTCATCTACTACTATTATCCAGCTGAAGGAAACGACCCGAGCTTTGTGGGTCGATTTGATGTTTGATACAGATGAATTGAACCCTATCGACTTGACGCTCCCCAAAATCTTGCCAGAATCAATCACTCCATAATAATCCGCCGCTCAGCGCTGATTTTTTCCTGCCCGGACAAGCCATTCCCTTCGTACACGTTGCCTTTAACCACGCTGTTTTTCGTAGCGTACGCCTCTACCCCGAATCCGTTGTTGTACTGAATCCGGTTGTTCTGCACCGTAATCCGGTTCGATCCTTTATCCAGAAACTCCACCATCACGCCGCTGCGGTCGTTGGCTTCAATCAGGCACTTCTCCACTGTTACGTTTTCAGATTCCGTAATCAGGATTCCGTAGTAGCCGTTGCGGGCAATTTCGGTGTCGGTGACCTCGACATCCCGACAATGCCCCAGCGAAAGGCCGCTACCGAAGGGCGAGGTATCCAACCGACTGCCCGCGATGGATACCTTGTCGCAATGAGTCAGGAGGAGATTATGCTGTAAGTTTTGGCCCCGGCACCACATAGGAGCCGTTCTCTGTAAAGTCACAAGCCTGAACCGTTACGTTGGAAGCCCCGCTTACAAACACACCATTGTAGGTGCAATTCTGGACGGACAGATTGATGAAATTGAGGTTATTCATTCCAGCCCGGCGCGGGGAGATAAACAAGATGCCGCCCCGCTTGGCCGTGCTGCGGAACGAGCGGCGCGTGTTGGGGTCGCTCCCCGGCTCTGCCCTCGTGGCTCCTTCTAGTACAAAGTCCCGGAGCGTAACGTCGTGCAGATCATCGCTCGCGCCCACAATCGCGTCTCTTTCGTCGGATTTCGGGTCAAGAAACAGCATGGTTTCAACGCCCTCGCCCGCCAGTGTCACCCCGCTCGGTACTTTAAGCGTAGTCGGTAGCGTGTGCAGACCGGCCGTCGCCACGACCCACCGACCGCTGCCCGCTGCGGTGTCCAATGCGTCCTGAATAGATTCGCCCGGCTGCACCCGTATCGCATTGGCGGGAATTTTGGTACCAGGCGTAGTTACGGCTCCCGCGATGTAGCCAATCGGGCTTGCGGCAGGTCCAGTCGAATAGCGAACCACCTGATTCGAAGGTTTACGAACAGAGGTTAAGACGGACCGAGAAGCTTCGGGACGAACAGAATCAGCGGCCATCTTCGTGTAGGGCAGTTCGATGCCCCGCGCGGCGTAGTGCTGGTAGATGTACTCGTAATCGTCCCGCAGCTTTTTGGCGCGTGGCGAAATTTCGCCATAGGAATGCGGCGGCTCACCCAGCAGAAACTGCGCGGTGTACTCATAACCCAACGCCAAACGGTGGTCAGCCATCGAAAAAACGTCCACGCCCTGCGTAAAAGCGATTTGGGCAGCTCCGGCAAATTCGCCCAGCCCCAATTGCACGTGCGCCTGGTCGCGGCCCGTTTCCTGACATTGTCCGCTCGGATAGATGTATTTGAATAAACTACCGTTCACGGGGCCACGCAGCAAATGATCCAGCGCCTGATCGAACATCGGCCGATTGTCGGTAAAGATGGCAATGGCCAGAATGGAATGAATGATCGCGCCGTCCCAGTTGCCATTGGCTTGCGGAAAATAGTACCGCAGCAGCGGGTAGTACACCGTCATCATCAGGTGCTTGAACTGATCGACGCCCTGCGGCGACCAGCCCGAAGGCGTGTAGCGCAATATTTCGGCCGTATTGCAAAGGACGTGACCCGTCCAAGCGGCCAAGAGTTTGGCATCATTGTAGTCAAAATCCCACAGCGTCGCCGACCAGGCGTCGAGGATTTCGATGGCCTTGTCGGCGTAAGCTTTGTCCTCGGTAATGTACCAGACCACGGCGCAGTTGTAAGCCATCTGCGCGCCTTTAGAAAGGTCGTTGCCGCCAATATTAGGCTTGCCGTAGGGGCCGCGCAGCACGTGGGTGTAAGGCGTGACCACAAAAGCCAGATCGGTTTCCGCTTTGAGCCGCTCGAAAGCACTTCTGTAAGGCTCTTTCCCTTCCAACACCTGCGCTTTCATGTAGGCGAGGTCGGCCTTCGTCTGGTTGATTCCCGGATGGGCAAAACCCTGGCCCATTGAAGAGATGGGCAGAAAAACAGCGACTAACAGCAGTAGGCTGACGAAGTAAAGGGTACTTGCGGAAGTTCTCATTACCGATTTAGACGACAAAACGGGGTTGGGTACCTGATGCCTATGACCATAACACCGATTTATACCTAAGGTCAACGGACTGAATCGGGGGTAGTTAGTTTTCTTTCCAGCAAAACAACAAAAATGACCCCAAGCGTGTAGGCCACAATATCCTCCCACGCGAAAGAAGTACCAAGAACGGTTCTTGCCAGTCTTGAATTTTGAAGCCCCAGTACTTCGACCATGTTGAAATATTGGGCTATTTCCACAGAATACGAAAACAAGAGGGCGGAAATGGCGGCGGCAGTGACCGAGATTTGTAAGAACGATCTGATAAAACAGTAAATTAAAATCACCACTAGAAAATCACCGAAGAAGGGTCGGATAAAGTTATCGTGAATGTATAGAGCGATGAAGACTTCAATTAGGAACAGGGTTATCGTCAGCAGAAAGTATTTTTTGTTGAAGGTTGGCATACTGTTCAACGTTGGGACATAGCGTTTCAGCGATTCGGGTTTTAGTGTAAATTTGGCTTCAGCAGAATACATACGCTCACTCTGATTTGCAGTAATAATTCTATTGCCTCGTACTATAAACGTGAAGAGTTGAGGCGGCAACGACTAATCCCATCGATTATAAATGGTTCTTTGACAATTTTTGTGGTGGAGTAATTGGCCATCTGGTTGCGCCCCTCCGGGGCTGGTGTTGGTGCGGGTTTCTTATGCTACAAATCTTGCGCCCCTCCGGGGCTTCGGAGAAGCCTAACATTTGTAGGATGAGCGAATTGTCAGTAATTTTAAGCCCCGGAGGGGCGCAACCATTGCGTACTAAAATGAGGTAAACGTATTTTCTGATATTCGGGCTCGGTTGATTCCACAAAAATTGTCAGAGAACCTTATAAATTAACGTTAGCTGAGGAAGTATTATAATTTGAAAGATGGATAGAATTAATCTTGACTTGCATATAACCTCAACAACGGAACTGCTTTTACCTAAGCTTTATCATCAGAATCATTTATTATTTTCATAGTGATGTGCTTTAATTTGGAGCGAAGTAATCTGACGGTACCAGGAAGGTTTTTCTTGTTATCAGAGTATATTTCTTGTAGTAGTCTGATGATCTTTTCTTTATCTTTTTTATTTAACAATTCAAGCTCACTGTCTGTATTAATCTGTTGTCTAATTTCTTTTCTTAGTCTTCTTACTTCGATCGTTTTAATCTCATATTCTCTATAATTTTTTAATGATTCTGTAAAGTTTAATAAAGAACCCGAAAATGAAGAAACAAGGCTTGGAAGGTACTTCAAGCACAACCATAGTATTATCAGTGATTTATACTCAACATTATTAGAAAGAGTATCGATGATTATTTCAAGAGATCCGCTTCTAAAGCTAGTTGTTATCTGAATATTTCTTGAATGAGAGTAACTATATATACCCCTATGATACAACTTACCATCAACTCGATAAATAAAGTGGAACAAGTCTCCAATTTCCTTTAAGTTTACTTTATTATTTTCAATTGAGATTATTAGTTTAAGCCCCTTCCGCCAATCTTGGTCTGAAAAGATATTATCTGCCAACTCCTTAAATCTTTTTTCAGGAAACTGATTTTCATATTTGACTAAATCCATACTCTTCATATAATTTACCTTAGCTGGAATCTTTCAATCTTTTACAAGGTTGATTTACAATAAAAGTGTTAAAAAAGCGAGCAGTCCGATAATATATTGAAACGAACTTGGTATCAATTGAAACCAGCATATTGATCGGGAATTTACAAATTCGCCATCACCTTCCTACATTTCTCATAAAGGAATTCCGGGGCAAAGTCTGCGCCATTCTCCCACTCAACGGTCCATGACCCTAGTTTGAATTTTCTAAAAAACTCAACATCGTTGAGCGGCTCAAAAATCGGTTTGTCCAGGTAGCCTTCTAAATCAATGCATCCACTCGACCCATCATTAAAATGGATTTCTAACTCGTATCCCTTTACGTACTCGGCGTTTGTCACCCATATATTTTCCATAACAGATTAATTTAGTGGTTCAATTTTGTTTAGTGGAAGTCCCTGCCTAGCCAGTCGCCAATTTTCTGAAAGTTCTTTCTGGTGTAACTCCATCCACTCGAATACCAGCTTCAATGCCCGGCTGGGCATATGACCCTTTACGATCTCTTGTTTGAAATTCACAACCGCCTTATATTCACCATATTCAAGATGAAAGTGCGGAGGGCGGTCCGACGCTTCGGTTGTGGTCATTGTAGAACATTTGAATCACAATTCCATAGAATCGGGAGATTTCCGGCATACAAGAATAGGACAGTAGATAGCTTTTTTTACCGAGGTACAATCTACGGCAAATCTGCGGCAACGCAAACATGAGGAGACTATCCTCTTTCCCCCTACTTATACCCATTCTAAATTTTACCCTCCCCTCAATCCCACGAATCATTAATCCGTAGCTTTGGTATTTGCCAGTAAGTACCCCCCATGTCATTCGAGTCCATCATCCGGTTCAGCGTTAGGAACAAGCTCGTCGTCGGGATGATGGTGCTGGGGTTGATCGGCTGGGGGGCGTATTCGCTCTCTCGGCTACCCATCGATGCCGTGCCGGACATCACGACCAACCAGGTCGTGGTACTTACCCAGTCGCCCGCGCTGGCGGCGCAGGAAATGGAGCAGTACGTCACCACGCCCGTGGAGCTGAGCTTGGCTAACGTGCAGGGCGTGGAAGAAATCCGCTCCGTGTCGCGGCTGGGGCTGTCGGTGATTACAGTTGTTTTCGACGATGGCATGGACATCCTCACCGCCCGCCAACTCGTAGGCGAGCAGCTGGCGCAGGCTACGCAGGACATTCCCGCCGAGTTCGGCCAGCCGTATCTGGCCCCCATCACCACGGGCCTGGGCGAGATTTACCAATACACCCTCGTGCCGCAGCCCGGCTACGAAGGCCGCTACGACCTCACCGAACTCCGCACCGCGCAGGACTGGATCGTGAAGCGCCAACTCGCGGGCGTACCCGGCGTGGTGGAGGTAAGCAGCTTCGGCGGCCACGTGAAGCAGTATGAAGTCAGCGTCGATCCCGAGCGACTCCGTGCGGCGGGCGTCACGGTGGCGGAACTGTACGGGGCCGTATCGATAAACAACGGCAATACGGGCGGCAGCTATCTCGAAAAAAGCAGTCAGGCGTTTTTTATCCGGGGCGAGGGCGCGGTGAAAAGTCTGGATGACATCGGCGACATCGTGCTGAAAACCACCAACGGCATCCCGCTGCTGGTGCGCCACGTGGCCGACGTAAAATACGGCGCGGCGGTGCGTTACGGAGCCATGACCCGCGACGGCCAAAGTGAAGCTGTGGGCGCGGTGGTGCTGATGCTCAAAGGCGCCGACGCCGAGCGCACTATCAGGCTGGTGAAGGAGCGCGTGGCCCGCATCCAGAAATCGCTGCCCGAGGGCGTCCGCATCGTACCGTTCATCGACCGCACCGAACTCATCGACCGCGCCATCGACACCGTAAAAGAAAACCTGCTGGTGGGCGGGCTGATCGTGATTTTCGTGCTGGTGCTGCTGCTGGGCAACTGGCGGGCGGGGCTGATCGTGGCGTCGGTGATTCCCTTGGCTATGCTGTTTACTTTTGGCATGATGCGGCTGTTCGGCGTGTCGGCCAATCTGATGAGCCTGGGCGCGATTGATTTCGGGCTGGTCGTGGATGGTTCGGTGATCGTAGTCGAGGGGGTACTTCACTTCTTGCATGGCCATTGGAAAACGGGCGATCAGTTGAGTCAGGCCCAAATGGACGAAACCGTGCAGACCAACGCTTCCCAGATTCTGAAATCGGCGGTATTTGGGCAAATCATTATTCTGATCGTTTATATTCCCATCCTGTCTCTGTCAGGAATCGAGGGGAAAATGTTCCAGCCGATGGCGCTGACGGTAAGTTTCGCCATTATTGGGGCGTTGCTGCTCTCGCTGACCTACGTGCCGATGGCGACGGCTTTGTTTTTGAGAAAAGAAATAAACAGCGAGAAGAACCTCTCGGATAAACTGGTCGGCAAAATGTACGCAGCCTACGAACCCGTCGTGCGCCGGGCGTTGGATTTTCGCGTGGCGGTCGTCGTGGCGGCGGTATTACTTTTGGCGGGCAGCGCGTGGTTGTTCAGTACTTTGGGCGGCGAATTTATTCCGCAACTCGACGAGGGCGACATCGCCATCGACCTCCGAATGCCCACGGGCACTTCGCTTACCGAAACCATCGACGCCTCGCTCAAAGCCGAACGCGCTTTGCTCAAAAACTTCCCCGAAGTCCGGCAGGTCGTGGGTCGCATCGGGGCGTCGGAAGTACCCACCGACCCGATGCCCGTCGAAATGACCGACCAGATGATCAACATGAAGCCGCACAGCGAGTGGACCTCGGCCAGCAGTCGGGAAGAAATGTCGGAGAAAATGGCCGAAGTACTGGAGCGCGAAGTACCGGGCGTCATGGCCGAATTCACGCAGCCCATCCAGATGCGCTTCAACGAAATGATTACCGGAGCGCGCTCCGACGTGGTGGTAAAAATCTACGGCGACGACCTCGACCAGCTTTTCGAGCGGGCCAACGCCGCCGCCGCCCTCATCACGCCCATCGCGGGCGTGGCCAGTTGCCGCGTCGAACCCATCGTGGGCCTGCCGCAAATCAACGCCGCCTACCACCGCGACCGCCTGGCGCAGTACCACCTCGACGTGGCCGACGTCAACCAGCTCATCCGCACGGCCTTCGCGGGCGAATCGGCGGGCGTGGTCTTCGAGGGCGAGCGCCGCTTCGACCTCGTCGTGCGGCTCGACAGCACCCACCGCACCGATCTGACCGACCTGCGCAACCTCTATGTGCCGTTGCCGCAGGGCGGGGCCGTACCGCTGGGCGAGCTGGCCGACATCACCTACCAGGAAGCTCCCGCCCAAATCTCGCGCGACGACACCAAGCGGCGCATCACCATCGGCGTCAACGTTTCGGGCCGCGACGTGCAGAGCGTGGTGGAGGATATTCAGGATAAAATCGAAACAGGCGTCGCGCTGCCCGAGGGCTACTATTATAGCTACGGCGGGGCATTCGAGAATTTGCAACAGGCCACCGACCGCCTGCTCGTCGCCGTGCCGCTGGCTTTGGCCCTGATTTTCGTGCTGTTGTATTTTACCTTCGGCTCGCTGGTGGAGGCTTTACTAATTTTCACCGCCGTACCCTTTTCGGCGGTGGGCGGCATCTGGGCGCTGTGGCTGCGCGATATGCCGTTCAGTATTTCGGCGGGTGTAGGCTTCATCGCGCTCTTCGGCGTGGCGGTGCTGAACGGGATTGTCCTGATTAGCTACTTAAACCAATTGGAAAAAGAAGGCGACCGCAACCTCCGCGACCGCATCCTGCACGGCGTTCAGGCCCGCTTCCGGCCCGTGATCATGACGGCTTCGGTGGCTTCGCTGGGTTTTTTGCCGATGGCGCTCTCCACCTCGGCGGGCGCGGAAGTGCAGCGGCCGCTGGCGACGGTGGTGATTGGCGGCTTGATTACGGCCACGCTGCTGACGCTGGTGGTGTTGCCGGTGTTGTATAGTTTGGTGAAGGGGAGGAAAGGAGGAAAGGAGTATGGAGGAAAGGAGGAAAGGTCCAAAGGTCCAAAGGTCCAGAGTGGTACGGCGAGCAGACCCAAAGGGGGAGGACTTGGCTTGAAGGGCGGGGCCTTCACTTTGATCCTCTGGACCTTTGGATCTCTGTGCCTCCCGGTTCCTTCCCAGGCCCAACGCACCATTTCCCTCAACTCCGCCATTGAGGAAGCCGCTAATCAAAACCTCCTGATACGCTCCGATCAACTGGGCATTCAAGCGTCGCAGGCATTGTTGCCTACTTCGTTCAATCCATCCAAAACGCTGGTCGATGTGCAGTACGGACAAACGCAGGCGCGGCCGATCGATTACACCGTGACGGCGATTCAGTCGTTTTCGGCACCGGGCTTGTACCGGGCGCAGCGGCAGGCACTCGAAGGAAATGTACAGAGTGCGCAGTACCAGTTGGCCGTGACGCGGGTGCGGCTGGCAAACGAGGTCAAGCGGACGTACTACCAACTTCTCTTTGACCAAAAACTCCTGAATGTACTCAATGAGCAAAGCGTACTCTTTGACGAGGCGGCGCGGGCGGCGGAGGTACGCTTCCGCACGGGTGAGTCCAACCGCCTGGATGCGGTCACGGCCCAAAGCCGCGCGCAGTACCTGGGCCAGCGCATCCGCAACGCCCGCCGCGAGCGCGAAGTGCATTACGCGGCCCTGCGGCTTTTGCTGCAATCGTCGGACAGTCTGCGCATCGACACACTGGTGGCTTTGAAACGTCCCGTGAATGACTCGATTGCGGCTCTCGTGGCGGTGGAGAGTAACCCGCAACTCGACGTTCTGAAACAGCAGATTTCCAATACCAGTCTGCAAACCCGCCTCGAACAAAAGGGTTTCCTGCCCGAATGGCGGCTGGGTTTTTTGAACCAATCCATCGAACGCAATCTCGGCTACAGCGCGTTGCACGTGGGCGTGTCGTTTCCGCTTTTCACCAAGGCCCTCACGGCCAGGGTGCAGGCGTCGCGCATTCAGCAGCAGGTTCAGGAAACGCAACTCGACTTCACCGTCCGGCAACTCGCCACCGAACTGGAAGCCGCCCGCGCCCGGCAGCAAAGCCTGGCCGCGACGCTGGATTATTACGAGAATGCTGCCCTGCCGCAAGCTGCCCTCATCCGCCAAACGGCCCTGACCGCTTACACCAGCGGCGAGATCGGCTACGTGGAGTTTTTCGCCGCCATCCAGCAAGCGTATTTATTGCAGGAAGAATACCTGAATAGCGTCTTGGAATACGACATTAATTTGATAAGAATAGAGGAGATTTTAGGAATCCAGTAGGGGCGAACCCATGGGTTCGCCCAAACGTGCGCCAGCCCGGCACACAATACCAAGAAAAATCAATTGCCGGGCGGCTTCAGCCCCCGGATGCCGAATTCAGGGTGTTATTCATAAAAACCACTAAACCATGCCCACAAACCTCACCAGAAGGCAAATGCTACTAACGGCTCCCGGGATTTATTGGGGATTGCGATTCCGGGATTTGGCCGAAGGCTACAACTACCATCTTGCTAATAAAATCGAGAATGCCGCCGCCATTCCCGATGGCTACGACATTCCTTTCAATTGGCAAGCCACGCTCGTTCCTCAAAGCAGCGAAGGCTTGAAATTGGAATGGAACCCCGGTACTTTCCCGAAGAATCAATCCGCCCGGCTCCGCATTGCCAGCGCGACCGACGGGCGGGAAATCACCAAGCTACGCGCCCGCACCGCCCGCACAGGAACCGACCTGGGCGTGCTAGACGTGCGCTTCGCCATTTACATGCAGCCCTTCGAACTGGAAATCGCGCCGGAGAACCTGCCGAAGGTACTTTCCGAAGGCATCGTGCTGCAACAGGTCGAGGGCAAGAATCCGTTTTATGTTTTTACTAGAAATGAAAACGGAAAGCAGGCCCCGACGGCCCTGCTGCCGCACATTCTGACCTTTAACAAGGAAAACAACAAGGACGCCTGGAAAGAGCGGCTGCTGTCGCTGGAATCCATGCAAACCTTCGGCTGGATGCACGGTTGTGCGCTGGACGGAATTATGGAACTGGCTCAGCATTCGGAGAAAGCGAAAAGTGCCTTAGAGCAGCATCTGTTGATGTTTTTTGGCGACAACCAACTGCATTATGCCGCCTACCGCAACCAGAACCGCACCAACCAACTCAGCGGCGTGGAGTCGCTGCTGCCTTTTGCCGTGCTGGCCCGCACCGACCCCAGGCACCCGGCTTTGCAGTTGGTGATCGATTTTTGTGAAAAACACCGCAACGCTCAAAACGTCATCGCCGACGGTCAGGGCGACCGCTCGCTCAAAACCGAGGAATGCTACACCGTCAGCTACCCACTGGCCGTGATGGCGCGGCAACTCGACCGCCCCGAACTGGCCGAATGGGCCGCACAAACGCTACTGGCGCGGGCCGAACTGCTGCATACGCCTGAGTACGTCTATCAGCGCAGCAAGGAGAGTGGCGACGAGCGGATTTACCCCGACTGGGGCCGGGGCGTGGCCTGGTACCTGCTGGGCCTGACCAAGACCATCACGCACCTACCCGATAGCCCCGATCGGCAAAAACTGCTAGTCGCTTTCCAAGAAGCCGCCGCGCAGGTCATCGCCGACCAGCGGCCCAACGGCCTGTGGTACTGCTTCTTCGACCAGCCCGCCACGGGCTACGAAACCTCCGGCTCGGCGGGCGTGGCGGCGGCGCTGGCCCACGGCTACCAGCACGGATATTTGGACAAAAGCGCCCGCAACGCCGCCCGGAAAGCCAAGAAGGGTTTGCAAGATTATATGACGCCCGACGGTTTCCTGACCGGATCGGCCCAGGCCAATAAGGGAGGTATTGCACTGCAAACGGATGGTTTTCGCGTCATCGCGACCTACACACTCGGATTTATGGCTCACCTCGATACGATATGAAGGATAACTTCCTCTCTTTATGGGTCAAACCAGCGGGGTACTTCCTCGCGCTGACTGGAATGCTTTCCTGCCAGACAGAGTCGCAGTCGGAGCAGCAGACGTCCCTTGTCGCGCCCGACAGCGTCACCGTCAACGAAATCACCCTGACCGAACCGCAGTACCGCGCCATCGGGATAGAATTAGGCAGTGTTCAAAATGAAACGGTCAGCAGCGAAGTGAAAGCCAATGGCCGCGTGGACTTGCCGCCCGAAAACCGCGCGACGGTGAGCCTGCCCATCGGTGGCAAAATCCGTTACGTGAAAGCCCTGCCGGGACAGCGCGTGCGGCGAGGCGAGTTGCTGGCGACGCTGGAAAGCTTCGATTTCATTCAGTTGCAGCAGGATTATTTACAAAACAGTAGCCAACTGACCTTCCTGCAAAAAGAACTGGAACGGCAGAAAACCCTCAGCGCGGAGAACGTGGGAGCCCGGAAAAACTACGAAAAAGCCCAGGCCGACTACGATGCCACCCGCGCGCTGACGCAATCCCTGGCCGCCAAATTGAAGCTGTTAGGGCTGTCGATTGGGACGTTGGAAAAAGACGGCATTACCTCGGCGGCGCGGATCGTTTCGCCCGTCAACGGCTATATTACTGTGGCCAACATCAATCTCGGCAAGCAGGTCATGCCAGGTGAGGAATTGCTGGAAATCATCGACAAAAGCCACATGCACATCGAACTCAATGTGTTCGAGCAGGACGCCTTTTCCATTCAGAAAGGCCAGGAAGTGCGCGTCGTGCCCGCCAACGGATTGCCCATGACCGCCTACGTGCATTTGGTAGGCCGGATGCTGGAAGGCGAATCCCGTAGCCTGAATATCCACGCGCACGTCCGCGATGAGAAGCGGGAGCGCGAGCTGATTCCCGGCGAGTACGTGACCGCCCACATCCGCACGGGCAGCCGCCCCGCCGTTACCGTGCCGCCCGACGCGCTGGTGCGCAAAGGCGCAAACGGCTTTGTTTACATCGAGAAAAACAGCCGGGAGTTTCAACGTATTCCCGTAGAAATCGGGGACACGGCGGATTCGGGCAACATCGCTATCAAAACGCTCGTTGATCTGACCGGACAAAAGCTGGTGACGAAAGGTGCCTACCTGATCGACGCGGAATTCGCCAAACGCAGCGAGCCGGAGGAGTAGAGACGCGATGTATCGCATCTCCACGCTACCTGGTAACATCCGTCAACGCTTCCATGAATGCGATCAAATCCGATTTTTCCCTGGCGCTTAGGTTCAGCGAATCGCCGGGCAGGGTCTGGTTGGGCAGGCTGAGGCCGAAGCCCACGGCTCCGCCGTGATCGTAGAAATCGACGACTTGCTGCAGAGTCTCGTAAGCCCCGTTGTGCATGTAGGGCGCGGTGCGAGCCACATTGCGTACCGTGGGGATTTTGAAGGCATGGCGCAGATCGCCGAAAAGAGGATACGCGGCTCCCTTCCCCTGATCGGCGTCTACCCGGCCGGATTTGGGCGCGGTCATCACCCCCAGCACCTCCGACTCGCTGTGGGTGAAGGTGGGCGGTACGGTTCCGTTGAAAACGGGCATAAAATGACAGATGCCGCATTTGGCTTTGCCCATGAACAAATTGAAGCCCCGCTTCTCGGCCTCACCGAGCTGCGTTTTCTCACCCCGCATGTAGCGGTCGAAGCGACTATGGAAGGGCAGCAACGTGCGTTCATAGCTGGCGAGTGCGTTCATTACGTGAGCGGGCTGAATCTCTTTCAGATCAGGAAATGCCTGCTTGAACATCTCGACATAGGCCTGATCTTTCATCAGCCGGGCGCAGGCATCGGGCAGTGAGCCGTGCATCTCGTCGTGATTGCGGATTACGTCTTGCGACTGCGCCTCCAGTCCCGGCGACCTTTGGTCATAAAAGTGCTTTTCCTGCAAAGCGGCGTAGTAGAGCGTCGGTACGTTGCGGCTGATGGGCGTGCCTTGCAAGCCTGCACCCTTAGTGAGGCCGTCGGTAAAAGCCTTATCTGGCTGGTGGCAGGAGGCACAGCTCCGGGCGTCGTTGGCCGACAGCTTCGTTTCGTGGAAGAGTCTCTCGCCCAGGACCACTTTGCCCTCGTTGGTGAAAGCGTTGGCGTCGCCCGTGTAGAAATCCGGGTCAAACAAGTCCTTGTCGAAGAGCGTGCGGGCATCGCCGCGCAAAGGCGTGAGATCTCTGAGGGGCGCGTAGCCCAGGGCGTTCTGAAAATCCAGCACCTGGCTGGTAAGCGGATTGATGTATTCCGATACAAACGTCAGCCGGTCGAAGGTGTCGAAATCGGGGTTGTTTTTGGTAAAGGCGATGGCTTTTTCGAAGAGGGCGTCGAGATCAGCCCTTTCTTCTCCCGAAAACAAACCCGCGTAGCGCAGTAAGGCTTCCAGATTAGTGGTAAGCTCCGGGATGGCCGCGAATGAAATCGGGGTATCAAATCCGGAAATACCCAGGGTGACATCCCGGAACAACTGCAAGCGAATGGCCTCGAAGAGCTGGGCCTCGGTTGGTTCGGTAACGGCCCACAGTTCCCGGCAGCGGCGCAGTTCGGGCTGCATTTTCCTGACTTCCTTCACCAATTCCGCCCGCGCTGCGGTATCGAACGGAAACAGCAGTTCCTCGATCACCTGCAAGCCGCCCGGTGCCACGGTTTTGTTTTCTTCCAGTTCATACTCCGGCAGGGCCGGACCGTTCAAAACCCGGCTCGTGGCGGGAAAGTAGTATTCCGTCAGGTGCTCGATTTTTTTGTAGGCGAGGCGGCATTCCCGAAAGGTTTCTTGCAGAGAATCCCCGTTTGAACTGCCCTCCGCCAGTGTCAGCAATGGCCCGTTCACCAGCATTTCCAACGAGTCCAGGTCCTGCGAGAACATGGCCTTTGCCTGCTCCATCGGGGTGACCTTGGGCTTGCAGCCAAAGATGAAAAGAACGCCAAGTAAAAGGGCTGCAAATGATGTAATTGTCTTATTCATAGATTTTTGGATAAAAACAAAAAGACCCGCCGATCCCAAAAGGCCGACAGATCTTTTCGTACAGATTTCAAGAAGCCAAAAGCCGACAATACTGTCAGGCTGAGCGAAGCCGAAGCCCGATTGCCGACAGCCGGAGCCTACTTGGCTACCCCCCGCACGATGACCACCTGCCCGCCTTCGGTGAAGGCTTCCTTGAGGTCGTTCGTCTTGGTAGCCGAGGTGCCGTCGGCCCCTGAGTACTTGGGGTCGCGCCAAGTGTGCGAATGGATGTTGACGGCGAAGGTGTTGGGAATGCCCGTCAGATCCGAGACATCATACATGGCTCCGTATTCCCAGGAGCTGAGCAACTGCGTGTTGGTGGAGTTGTACTTGGCTTCAAAGGCGGCATCGCCCCGGCGGTGGTCCATTTCCAGCATCGCCTTGTTCTCCTTCGTGGCGATGTTGTACTGCCAGATCCGGCCGTCGTGCTTAGTGTCGATGTAGAAAGAATCTCCGTCCTCCTGGATGTACACAAAGTTCTGCGTCACACAGATGTTGTCGGGGTTGGTGATCGAAAAGCCGGGGTTTTCGTCGCCGTCCACGATCACTTCGAGCTTGCCCTTCAACGGATCGTTGGCGTTCATTTGGAGGTGATACACGCGCCCCCACATGGTTTTGCCGGGGATAGGGTCCTTGCGGTTGCTGGCCTGGCCCGTGGCGGTGAAGTACATGTTGCGGGCGTTCTCGGTGCTGCCTTTCCCGTAGTCCAAGTCCTCGACCCGCGTAAACTGGATCGCCTTCTTGGCCACCGATTGGGCGGCGATCTGGGCGCCCGTCGAATTTTTGGCGTTATCGATTTCAACAAATTCCACATCGTACATCGTACCCCGCTTCATGTCGGTCTCGACCGTGTTCTGATCCGTGCGACGCAGGAAGTACAGCTTGCCGTTTTGCAAATCCCCCACCGAATTGGCCACATAAAGCACCAACTGGCCGTTGCCGTCGTCCTCACCGATGACGATGACCGTCTTGCCGGGGTAGGCATTCTTGGGCAGCGGTACGGCGTTCTCCATCGAGGCTCTGCCCAGGGCAGGCAGCACGCGGTTGGGGTTGCTGGGGTCGGCTGGGGCGAAGGGGTCAATGCCGTGCACCAGCGATTCGGCACCACTTTCACCCGCCGTCAGGAAGATCGGCCCGAAACCGTGTTCCTGCGGCGTGGCCATCGTGGCCGAGCAAAGGCGCGTAGTCCCGCCGTTGTAGTTGACGATGTACTCGCCCTTCACGGGCTTGAAGGTTTTGTCGAGATAAACCCGCGAAACCGAGCGCATGTACTCGTGGTTGTTGAGCATGACAAAACCTTCGCCATTGGGGTTTGGGAGAATCCCCGCGCCATCGGGCTGGCCCGCGAAAATAAAATCGGGTGACCCAGGCAACACGTCGTCCGACGAAATGAGCGTCGTGATTTCCAGGTTCTCGAAGCCCGGCAGGGTTTTTACCAGCGAGGGGTTGACCGAGAAGTTCTGTAACGCAACCGCACCACCGGGCGTCGGATTGCCCAGGTCGTGGTCTTTGATACAGGCCGCCATGATGGCAGTAGTGAGCAGGGCGCAGCCTGCGGCAGTTTTGATTTTCATTGATAACAGTTCGGTTGATTTTTTGCGCAAAGGAACGCGCAGTTCGTGACCTGAATGTTATCGGGATTTTGCGGAGATATTGTATTTAGGGAGTGGCGATTAACGGTGGCTTAACAAAGGAGCCTTTGCCAGAAAAAAAGTATATTTGAAGAAAAAACCTGATTATGGAAACCATCACCGCACAAATTCCCGAAACGCTGCTCTACGAAGAATTCGGTGGGCGTAAGTACTATCGCCGTGGCTACCGTGATGTGTTTCTGGGATTAAAAAATGAGAGTGAAGTTATGGGCAGCAGTTTTTTACAGGGACTCATCGTGCAGGCAGTTGTGGGTTATCTCAAATTGATGTTGCCAAAAAAAGAGTACTGGACACCAACAAACGAGGTCGGCCTGCACGTTCGCAAGAACAACAGCTTCGCGGGCGACATCCTGATTTGTGAAAAAGCAAGCTCCGGCGATCCCTGGGTGAAGAACTTCACGACCATCCCCCCCAAATTCATCATCGAAGTCGATATAAAAATCGACCCGACGGATTATACCTACGACCCGCCCGCCGGCTCGGACATGGCCTACATCGTCCAGAAATCTGAGAAACTAATCGAGTTCGGCGTGGAGGGCATCGCCTGGATCCTGACCGAGAGCCGCAAAATCCTGCTGCTGCGGCCCAACCGCCGGATGGAAATCTTCGAGTGGACTGACGACGTGCCGCTTTTTGGAGAGTACAGCTTTTGTCTGCAAACTATCTTGGAGGAGGAGGATATTTTGCCGCCTGCGGAGTAGGAAATTCAGTAATCAGAAGCCGACCGTAAATCGCAGCCCCGGACTCAGATTCTTGAAAGCGCCGTTGAAATACACTTCGGGTTCGATCTTGACGTTAGGCGTCAGGTTCAGCCCACCCGTAATTCGCCAGGTGTTGGGTTCGTAATAATCGCCCCGACGATGCACCAGGTAGCCCACGGTGAGTTGCCCCGCTTGGGTGGCGGGTTTAAGATCGATGCGCGTTCCCGGCTTCCTTTTAAAAAAGGATAATCCGGCCAGTGCAAAGCCATTTTGGTATAGCTGGGTTTTTCCCTCCGGACTCTTTCGAAAGAAATACTGGTGTTGATAGCCAAGAGTAGGCTTGACAGGTGATTTTTCGAGGTAAAAAGTAGCGTCCAACCCCAAGGAGGTCATCCAGTTGCCGCGAATGAAACCCAGACTGGCACTGGGATTAAGCATCAGCATATCCAGTCCCGGCGAGTCAATCGCCCACATCGTGCTTTTATTGCCGGTGTAACGAGCGTGGACTTTGGGCAGACGAGTGAGCTTAGAGTAAGATATTTTTTTTTCAAGAGCTGTAATCAGAAAGTCGGTTTTTTGACTGATTTCGTCGAATAACAGAGGAATGTCGCGCAAATCGTTGGCAAACAAAAGCAATTCAGCCGTTTGACGATCCGCATTCTCAACGGTAATTCGCAACGTATCCTGCCCCGACTTCACCCGCACCAATTCCTGTTCCAGTACCGAATAACGTGCCGCCGCTTCCGGGTACTTCTTCCAGGAAACAAAGGCGCCTTGTCTTTCGTCCAGCACGTAATCCACCGAAAGAATCTCCGTACTTTCCGGTAGCTTCTCCAAAATCGAACCGTATTCCTGCCAAAATAACCGTACTAGGGAGTCCGGGTTCTGCACCAGCTTCGACTGCACGTAGTTTTTGCTTCTCAAAATTAGCAAATTCCCTTTAGCGAGCTTCACTTCCAGTGTTACGGGTTCCACCCACTTACCTTTGCCTTTTTGAAAATCCTCAAACTCTTTATCAATCGATTCGACCATCTCAGCTTTGCTGAGTTGAGCCAAAAGGGGTTCCGTGACGCCCCCCAGCAGGAAAGCGATGCATAACAATATTTTGTTCATGTGAGGTTGGTTAAATAAAAATGAGAAATTGAAAATCAGTGCTGAATGGGAATATTCAGCAGGGTTGCGTTGTCGTTTGCCGTCGTTTCTTCCGACCCGGAAGAGGGAAGCCCGATTCTGAAGGCCACCCGTGACCGCGCCTTCGCTTCCTGCTGCTTGCGCTCCCTGATTTCGTTGATATGCACCACGCGGTAGGCGGGTTTTTCGAGAAGGACGGGAGCGACGACCTCCGGCAGCGAAAGAGTCTTTTCAACGATAGGGAGTGGCGCGGCGGGAGTCCTCATAGCCGTCACAGGATCCAGTTTAGGCGGCGCGGCATGGTGTTCATCCTTTTTTGCAAAATTTTCCTTTTGGATTTTATTTTTAGAAACCAATACTTGTTGCTCCTGAACCCTTGTCTGGCCTCGGAGTGGCCCAACCTTTGTAGCATGAAAAGCACGGTTCAAGTCTGCGCCAGCCTCGGAGAGGCGCAACGTTTCGGGCGAATTCGTTTTTTGCGCGGCTATCGTCTTCACCTTTGACTCCGCCGACTGCATCCACCAAATCCCCCCCCACATTCCAGCCAAAAGCACCGAAGCCGCCGCCCACCACCAGGCGGTGGGCCTTTGCCGACGTTCCGCCTTTTGGGGCAATTCTGCTTGCAAATGCTGCCAGAAGGCCTCCTTGTCAAAACCGCGCGGCGGCTCGTCGCCGAGGTAGTCGGCATTGCTTCGGAAGAGGTCGTCCAGTTCGTTATTTTCCATAACTGTATCCGTTTTTAATGAGCAGACTCTGCAAAGCGGCGCGGGCCTTGAAAAGCTGTGATTTTGAAGTATTTTCGCTGATGTTTAGCATTGTGCCAATTTCTTGGTGGGTGTAGCCTTCCAGCGCGTGAAGGCAGAAGACCGTCCGGTAGCCATCGGGCAGGTGCAGAATCAAGTCGTGGATGCCTTCGGCGTGGAGGTCGCCCTCCGCCGTGGCGGGCTGGGCTACGGCCGGGACTTCCTCCCAATCCGTGTCTGCAAAGAGCCCTTTTTCCTTCTTCGTTTTGCGCAGGTGCATCAGGGCTTCATTGACTACGATGCGCTTCATCCATACTTCCAGTTGGTCGTCGCTGCGGTACTCGAAAGTGACGATGGCCTTGAATATTTTTAAAAAACCGTTCATCAAGACCTCCTCCGTTTCCATCGTATTGCGCACGTAGCGATGGCACAGGCGGTAGAGCCGGTTCGCGTAGCGGTCGTACAATCGCTTTTGGGCGAAAGGGTTTTCCCGTTGGCACTGGCGGACGATTTCTTTCAAGGGACAATGAATAATGAGCGGTGTACTACGCTTTTACAAAAAATTGTTTATCTCGATTTTTTGATTTCTTTCCGGCCATTCGGGTAAGTAAAAATTCATTCCGGTTTTGGCCTGGATGTCGATCAATCCATTACGTATTTCCACACTGCGTAAGCCAATTTTTCTCCGAATTTCATTGGCCCGAACGAGTTCGGCTTTTGTATTTATGATGCCTTCTAAATTGCCGTACGAACTCTCCCGTCGTTCGCTCTTGACGGCAATGTACCAGTTGTCGATAACGGCGAACTCGGCGGGGGACATTTGGCCCAATTCGACTGCGCGGAGCAGGCGCGGGCGCAATCGGGGATAAATCGTGTCCTGGCGAGCCAGGACTGCGGTCATGGAATTATGATGCACCAGCACGGTTTCCATCCAGTAATTGTTGCCGATTAGCTTTTCACCGGGATAACCGTGCTGAGCCATAATTTTTTCAAAATGAGCCATTTGTTTTCGACCGTGGGGCGCGAATTTTCGACTGGCGTAACGATCACGAGCTTTGTTGCCAAGGGCGAACAGACCTATAAAGGCTTTCCCTTGATCCGTCTTGTACATAGTGTGTACATCGTCGCGCAGTTTCAGGTCGAGCCTTTCCAGATAAGCCGCGTGTAATGAATCGTAATCGTTTTGGACGATCTCCCAGCGAGCGTTTTGTCGAAGCCTGTCCAGAAATTTGGTTTTCCTAATCGCTTTCATCTCCCAACCACTGGCGATTCCTGCTTGTAAATAGTCAATGGCCTTTTCCTCGTTTCCAGTTTGCACGGCGAGTTGGGCGGCTATCTTTAAATCTCGCAGAAAGACGAACTCGTAATCCACGAACAGATGATCGTAAATATCCAGAGCTTGACCGTACCGCTCATGGGTAATCGCTTCCTCCGCCGCGATCGTCCCGGCATGGTATTCCAGATAATTTTGCCTTGCCTTTGCGTCCAGGCCCATCGACTTGATAAGCAGTAGTGAGAGGAAGAAAAGAAAGGCAGCGATTTGTGGAATGCTCATAATTGGGTTGATTCAAGATTTCTTACCAGCAAGGAAGCGAGTACTGAGGTGAAGGAAACAGCGAATCCCGTCCGCCTTCAATCCCAGTAATGCCAAAACTCCCCGCAGGGTTGCCCACGGGGAGTTTATTTTTTTACAAGAACCTGTTACTTCTTCACGATAGGCTGATATTTTGCCCTCGCAAACTGAAAAATCCCGTAACACACCAGCCCCAGCGCCACGGTGGCTAGGGTCAAGTTGCCATACTCGTATTCAAGGTAGTTGAGCGCCGAGTGAGAGTCGCCCGCTGCTTCGGAATCTGAGCGAAGGGCGGCCAACAGAAGGAAATAACCCACAATGAGCCACACGACAGCGCGGGCTACGTAACCAATCTGGCCCGAGCGGATGAGGATTTCCTTAGCTCGGGTGTCGATTTTCTCTTCCTCAATGATCTGACGGTAAGCACCTGACAGCGAAAGGTAGATCTGGAAAATGCCGATGCCTGCCGTTCCCAGCGCGAAGGCACCCACCAGCCAGCGGCCGTAGGGAAGTTCGAGTAAAGTCTGCGCGACGGTTTCGCGGGTATCGCCGTCGTCGGGCTGCGAACCGCCAAACTGACTGAACAAGAGTCGGGCGGCGTAGTAAGTCAAAGCCCCGTAAACCGCTCCGTAGGAAAGGTACGACGCTCGCAGCGCCAGTCCGCGTAAGCTGTTGCCCTTGTCGTCGGTGTCCATGATGGCTTCGATGAACCGCCAGATGGTGTAGCAAAGCATCCCCAGCGTGATGACGCCTAAAAGGATTTGTCCAAAAAGCTGATCCTGAACCCAGCGAAGCACCTGTGAGATCTTGCCCCGATTGACGCTGTCGCCGATGTTCAGGACACTGGTGAGGGTGAGCGTGCCGACCAGCACGTACACTGTCCCGATGGCGACCAGGCCTATTTGCCCCGTGCGTTCGATCCATTTCTTACGGTGCGGGGTCAGGCGGATTTCTGCCATATGCTAACTGGGGCTGAAAAGCAATTTACACATTGAGCGCAAAATGCAGGCTCGTGACCTGCATCCGCTTGTTAAGGTACAGGCGGTGGGCGTCGGTGCGGGCTTCGTTTACGCCCGAGTCGAGGTGTACCTGCCCGAAGCCCTCGCGGCGGGCGTAGTCGACGATCCAGTCCAGCAGCTGTCCGGCGTAGCCCTTGCCGCGTGCTTCGGACAGGGTCGAGAGGTCGTCTATGTAGATGTATCGGCCGCGATAGAGGCTGTATCCCGTCTCGAATACCGCCACGGCGGCAGCCTCGCCGTTTTCTTCCACAAAAATCATCTGCCGGTTGTCCGCCAGCGTCTGCCGCACCGCTTCCTGATAAATTTCATCGGCAACCATAGGCCGCAAAGCCTGCACCGCCCGGCGGCATTTGAGGATGTCGGCGTCTGACCCGACGATTTGAATCGCATTCATTCCTTAAAGCAAATATTACAAATACAACAAGAGTAGGTTCCCTATATTGAGCGTTTTATAACCGTTAACCCTTCAACCCGTTTGCCGACAGATTGATCAGACTGTGTCCCATCTTGTCCCGCTTCGTGAGCAGGTACTTCTCATTGTGGGGATTAGAGGCAATTTCGATCCCGACCGTATCCACGATTTCCAGCCCGTAGCCCATCAAGCCGACGCGCTTCTTGGGGTTGTTCGAGATCAATTTTATTTTGGAAACCCCCAAATCCCGCAGAATCTGCGCTCCCACACCGTAATCGCGGGCATCCATGGGCAGGCCCAGTTCCAGGTTGGCTTCCACGGTGTCGCGGCCCATTTCCTGCAACTTGTAGGCTTTCAGTTTGTTCAAAAGACCGATGCCGCGCCCTTCCTGGTTCATATACACGACCACGCCTTTGCCGGCCTTGTCGACCAGGTCCATGGCGGCATGGAGCTGAGGGCCGCAGTCACAGCGGCAGGAACCGAAGATGTCGCCCGTCACGCAGGAGGAGTGGACGCGCACCAGCACGGGTTCGTCCGGCTCCCAGGTGCCTTTCACGAGCGCCAGGTGCAGTTCGTTGGTGTTGATCTGGCGGTAAGCGATCAGGTCGAAATGCCCCCATTCGGTGGGCAGATCCACGCCGATTTCGCGCTTGATGAGCGACTCCTCCCGGAGGCGGTAGGCGATCAAATCCTTGATCGTTACCAACTTCATATCCAGCCGATCGGCAATCACACGCAGTTCGGGCAGGCGGGCCATCGAGCCGTCTTCGTTTAGCACCTCGATCATCACGCCCGAGGGGGTCAGCCCGGCCAGGCGGGCAAAATCCAGGGAGGCTTCCGTATGGCCGCTGCGGCGCAGCACACCGCCCTCCTTGGCTTTCAGGGGGAAAATATGGCCGGGACGCCCCAAGTCTTCGGGCTTCGTACCTGGGTTGACCAGCGCCTGGATCGTCTGCGCGCGGTCAGAGGCCGAAATGCCCGTCGTGCAGCCGTGGCCGAGCAAATCCACCGACACGGTGAAGGCCGTCTCGTGGGCCGCCGTGTTGACCTGCACCATCATGTCGAGTCCCAGCTCCTGGCAGCGCTCCTCGGTCAGCGACACGCAGATCAGGCCGCGCCCTTCCCGGGCCATCAGGTTGACGAGCTCCGGGGTGATCGTCTGGGAGGCACCAATCATATCGCCCTCATTTTCACGGTCTTCGTCGTCCACGACGATGATTAACTTGCCTGCTTTTATATCCGCGATGGCATCTTCGATGGAGTCGAGGCGGATTTTGGTATTATTGTTGCTCATTGGTTCAGTCAATAGAAAATAGTTTCGCCGCTCGGGGCGTTGTAAGTCGTAAAGGTAAGTCCTTCCTTTGGAAAGCATTACCTTTGACAGTGGGGAAACAAAGGTTGGCGGGCTTCCGTTTCCTTTACTCCCCGACCAGCACCGCAACCCATTATTTTTCGGCTGATTTTGAAACAAAATTTACTCATTACAAAGATGTTACATCATAAATTCCGCTGGATTTGGCTGTTGTGGCTGACTGCTGGAATAGGACCGATGGCTGCGGCGCAGGACCTGTGCCTGAGTGGGGGCGGAGGATTTTCGATTAACGGTGCGACGGGTACCGATCCGTTTGTCGGCTGCGCACCCCTTACGGTCGATGTGGCGAACTCGGTGGCGGGTGCTAACAACATCAACTACGTTTTTGAATACAAAGGCGAGGCCGCGCCATCGTTGACCACCGCTACCACTTTCACCTACAACAAGCCCGGTAAGTACCGCATCCTGCAAGTGGGAAGCAGTGGCGCAACGGGAATTACGGCCTGCCGGGAAGTAATCGTGCGCGACCGCACGCCACCCAAGGTAACGTACGCCGCCTGCCCCAATGGAGTAATAAAAATCACTTTCGCGGACGATAGCATCACCCGGCAGTACGACCAGATCGAGATCGACTGGAACGACGGATCGCCCCCGGAATACATCAACCAGGGGGAGTCTCTGGAGAAAGAACACAGCTATTTCGGCACTGGTACGCGCATCCTCAACTACCGGGCCACCTACCAGAACGGAGGAGCGTGTTTTGGTGCCAACAAAACGTCATTGCGGGTTCAGGTCAACGGTGAAAAAACCACTGAGATTGCCATCAGCCAAGTGCAGGTTCGGGCGGATGGGGCCGTGGGGCTGAGTTTTGAGGGAATCGCCAATGTGGAGTCGGAGGTGATGGTGAAAACCGGAACGGGTAACTATGCAGGTTCAGGCGTAAAATCGTCAAAGGGGGGAAAGGTGGAACTTACGCTGCAATCGCTCGACCCGAAGAAAGTACATTGCTTAAAGCTGGCCACGACCGATGCCTGCGGCAACGTGACCGAATCCAATGAGGTGTGTACAATGGTCTTGAATGGCAAGGCTGAGAGCGAGCGTAACATCCTGACCTGGAACCAATACCCTCAGCCCCAAGAGTTCAGAAACTACGAATTGCTGCGAAACGGCCGGAGAATCGAAAGAACCACCAGAATAGGGGATGCGTCCTTCGTCGACAACGACGTGGAGTGCGGCGTCTCGTACCGCTATCAGCTCGTGGCTACGGTAGGGAAGGTCGAGTCGCGTTCAGCCCCCGTGGAAGTAATAGCCCGGTCGGACTTGAAGCCCGGTGCCATCGCTCAGGCCATCGTGAGCGTAGAACAGGACGGCACTGTGTCTTTGGTGGCTTTTCCACCCCCGCAGGGAACGACGCCTACCTACAAGATGATCTTCGAGCGGGCCGACAACCCCAACAGTGGCTTCCAGGAGGTGGGCGTCACGGAGAACACCAACCGCTATTCCGACCTAAAAGCCAAAACCTCGGAGCGGTCGTACTGCTATCGAATTTTGTACGAAAACGCTTGTGGCAATCGCTCTGAACCCAGTCCGCCCATTTGCACGATTTTCCTCAAAAACGCGGGTAGCGCCATCAATTGGACGGGCGATCCCTCTTTCACCGACCGGGTGGGGGGGTATTTTGTCATAAAGCTGAATCGGAGCGGGGCGGCCTCCGAAACGGGCGTCGGGGCCAATCTCACCTACGATCCACAATTCGACGATCCTAACGAGCAGGAATTTGAATACCAAATCCGATCCCGCTCCCAGAATGGCGCATTCCTGAGCTACTCCAACGTGATCCTGTACCGCCGCGAGGCCGCGCTGTTTTTGCCCGATGCCTTCTCGCCCAACGGCGACGGCATCAACGACACCTTCAAGCCTAACGGGTCTTTTTACGATAATTTCCAGATGATTATCTATAATCGCTGGGGCCAGTCCATATTCCAAACGACCGACTCAAGCACGGGCTGGGACGGCACCATCAACGGCGACCGCGCCCCGCAGGGCCAATATATTTACAAAGTTACCATCCGGGACAACACGGGAAAAGACTTCGTCAAGAACGGCACCGTCCTGCTTTTGCGGTAAAGGTGTTATCTTTGTTTTTTAGCTGTAGGCGATAGGCTATATGCTTTAGGCTCTAAATTCGGGCGAGGGGACTTGTCAAAAAAGCACACAATCGCAATGCTAAACTGAGTGCGGTGAAGTGGTCGTCAGACTGGTCTTCATTCACTCATTCACTCATTCACTCATTCACTCATTCAAAATTAAAATATGTTAGGAAACATGGACTTATCGGGCATGATGGGCAAGATGAAAGACTTGCAGTCCCGGATGAAAGAAGCGCAGGAGCAACTGGGCGGCATCACCGAATCGGCCGAGTCGGGCGCAGGCCTCGTGCGCGTGACGATCAATGGTCAGAAGAAAATCGTCGGCTTAGAAATCGACAACGACCTCATCAAGCCCGAGGATAAGGAGATGTTACAGGACTTAGTCGTGGCGGCCATGAACAAAGCCATGGAAAAGATCGAACCCAAAATCAAAGACCACCTCCAGCAGTCGACCCAGGGAATGTTGCCCAATATTCCGGGTCTCGATCTAGGCAATCTGATGAAGTAGCTGCTTTCCTCAAACTTTCCGGGGCGCCAGCCCGGCCCCTCTTTGCTACCATTTCCGGTTTTAGATGTAGAACCGGACTTTTTATTTTTGATGAAACAGGTTGCTATCGTCATCCTAAATTACAACGGACAGAAGTACCTGGAACAATTCCTGCCTTCGGTGCGGCGGTTCTCCCCGAACTGCGAAATTTGGGTAGCCGACAATGCCTCCACCGACCAGTCACTGACGTGGCTGCGCGAAATGCCCGATGTACACGTGCTGGTCATTCCTGACAACAGGGGCTACGCGGGAGGCTACAATTACGCGCTTTCCAGAATAGAGGCCGACTACTACGTGCTGCTCAACTCCGACGTGGAGGTGACGCCCAACTGGGTCGGGCCGATGCTGGATTATCTGGAAGCTAACCCCAAGGTGGCCGCTTGCCAGCCTAAGATCAAGGATTTCAACCATCGTACGCAATTCGAATATGCCGGGGCAGCGGGCGGCTACATGGATTTTCTGGGCTACCCGTACAGCCGGGGACGCTTATTCGACACCTGCGAGGCTGACCACGGGCAGTATGATGCCACCGTGGACGTTTTCTGGGCCACGGGAGCCTGTTTGTTTATGCGCGCCACGGCCTTCTGGGAAGCCAAAGGGTTCGACGAGCGGTATTTTGCCCACATGGAGGAAATCGACCTCTGCTGGCGGCTCTTGAACCGCAACTGGCGGATCGTGTGCTGCGGCGACAGCGAGGTTTATCATGTGGGCGGCGGGACGCTGCACAAGTCCAATCCACGCAAGACGTTCCTGAACTACCGCAACAACTTAATGATGATTTACAAAAACATGCCCATCGGGCAGCGGGTGCGGGTGCTGCTGGCGCGGCTGGTGCTGGACGGCATTTCGAGCGTCCGCTTCATGATGGCCGGGGCCTGGCCCGACGTGTGGGCCATCGTGCGGGCGCATTTCGCCTTTTACCGCCTGGTGCCTCGCCTCAATGAGCGCGGCAACCGTCCGCCGCGGCAGGCCAGTCTCTACCGCCGCAGCGTGGTCTGGGAGTATTTTGTGAAAGGAAAAAGGAAATTTTCCGAACTACCCTGAAAGCCCTCAGCCCAAGCCAAGCTGCCGCCTGACCCGATTCACGAAGGCTTTGGCGACGCTCCCGTCGTCCATCAATCGCCGGGGCGAGGTGAACACCCGCGCCTTCGGGTGGGTCACCCAAAATAATTCGCCTTCTTTTTTTAGGTTCAGTGCCATGCGGCCGTCTTCGGCTTCGTTGGCAAAATCACTGCCCGACACATTGGCGTATACCCGTTCGCCGCTCACCCGAAAGCCTCCGGTACGCCGCCCCACTTCGGTCATGAAGCCCATGTTGAAGCCGTAGACGTTCATGAACTCTTTCTTTCTCTTTCGATAATAAATTACCAAAGTCGTGAAGAATTCGTACAACCACAGTCCCGCGCGGCCCTGTCCCTTGGGAGGGATGAAGGAATAAATACCATACACGCCGGTTACGCCCGCGTCTTTCTGCATGGGTGCCACCATCAAATCGATCCAGTCGGGTGGATAAAAAGTGTCCGAGTCGGCGCAGAGGTGGTACTTGCCTTTGGCTTTCTCCAGGCCCAGTTGGCGGGCGTGGGGCGTTCCCTGGATGGATTGCAAATGGCTTTTCACGCCCAGAACGTCCAACACACGCTGCGTACCGTCGGTAGAGTTGTTATTTATTACCAGGATTTCGACCGCGAGGGCGGTCGTGGAAGCCGCCAGGGACGACAACGTGCGGTAGATATTATCGGCTTCGTTCCAGGCCGGAATCACTACGCTAACCTCGGGGTCAGAATCGCTGAACCGTCGGATGGCGTTCCTGAGATCGTCCAAATCAGCCTCCGACAAGTCGTCGAATCGTTTGTCCTCGAACAGGTGAGGTTTAATCCAGGCAGGTAGCGTGAATAGATTCATGAGGGCTGGATTGCTTCGGCGGCTTTTCTTTTCGATTTGTCCCAAGCGGCGTTTTGACTGCCGTTCATGTATCGCCTGATTCCCATGACCACCGCGTAATTCATCATGCAAAAATAGTAGGGGATAAAGAAAATCTTACTTTTCATCTTCTTCTTTTCCAGGAGCCAGCCCGCCAGAGCCATGCCATAGAAAATCAATTGGGCAAGAAACAGAACTACGTATAGTACCTCCCCTGTGGTTGCGGCAATAATTCCGCTGGCAATCAGGGCCAGTATCATCAGAAACGGCGTCACCGTCCAGCGCAACACCCGGTGGCTGACATACTGGAAAGCCAGCAGCGGGTTTTTAAAAGGATTCGCCGCCTCCGATAACCGCAGGATGGACTGAATACCCCCGGCAGCAATGCGAACTTTGCGCTTCAATTCTTCACCGATATTCTCGGAAGAAAGCTCGGTGGCGTAAGCATCCGGTTCGTACACGATTCGGTAGCCGCGCTGCGCGATCTGCATCGAGATCATGAAGTCGTCCAGGATGGTATCGGCAGCAACGGCCTCATAAAGCGACCGCCGGACGCTGAACAACTCGCCCGCTGCCCCTACTACCGAGTGAAGTTCGGAATCCCACTTTTTGAGCGTCGACTCGTACTTCCAATACATCCCTTCCCCGGCGGTGGCATCGGCGTTTTCCTCGATCCTAACGCGCTTCTCGCCGGAAACCGCCCCGACCGTTGGGTCCTGGTAATGTCGCGCGATCAGCAGCAGGGCATCTTTATTTAAAAAAGTATTGGCATCGGTGAAAACCACAGTCTCGGTTTTTACCTCGTGCATGGCACGGTGAATGGCGTTGATTTTACCGCGCCGCTCGGGTGCGTGCATGAGTTTTACTTCGGGATAGTTGCGCACGACTTCCGGGGTGGCGTCGGTAGAGCCGTCGGTGACGAACAGCAGCGACAGTTTCTCCCTGGGGTAATCAAGCGCGCGGGTGTTTTCGATCTTGGCGGCCATGATATCGGCTTCATTATAAGCCGCTACTACCAGCGTAAGCGTAGGAAGGGCATTCGTCGGCACGGCGGGCGTGGGTCTTTTTCCTTTCACTAAACGCCGGAGCCGCACCAGACCAAAAAGCACCAGTCCGTAGCCGACGTAGGTGTAAACGATGAAAAAGGCCGATAGCCAGAAGATGACTTTCATGGACTCAGAGTCGATAGCCCAAATCGGGGCTGTCGGATTTGTGGGTAAAATGCCAGCTTATGGCTTTGAAAAAAATCTTGATAAATCCGTACTCGCCGTTTTTCAGGTAAAGCGCCAGGTTTCGGGGCGTCACGATCAGCGCATAGTAAGCACAAAACACAAGAAAGGCCAGTCGCGGGGCGTGCTTGCGCATGAACAAGATCCGGTTTCTAGTCATAAAGTACTCTTTTAAAGCCGAACGCTTGCCCACCGATACGGATTCTTTGTGGTAAATCGTTGCGTCGAGGTCGACGTACAGCTCGTAGCCCGCTTTCTTGATTCGCTCGGCCCAATCCAGTTCCTCGAAGTACAGAAAATAGTTGGTGTCCATGAGTCCGGCCTTGTCGATGGCCGCTTTCCTGACCATCATGGCGGCTCCGTGGACGTAGCCGGTTTCCTGCACTACCCCGTCGTACTGGCCGCGGTCGGTCTCGAATTGCCCAACGGTCTGGTTGCGGCCCGTCCCGAAATTCATCTCCGTATAGCCTGCATACTGGATGAGGTTGCGGTTTTCGGCGTACAGGATCTTGGGCGATACCATCCCGATTTTCGGATTGCTTCGTAAGGTCTGCATGAGACTGTCCACCAAGTCGTTCGTCACCTCCGTGTCGTTGTTTATCAGAAAATAAAAGTCGCCGCGTGCCGCTGAGATGCCCAAATTGTTGCCTCCGGCGAAACCCAGGTTTTCTTCGGATCGAATAAACGTAAATTTGGGGAAGCGCACCCGCCAGTCGGGCGTCCAGTCTTGATGGCTGCCGTTGTCCACCACGATGACCTCCATATCTGAGTAATCATTGCAGGAAAGGATGGACTGGAAGAGCTCCTCCGTGACGGCAGGTTGGTTGAAATTGACGGTGATGATTGATACCAAATCCACGGGTTCGCGCTTGACGGTTGGGTGGTTTTACCTGCCAAACATACGAAGAATGCCCAGAGTGGCCGGAAAGGATGCGCCTGATTAGAGTAATTATCGCACCGTTTCGGGTTTTTATAATTGAAAATAAAAAGAATACTCATGAAAGCTGAAAACGAAAACAGACGAAAATTTCTCCTGCACTCCGCTCAATCGGCGGCGGGTCTGATGATGGTACCGCTAGTGGGACAAGCGGCGAAAGATATTTCTCCGAAAGAAATTACCACCCCAAAAGTCGATTTGTCGACCCATGTCTCGCCACGCATTAAGTTCGCGGTCATTGGCATGAATCACGGCCATATTTACGGACAGGTAAGAGCGGTAGAGCGTGGTGGCGGTGAGCTCGTGGCTTATTATGCCAAGGAAAAGGATTTGAGGGATGGCTTCAGGAAGCAGTTTCCCGACGTAAAAGCGGCAGCCAGCGAGCAGGAGATTCTGGACGATAAATCTATCCAATTGGTGCTGAGTTCGGGCATTCCACAGGAGCGCGCGCCGCTGGGCATCCGGGTGATGAAGAGTGGCAAGGATTATATGTCCGACAAGCCGGGCATTACGTCACTCTCGCAGTTGGCCGAGGTGCGTAAGGTGCAAAAAGCCACCAAGCAAATCTACTCCATCATGTACAGCGAACGGCTCGAGAATAAAGCCACCGTGAAAGCAGGCGAGCTCGTGAAGGCGGGAGCGATTGGCAGGGTAGTTCAGACCATCGGCCTCGGCCCCCACCGCATGAACCCGGACTCCCGGCCCGACTGGTTTTTCAAGATGAGCGATTACGGCGGTATCATCACCGACATCGGCTCGCATCAGTTCGACCAGTTCCTGTTCTTCACGGGTTCGACAGAGGCCGAAGTGGTGGCTTCGCAAATCGGTAACGTCAATCACCCGCAGTACCCCGACGTGCAGGACTTCGGCGACGTGATGGTACGGGGCAATGGCGGCACGGGCTACGTGCGCGTGGACTGGTTTACGCCCGGCGGTCTGAAAAGCTGGGGCGATGGACGGCTGACGATTCTGGGAACCGAAGGCTTTATCGAGATTCGTAAGAACGTGGACATCAGCGGCGCTCCGGGCGGTAACCACCTCTTCTTGGTAGATCAAAAAGAAACCAAAACCATCGACACCAGCGAGGTGGAACTACCCTACGGGCGGCAGTTGGTGGACGATGTCATCAACCGCACCGAGACGGCCATGACACAGGAGCATTGCTTCCTGACGATGGAACTGGCGCTAAAAGCGCAGGCGCAGGCGAAGCGGATTAAGTTGGGGTGAGGTTTAGTTGTTGAGGGGCTGAAGTGTTGAGTTGTTTGCCAACTTCCTATTTGTGCAAAAAGCCTTTGACCGCGTTTACGGTCAAAGGCTTTTTACTCCTGTTCTTTTTCTACGCAGTCGACGGGCGAGCCGCTGGTGCACCAGTCCGACCGTACCACATTACATCAGTGCTTTGCGGGCGTACTCCACGCATTTGGCGGTTTCCTTGACGGCGTCAGAGCCTTCGGGGATGGGGTATTCGAGTTCGATGGTAGCGGGGAATTTGTATTTGTTGTCGCGGATGAGTTGCAAGGCGGCCACGATGGGCGTGTCGCCTTCGCCCCAGACCACGTTGGCCTGACCGTTTTCCTTTGACTTCCTGTCTTTGACATGCATGCTCAGGATATGGTCGTGCTTGTCCTTGATGAGTGGTAGCGGATCGTAGCCCGCCGCTACGTAGTGGCCCATGTCCAGGTTCATGGCGTTATATTTCGACTGCGCCAGCGCTTCGTCCCAGGCCGTGGGTGTTTGCTGCAGGTGGCCGTGGTAGGCGACATATATTTTGTTTTTGGCGGCAATTTCGCCCAGACGTTTACTTTGGGCGGCGTCTTTGGGCAATTCGATCGTCACGTGGCTGGCTCCCAAAGCCCTGGCAGCCCGGAAGGCATAGTCTGCTTCCGCGTCGGTGTTGTTGGGGCCGAGGGCGTTGGGCTTGTAGGCGTAGATTTTGACACCCGCCTGTTTGTACATTTTACGAATATTCTCGAATTTCTTCATGGGTACGGAAGCCCGCCAGGCCGCCAGTTTTCCGAAGTATTCGTCCTGTTCACGCTTTTGGTCGGCGGTGAGTCCGCCGCGCGGAAAGGAAGGTGCTTCCGGTGCCCCCGCAGAAGGTTCGCCCGTGGAACCCATCAACTCGATGGCGCTAATGTTACAGTCTTTGCAATATTGCAGGATGCTCTCGGCGTCGCTAGGCATACTGCGCCACGAGTAAGTGATCGCCCCGACCTGCACGCCGTTGAACAACGAGTTGGGCTTGTCCAGGTTCTTGATGTAGGCGGGCATTCCGAAAACCTTATCGGTCAATAGCGTGACACCGCCCAGAGCCAGCGCCGCATTGCCCAGAAACTGCCTCCTTGAGAATTCTTTATCGTTCATAATTGAAATCTTGTATGAAAATAATCGCGTTTTCATCTAAAAGGCAGAAGGTACCGTCCATTTAACCTACACATGCGGTTTATTTGCCAACCGCCTGACTTGTCACCTGCCGTACGTGGTTCAACGCTGTGTCGGGCAGAGCCGCTGCCGGGCCGATGACGATGATGGCCGGGGAGCCGATGCCGCTGATTTGGGCCAAAGGCAAAATGTTGCTGATCTTGCCGGTCACGATTTTTTCGTTGGGCAAAGTGCCATTTTGAACAATGGCGATGGATTCGCTGAGCTTTCCCAGTTCCGAGTAAATTTCCACGATTTCGGGCAGCTTGTTGACGCCCATTAGCACCACGACCGTCGCCGTCGATTGCGCAGCCAGCGCCAAATCACCCGATATTTTGTGCGATTTGGTGGTGCCCGTCACAACCCAGAAGCTTTCGCTCACGCCGCGTGAGGTCAGCGGAATACCCGCCAAAGCCGGCACGGCGTAGCTGCTGGAAATACCCGGAATCACTTCCGACTCGATGCCGTGCTCGGCGGCGTACCCGACTTCCTCGTAGCCGCGCCCGAATACGTAAGGGTCGCCGCCTTTCAGCCGCACGACCTCGCCGTACTGGTAGGCGTATTCCACAATCAGGCAGTTAATGGCGTCCTGGCTGCAACTGTGCTTGCCAAACCGCTTGCCGACGTGGATTTTCACGCAGGATTCGGGGCAATGATCCAGCAAGTCAGGGTGCGTGAGGGCATCGTAAAGTACCACCTTGGCTTTTTGCAACGCTTTTACGCCCTTCAAAGTGATCAAGTCGGGATCACCGGGGCCAGCACCGATTAGGGTTAGTTTCATTTTTCGTATCGAATTTTGTAGGGGCGAACCCATGTGTTCGCCCGAGGTGCGTCAGCCAGCGTATGAACTAAATTAACTGTCTTGTCCGTACACCAACTCTTGCAGGGCGGGTTCGGCATCGTCCACAAGTTGGCTGGTGCGATGGGCTTTTACATTTTTCAAGAAGTTCTCGGCTTTGCCAATAAATTCGCGCGCAAACGCTTCGGTCGGTTCGTTTTTATTGATACTGAAAACGAGTTGCGAAAACGGCTTGCTGTCTTCGGCGGCTTCGGGGAAGAAGACTTTGCCAAAATTCTCCTCAAACTCTTTCACCATACTGTGCTGCGAGCTGGTCGAGATTCCCTCGCCGATGAGCAGGGCCTTAGCGCCGGTGATGAAGGTATTGTAGCCATGGTAAATGCCATCGGCCCATACGCCCTCGTCCAGCAGTTCGTGGGCCAGCGAAAGCTTCTCATCTGCTTCGACAAGCGTCGTACCCACAAGGTCGATCATTACGCCCGCGCATTCTCCCACGCCGACTTCAGTTTTGAACAATTCGTCGTGATCCCAGTCGCGGTACTCATCGTCCTTGACTTCGGTGAGGTCGGCGATGGGTTTGAGAAGTTGGTAAAAGTAGTTTTTGGTCTGCCGGGCGTAATACTGGTTAAAGTATTCGTCTTCGTAAGCATTGGTGTGGTAGTCGTCCAGCAGCGTGCGCAGTGCTTCGGGGCCGCGCTTGGAAGGGAGTTTGATGACCTTGTCGCCCATCAGCCCCTCGCTAAATGCTCCGGTGAACCCACCGCCCAAGATCACCTGCAAAGCGGGCAGCACCAGCTTTTTGTTCTTGATCGAACTGCCATGAAAGCCGATATTGGCCGCGCTGTGCTGGCCGCAGCCATTCATGCAGCCGCTGATCTTTATCTTGATGTCGTTGTTGTGAATCAGGTCGGGATATTCTTCCTTCATCATCACTTCCAGCGCGCGCGTGATGCCGTAGCTGCTCGAAATCGCCAGATTGCAGGTATCGGTGCCGGGGCAAGTCGTGATGTCGGCGGTGCTGTCGAAGCCAGGCGTAGCCAAACCGAGCTGGTTCAATGCCTGGAAAAGCGCGGGCAGATCCTCGGCCTTCACGAATTTCAGAAGATAGCCCTGATTGATGGTCACACGTAGATCGTCGGCGGCGTATTGCCGCATGATGTCGGCCAGTTGGCGGGCGGTATCGGAGTGCATATCGCCCAACAGCACCCGCAGGTACACGCCGTACCAGCCTTTTTGTTTTTGTTCAAAAACGTTGGTGACCAGCCATTTTTTGAAAAGTTCTTGCTCAGAGCCTTCAAGTTGCGCGTCGGCCAAAGCAAGAATTTCTTCTTGGCTCAATGGCGTTCTGTCTTCTAGGTTAGTCCAGGAAAAGGTCATCTCCGGCACGGCATACGTCTTGTTTTTCAGAGCTGTCCACTCTTCCTGCACCAGCTCCATCATCTTTTCCAGCCCAAGGTCGTTGAGCAGGAATTTCATCCGAGCCTTGTGCCGCCGCGCCCGCTCACCGTAACGGTCGAAAACGCGGATAACGGCTTCGATGAACGGAATCGCCTGATCGTCGGGCAAGAATTCGTAAGCCGTTTGGGCCGGAAAAGGCTGTGCGCCCAGTCCGCCGCCGATCATGACTTTAAAGCCTTTTACGGTTTTGCCACTTTCATTTTGGCCCATTTTGGCAATTAGTCCCACATCGTGCATGAAACCCAGCGCCGAATCCTTTTCCGAAGCCGAAAGCGAAATCTTAAATTTTCGCCCCATTTCCTGCGAAATCGGATTGCGCAAGAAGTACTCGAAAATCGCCTGCGCGTAGGGCGATACATCGAACGGCTCGTCGGGGTCGACGCCCGCCGTGGCGGAGGCCGTTACGTTGCGGACGGTATTGCCGCAGGCTTCGCGCAGCGTGATGTCGGCGTCTTCCAGGTCGGCCCACAGCTGCGGCGAGTCGGCTAGTTTTACAAAGTGAAGCTGAATGTCCTGCCGGGTGGTGGCGTGTAGGTTGCCCGTCGCGTATTTGTCGGAGCAATCGGCGATGCGCACCAACTGATCGGCGGTCACATAGCCGTAGGGTAGTTTGATGCGGATCATTTGCACGCCTGGCTGCCGCTGTCCGTACACGCCCCGACTGAGGCGGTACTTGCGGAAGGCTTCCTCGGCCCCTTCGTCGTTGGAGAAAGTGCCAATCTTGTTTTGCAATTCGAAAATATCCCGTTTGGCGTCGGCGGATACCTTATCGGTAAGCGTTAAGTCATTCATAATATCTATAAGTCTATGGGATTAGTATAGTAAATGTTAAAAGTTGGCGATTAATTCCGTGATTCGCTGGGATTGACTTACTCCACCATGCAGGCTCCCACCGTCACATTCGAGGTTTCGTCGATCAGGATAGCGGCACCGTTGGCGCGGTTTTTCAGGTAGGGATCGTAAGCGATAGGGTTGGCGGTGCGCAGCACTACGCGGGCCACATCGTTGAGTTTCAGACTTTCGACGTCCTCGATTTGCTCATAAGTATTGATGTCGACGCGATAATCTATGCTCCGAACCGAACAACGGGTGCGGCTGGTTCCGTGCTGGAGGCTGAATTTGCCGCCCACTTTCAATTCTTTGCGGTCATCCATCCAACAAATCAGCGTCTCCAAATACTGACTCAGAATAGGCGGCTGATTATCGGACGTTACGAGCAGGTCGCCCCGACTGATATCGACATCGCTGCTCAGCGACAGCGTCACCGACTGCGAGGCAAAGGCTTCTTCTAATTCATTTCCTCCCATTTCTATTTTCTCAATGGTGGAAGTCTGCTCCGACGGATACACCGTAATGCGGTCACCTTTACGGAAAGTACCGCTCTGAATGCGCCCGGCGTAGCCCCGGTAGTCGTGATGCTCCTCGGTTTGGGGACGAATCACGTATTGCACCGAAAACCGTCCATCAGTCAGGTTCTGGTCACTCAGCACGTTCACGTTTTCCAGCACCGAAAGCATCGTGTCGCCCGCGTACCACGGCATATTCGGTGATGGCTCGGCTACGTTATCGCCGTTCAGAGCGCTCACGGGCACGATGGTCAGGTCTTTGATCTGCAGTTTCTTAGCCAATTCCTGGTAAGTCGCGGCAATTTCGAGAAAACGGTCTTCCGAGAAATCCACCAAGTCCATCTTATTCACGGCTACCACCACGTGCGGAATACCGAGCATGGAGGCAATCAGCGAATGTCGGCGGGTCTGCTCGCCTACGCCTTGGCGTGCGTCCACAAGGATGATGGCAAGGTCGGCGTTGGACGCGCCCGTCACCATGTTGCGGGTGTATTGAATATGGCCCGGCGCGTCGATGCTGATAAACTTGCGCTTCGGCGTCTGGAAGTACTTGTAGGCCACGTCGATGGTAATGCCCTGCTCCCGCTCGGAGCGCAGTCCGTCGGTGAGCAGCGCGAGGTCGATTTCGCCATCGTTGCGGCTTTTGCTGGCCTTTTCGATGGCCTCCATCTGGTCGGCAAGAATATTTTTGGTATCGAAAAGTAAGCGGCCAATGAGGGTACTTTTGCCGTCATCGACGGAACCGGCAGTTATGAATCTTAGAAGGTCCATTTTATTTGTTGGAATTGTATTAACATTGTTATAACTTCGTGACTTCTATCTAATTTTACAGAGTATGGTAACGCGTATTATAAAAATTGGCAACTCTCAGGGAATCATTATCAACAAATTTTTCCTTCAACAATTAAAAGTTGAGGAAGAAGTCGAGGTTGAAATTCACGACGACCAACTGATAATGAAACCTGTACGAAAATCCCCCCGTCACGGTTGGGAAGAGCAATTCCAAGCAGCCATTACCGCAGGTGAACTACCAGAAGGCGAACTGCTCGAAGGCTTCTCGAATGACTTCGAATCCAATGGCGAATGGGCATGGGAGTAGATCGTTTTGAAGTCTGGATGGTCGATCTTGATCCTACCATTGGAAGTGAAATCTCCAAGACGCGTCCATGTATCGTTATCTCACCCGATGAGACTAACAGATATCTGAATACGGTAACTATCGCAGCATTGACAAGTTCGCGAAAGACGTATCCAACCCGTGTTAACTGTAAATTCAAGGGAAAGGCTGGCCAAATTGCCCTAGACCAAATCCGATCAATTGACAAGATAAGGTTGGTAAAAAAACTTGGAAAGATAGATACTTCCACAGCAAAAATGGTCTGTAAAAAAATGCAGTCGCTCTTCTCCTATATTTAAAAATACCCCCCCTTTTTCCGGTCTTCCATCGCGGCTTCCGTTTGCTGGTCGTCGATGCGGGTTTCGCCGCGCTCGCTGATGCGGGAGATGGTAATTTCAGCGACAACCTCGTCCAGCGTGGCGGCGTCGGATTCCACGGCGGCGGTACAGGTCATGTCTCCCACGGTACGGAATCGCACGCGGCGGGTTACGATCTGGTCGTTTTCGTCGGGTTGAATGACGGGTGTGTTGTTCAGCAGCCGCCCGTCGCGCAGGATGAGTTCGCGGTCGTGGGCGAAGTAAATGTTGGGTAGTTCGATCTCCTCACGGCGGATGTAGGACCACACGTCCAGTTCCGTCCAGTTGGAAATCGGAAACACGCGGACGTTCTCGCCTTTGTGGATTTTGCCGTTAAACAAATTCCAGAGCTCGGGTCGCTGCCGCTTCGGATCCCACTGTCCGAACTCATCGCGAAACGAAAATATTCGCTCCTTGGCGCGGGCCTTTTCCTCATCACGCCGCGCGCCGCCGATGCAGGCATCGAACTCGAATTCCTCGATGGTATCCAGCAGCGTGTAGGTTTGCAACCAGTTGCGGCTGGCGTTCTTGCCCGTCGGTTCCTGCAGGCCCTTGGCTTTTATGGTGTCCTCCACGTAGCGCACGACCAGCTTGGCCCCGATCTTCTCTACTAGTTCGTCGCGGTACTTGATGGCCTCCTCGAAGTTGTGTCCCGTGTCTACGTGTACCAACGTAAAGGGAATTTTAGCCGGAGCAAAAGCTTTTTGCGCCAGGCGCACCAATGTTATAGAGTCTTTCCCGCCCGAAAAAAGCAGCGCGGGCCGCTCGAATTGTCCGGCCACTTCCCGCATGATATAGATAGCCTCGGCTTCTAATTGGTCGAGATAGTTTAGATTCTGGACGTTCGACGTTTGACGTTTGACGTTTGATTGTGTCCTCATACTTTATTAAGAATTTTTGACTTCTGAGATAGTTTATCTCGAAAACTTCTAGCCTTTGGCTGAAATTCTTTTAAAAGGTTGATCAATTCGAAAATACTATCTTCTACACAATAATTGAAATCTACCGCAAGAAGAATTTGTGTTTCAAGTTCACAAGATGATCCAAGAGAGATGTCAATAAAGTGAATGGTTTGCAAATCGGTTCCTCTCCCGCAACCTTCGGCAATATTACTAGGAATTGAAACGGCTGCCCTTTGCATCTGAGAAGTTAGACCATATAGTTCTTCTCGTGGAAAGTGTTTCGTTAGTTTGTAGGTCAAACGAGCGATTTCCATTCCCACTTGCCATATCCTCAACTCCCTAAAATTATGTCTCATGAACGATTCTTTAAAGAAGGTCAGAAATCAAATGTCAAACATCCAACGTCAAATAAAATTATTTGCTGTGCAAACCGCACTCTTTCTTACTCTCGTCCTCCCACCACCAGCGGCCTGCCCGAAAATCTTCGCCCGGCTGAATGGCACGGGTGCAGGGCGAGCAACCGATGCTGACGAAGCCCTTGTCGTGCAGTAAATTGTACGGCACATCATGCTCTTTTACGTATTCCTGCACCTTGCCAAAACTCCACGGCAATAGCGGATGAAACTTGAACAAATCATGCGCCTCGTCCCGCTCGATGGGCCGCATTTCCTGCCGATTACCCGATTGCTCGGCGCGGATGCCCGTCACCCAAATCTTCACGCCTTCCAAAGCGCGATTCAACGGCTCGACTTTACGGATAAAGCAACATTCTTTGCGGTTTTCAACGGAATCGTAAAAGCTGTACGGGCCTTTTTTATTTAATAAATTTTCGACCGCTTCGTGCTGTGGGAAGACTACCTCCAACTTGGTTTCGTAGCGGCGATTCGTACGCTGCAAAGTCTTGTAGCTTTCCTCAAACAACCGTCCCGTGTCCAGCGTAAAAATCCTGATCGGCAACTCGTTTTTCAGAATCAAATCCGTGATCACCTGATCCTCGTAGCCCAAGCTGCTGGAAAAAGCTACTTGTCCGGGGAATGATTCCGTGAGCAGGCGCAGGGCTTCCACTTCGGACTTATCGGCGATTAGTTCGAGGAGGGAGTTAGTTGTATGGAGTTCGGTAAATATCATTTTATTTGTTTTTCTATTCGCCCACTTCTCTCAGGATCTGCTCAATCAGCTTTGGACTAATTCTAAAATCGGTTGCCAGCATTTTATCAATTTCTGTTTTCAGGGATTCGAGCAACCCTGTTTTCTTTGCTTTGACTAACACGCCTAGTGTTCCTGTAACCTTAAAACCAAGATTTATAGCTGTATTACGCGCTTTTAAATCATCCAACACGATTATGCAGTCTTTGATTTCCCAAGCCAGAGACAAAGCGGTTGCCTCTCCCTCGTCCACTAGGCTGTTAAATATCTCATACGTGTCCTGCTTTTGAAAATCTTGTATTTTAATCCAGTCAGGCAAATCATCCCCGTACTCTTCCTTTATTTTTTGCGTAATAATTACTTCCTCAAAAAGTAAATTCAGCACATCTAATCGAGCAACTTTATGAAGTAAAATAAGGCAGCTTGTATCGGTAATTACGCATTTATCACGCATTCATAATATCATTTTTCAGATTCTCAACTGAGTCGCCAAAAAGGCTGAATCCATATTTTCCCATAATCTCTATGAAAGAACGCTTACTTATTCCCACAATATCGGCAGCTTGACCCAGCGTCACCTTTTGACGTTCGTATAAATTCCCGGCGAGCAACATTTTCGCCTCGAACTCTTCTATATCTATCGAATCGGGTATATTAATTGTTAATGTTTTCATAATTTTAATTCAGGAAAATGAAATTTATAATGCGTTCTCCACCGCCGCACTTACCCGCGCCGCCTGCGCGAAATCTTCAATCAAATCCTCCACCGCTTCCAGTCCCACCGAAATGCGGATCAACCCTTCGGTAATGCCTAAATTTGTCTTTTCCTCCGGTTTTAGTTTGGAGTGAGTCGTCGTGTATGGATTCGTTACTATGGTACGTGTATCGCCCAGATTGGATGATAACGACGGAATTTGTAACGCTTTCATAAAGGCACACACCCGCTCGAAGCCGCCTTCCAGGTCGATGGTCACGATACCGCCCCCCGCGCTCATTTGCTGTTTGGCTAGTTCGTACTGCGGGTGCGAGGGCAAAAACGGGTAGTTCACCTGCTTGATTTCTGGCAACTTCTCCAAAGCCTCGGCCAATTTGAGGGCGTTGGCGCAATGCTTTTCCATCCGCAAGTCCAGGGTTTCAAGACTCTTGGAAAGTACCCAGGCATTGAATGGCGACATCGACGGCCCCGTCTGCCGACAGAAAAACCGCAGTGGCTTGATGTGTTCCTTGGTTCCCACCACCACGCCGCCCAGCACGCGGCCTTGTCCTTCCATGAATTTCGTGGCCGAATGCACCACCAAATGCGCCCCAAACTCAGCGGGGTTTTGTAAAGCAGGTGTCGCAAAGCAGTTGTCCACGTTGAAAATCAGGTTGTGCTTCTTGCAAAGCCGCCCGATCATCGCCAGATCCACCAGTTCAAGGCCAGGGTTCGAGGGGGTCTCGACGTACATCATACGGGTATTGTCCTGCACGGCGGCCTCCCAATCCGCTTCGGGGGCCGAGGCGTCGAGGTAGGTGTGGGTGATGCCCCATTTCACTAATATCTGCGTGATAATCTGATGCGCCGAGCCGAACAGGGCGCGGCTGGCGATGAGGTGGTCGCCCGATTGCAAACTGGCCGCAAAGCTGGCGAATACCGCCGCCATGCCCGTGGCCGTAGCGACGCCGTCCTCACAATCTTCCAGCATGCACACCTTATCCACAAATTCCTGCACGCTGGGGTTTGAGAATCGGCTGTACAGATTGCCCTGCTCCGTTTCGTCGAAAAGTGCCTTGCCCTGCTCGGCGGTCTCGAAGGTGAAACTGCTGGTCAGAAACAGCGGCGTAGCGTGTTCGCGGTACTGCGTTTGCGGGGTTTGGGTGCGGATGGCTTTAGTTTGCTTCTTCATAGTAAGGCTTACGAGAGCGAGGGAAATCGGTTAAAATGCTTTTTCCTTTCCTCCTTCCTCCTTTTCTCCTAATTCAAAATTACCGTATAAATAATCCTCAAACTTACCACAATTACCACGATTCCGACCAAGATCATCATGGTCTTGATGGGCAAGCGCCGCGACAGGGTGACGGCGATCGGGGCCGCGACCATGCCTCCTAAGATTAACCCGACAATGACCTGCCAGTGCGAAAAGCCGATTAACGTAATGAATGTCAGGGAACTGGCCAACGACACAAAAAACTCCGTCAGGTTCACCGAACCGATGGTGTACTTGGGGTGTCGCCCGCGCGCAATGAGCGTCGAAGAAACAATCGGCCCCCAACCACCGCCGCCGATGGCATCCAGCGAGCCGCCCGCCAGTGCCAGCCAGCCCACTTTGTTAAAGGGGCGCTTTTCAATGCGTTTTTTGAGCGCTTTTTTCAAAATCAATACGCCCAAAATCAGCGTGTAAACTGCGACGATTGGCTTTATTACGAAGATATATTCTTCCAGGGCGGTCAAAGCATAAGCCCCCACGATAGCACCCATGATGCCGGGAACGAGCAGTGTTTTAAACAATTTGCTATTCACATTCCCAAATTTCAGGTGCATATAACCCGACACGCCGCTGGTAAAAATCTCGGACGAGTGAACGCTCGCGCTCGCCACCGAAGGCGGCACGCCCAGGGTCAGCAAAAAGGTGGTGGCCGTCACCCCGTAGGCCATGCCCAGCGCCCCGTCGATCATTTGGGCGATGAAGCCCCCCACGAGGTAATAAAAAAAATCCTCGTCTTCCAGCAGACTGGTCCACACCCAACCCAGCCGATCAAGGCTGGCGTAGCTAAAAATCAAGTGGCCGACGATCATCAGGGCGATGGCCGAAAAGATGTTGACGCCAATTTCCGTGCGGCTGCGCTGCCGCAAGACCACCTCCGAAAGGCGGCTGGATATTTTTTTAAAAGCGGCAAAAGAGTTTGTACTATTCCCTGATTCAACTAAAATTTCCTCTTTCGCCGCAGTTTTATAAACCGAATTGGCAAAAACAGCATCCGACTCCTCGGGTAGGTCAGGCAGGAAAACGGCGTAGCCCTCGCGCCGGGCCAAATCCGCCAACCGACGATCCTCCACGGGATCGCCCGTGGCGATTTTTACCGCATTCAAAGGCTGCCAGGCAACTTTTGATTTGGTTTCCAGAATAGACACGGCGGAGGAGGGTGTTTCCAAAAGTCTATTTAGTATAGTAATTTAGTAGAGTAAACGGCTAAAAAGAAAGTGACTCAGCAAGAGCCACTTCACAAACGTACAATGGTATTGTTAATTTTCCAAGAAACTCCTGGGGCAAATCAGCCCAATAGAAAGATCGTTGGCTGCTTGTGCAGATCGATTTCCACCTTGCGCCACGCTTCAATCGACTGCGTTTGGATGTATTCGTCGGGGGCTGTCAGGTTGCTGGCCACGCACAGCAGCGTATCGGAATGGCAGGCGGCGACGATCGTCTCCAGCATATGGTTGTTACGGAAAGGCGTTTCCATAAAGATCTGGGTTTGGCGGCGCTCTCGGCCTTCTTTTTCCAATTCGAGCAGCGCTTTCCGCCGCTCTTTTTTATCGATCGGCAAGTACCCGTGAAAGGCAAAAGACTGCCCACTCAGTCCCGAGGCCATCAAAGCCAGCAAGATGGACGACGGCCGCACCAGCGGCACCACCTTCATGCCCAAATCGTGCGCCAGCCGCACGGCCACCGCACCAGGATCGGCCACACCGGGGCAACCTGCTTCTGACAGCACACCAATATCTGCCCCGACGGGCAGTTCGCGGAGTTGAGCGAGCGTGTCGGATTCGGGCGTTTTTTTATTCAATTCATAAAAAGTCATTTCCTGAATCACCCGCCCCAGCCGCAGGCTGCTTACGAACCGCCTGGCGGTACGCAGCTCCTCGGCGAAAAAGTAATCGAGCTTGCCGATGACTTCCGCTACTTGCGGACTGAGGACTTGCGCCGCCGTGCCTTCGGCCAGAACGGTGGGGAGGAGGAAGAGGGTGCTAGGTACTTTTTGTTGGGACATTACTAAGTCTTTGTGAAGAAGGGCAGCAAGATGGCATAGCTAGGATGTTCTGTGCCAAATTTAGCCCTCTTCCTAGGATATTCATATTAAATACCTAGGGTATTCCTACCTAATAATGGTATTTTTGCCTGGTTTATAATACAAACCTAGTTTACTCTGCTAATATCTTCTTTTACAATTATGGTAGAATCACCCGTTCTGCTCAAATCCTCCAAATTCTTTACCAATAAAAAGGAAAATACCCTTTTGAATAAATTCAGGGGAATTTTTGAGCATCTTGATGTGCACTTTTTCGACGCGCTAGTGGGCTACTTCTATGCAACGGGCTATTTTAAAATCCGCAGGGAATTGGCCGATGTAGATAACATTAGAGTAATGGTTGGAATGGATTTAGATCAATTGAGTCGAAAAGCGGCCATCAGAGGCTATGAGCTTAATCTAAAAGCCCACGAGATTCGGGATGAATATTTTCAGAAGATAAAAAAGGAAGTCCAAAGCTCTGAGTATCGGCGCGATATTGAAGAAGGCATATTAGAATTTGTTCAGGATGTAGAAGGAGAGAAAATTCAAATCCGCATCCATCCGTCTCAGAAAATTCACGCTAAAATCTACATTTTCCGCCAAGCATTAGAGCATTCGCACGGGGGCTGGGGAACGGTCATTTCGGGGTCGAGCAACCTTACCGAAGGCGGTCTGGAGAATAATTTCGAGTTCAATGTGCAATTGAGCGAGTATGAAGATGTCAAGTATGCCCAGCAGACCTTTGAGGAACTGTGGGAAGAAGGAATACCCGTAACTTCTGCCACGCTTTTGCCCGTACGTACGGAAACGTACCTCAATGACCACTTTACTCCCTTCGAGGTATACGTGAAGTTTTTGATCGAGTACTTTGGTAAAAGTGTGGAATACGACCCGGACGTGGATATGCCGAAGGGCTATAAAAAACTGGCTTATCAGATCGATGCCGTACAAGACGGCTTCCGCAAACTACTTGATTTCGACGGATTTATTTTGGGCGACGTAGTGGGATTGGGTAAAACAATTGTAGCTACGCTGATCGCCCGGCGGTACTCCCACTACAATGGTTATCACCGCACCAAAGTTTTGGTGGTGCATCCGCCTGTGTTGCGTAAGAACTGGGAGAAAACGGTCAACGACTTCGGACTTATCAATGTGGATTTGATTTCCAACGGTAGTTTGCATCATATCCGCTACCCGGAGAATTACGATCTGATCATCGTAGATGAAGCTCACAAGTTTCGGACTGACACTTCCGAGATGTTCCATAGCTTGCAAAAACTTTGCAAAACGCCCCGCCGCCGCCCCGATGTCAAGGATGGTAGCACCCGAAAGAAAGTGATGCTGGTGACAGCCACGCCGCTCAACAACAAACCCGAAGACATTCGCAACCAGCTTTATCTATTTCTGGACGCTAAGCAGTCCCCGCTGGAAGTTGGGAACATACAGCATTTCTTTCGTCCGCTCATCGATGAGTACGAAAAACTGCGGAAGAAGGAAAAAGACCGGGTCAGGATTAAGGCGGGGGTGAAGAAGATTTACGATCAAATCCGCGACAAAGTACTTGAACCCGTGATTGTGCGGCGTACGCGTACGGATATCCGGGATACACCCCGCTATTGGGAAGATATTCAGGCGCAAGGTCTCAACTTCCCGGAAATTGAAGCGCCCCGCCAGATTCTGTACCAGCTTGATCCTGCCTTGAACGAGCTGTATGATCGTACCTTTCAACTTATCAGCTTTCCCAAGGTAGGCATTACCTATACTTATTACCAGCCCTGGCGGTACCTACCGAAGGAGATACGGGATCCGGTCTATAATCAGAGGAGTGAAATATTTTCGGTGCAGTTGGCCGTGATTATGCGGACGCGCCTAGTGAAGCGCATCGACAGCAGTTTCCACGCCTTCCTGCAGTCACTTCGTCGCTACCAAGCAAAAAATCAACTCATGCTGGATATGCTCGATAAGGGGCGGGTTTTTCTGGTAGCCAAAAGTACAATCGACATCAGCGAATTTATGGCACAAGACACCGATGAGGAGGTGCTTGAATTGTTAGCCAACTACGAAAACCCCGACCTCATTACTACCTATTTAGCGGAGGACTTCGACCCGGAGTTCCGGCGACTAATTGAACAGGATCAGGTCTTCCTAGATCAACTGGTGGCCGAGTGGCAGGCTTTCGAGCATATTGATCCTAAGCTCGATGAGTTTGCCTACCGCCTTGATACCGAACTGTTGAAGCCCGACATCAACCCTAACCACAAACTCGTGGTGTTTTCCGAGTCGAAAGAGACGATTCGTTACTTGCACGAGAATATGGTTGGTAAGTATCGTATTCTGGAAGTGGACGGCGACAACCTCTCGGACCGGGAAGAGGTAGTAGCGGCTAATTTCGACGCCAATCTGGAACTCAGCAAGCAGCGCAATGACTATGACATCGTACTCACTACCGAAGTGTTAGCCGAAGGTGTGAACCTGCACCGGGCCAACGTGATCGTCAACTATGACATTCCCTGGAATGCCACGCGGCTTATGCAGCGCATTGGCCGCGTCAATCGGGTGGGGACACAGAGCGAAACCATCTTTATCTATAATTTCTTTCCAACCGCTCAGGCTGACCGCGATATTGAACTCAACAAGAAGGCATTCATGAAGCTGCAGGCCTTTCACACGGCCCTGGGCGAGGATAGTCAAATCTATTCCTCCGACGAAGAGTTTGGTACCTGGGGATTGTTTAGCAAAGTACCCCAGGAAGATAAGGACGAGCGGCTCATGCTGCTCAACTGGCTGCGGGAGTTCAAGGAAATGAATGAGGAAGACTACGCCCGAATCAAACGCATGCCCGCTCGCTCGCGGGTGGGTCGCAAATCAACGGTGAAGAAAGACAGTACCCTCACTTACATCCGCAACAAGCACCGCCACGGATTTTACTTTGTCAAACCCGATGGTAGTTTCGAAGAACTCACTTTTGTGGAAGCAGCCCGTGAGTTCAAGGCGTCCACGGTCGAAAAGGGCGTGCCACTGCACACCCGGCACTATGAGCAGGTAGCGCTGGCCTTGGGACAGTTTCGGGAAGAGGAGTACGTTACCCTCCACACCGACAAGACTTCCGTAAAATTCGGCCCCAATGAGCAAAGGGCTTTAGGGTACATCAAGACGATGCGACAAACCGAATTCGCCACATCGGAAAACCAAACCCTGTTTGACGACGCGCTGGAAGCCATTGCCCGGGGCCGCTTCCAGAAACTACCCCGCGAGCTGAACGCGCTGCTCAAAACTGCCCAAAAAGAAAAATGGCGCACCATCGAGCGGTACAACCATCTGGTAGAAGTACTAGCCAAGTACCCCTTGCAGGAGAGCAACGCCAGTACGGAGGATAGCGCACAGCCCACGGAGCCACTGCCCTTCCTCAAACCCCAGATTATCATTTCCGAATCCTTTTCAGGTTAAAGTACCTTCTCTACCCTCGCATGACCACCCAGCAACTCCGCGACACCTTCCGGCAGAACTACCAACTCTCCAACTGGAAGCGTCTGCTCCATACCACCTTCCCCAATCGCGACTTCCTCTCTCGCCCAATCCAAAAGGCGTTGCTGACGCAGGACCAGCAGGATATTGCCGAAGAAATATCCCAGTTTGGAGAAGTGAAACTGGCCGATGGCTCCTTGATTGGTTTCTACACCGTGCAATTGAAAGCAGGCGGCGGCTCGATAGCCAAAAATCGCGTAGGGCTGCGTAACCTGATCGACAAGGATGTCATTCCGGGGGTTCTGGACGGCATCGTGGCGGTGTACTACGCTGCCGATGCGCCCGAGTGGCGGATGTCTTTCATTTCTAAGCAAGCCTACTGGGACGATGAGGGTAAACTACTGAAAGAGGAAACCCAGCCCCGCCGCTATACCTACGTCTTCGGACCCGATGAGTCCTGCGAAACGGCCATCGAACGCTTTGACATTCTAATGCAGTACGCTGAAGGGCTGGAAATCAAGCACCTGCTTCAAGCGTTTTCGGTCGAGAAAATATCCGGCGAGTTTTTTAAACAGTACCATCACCATTACAAATCCCTAACCGAGTACCTTGAACAATCAGAGTACCGGGCGCAATTTGAGGCTTACTTTGCGGAAGAGACTGATCCTGACGAGCAGACCAAACAAACCGATCGCGCCATCAGCCATTTTGTCAAGAAACTCATGGGACGACTGGTGTTTCTGTACTTTTTGCAGAAAAAAGGGTGGATGGGTGCCACCGATGAAAATTGGCGCGACGGACGGCGGGCCTTCGTAAACGATCTGTTTAGGGATTGCTCCGAACCCGACGATTTTTACCAAAATACGCTTACCCAACTCTTTTTTGCCACCCTCAACAATCCCAACCGCCCGAACTACCATTTCCTGATCGACGGTCGGACGCCCTTCGCCGACGGGCGAGTCACGAAAGTACCTTTCCTCAATGGTGGTTTGTTTGAGCGCGACGCGCAGGAACCCACGGCGGTCAATTTCCGAACTACCGATTTTCGCGCACTACTGGATTTCCTGGGTAGCTACAATTTCACGATCGACGAAAACCTGCCCGCCGACCAGGAGGTAGGCGTGGACCCCGAGATGCTGGGGTTGATTTTTGAAAACCTCCTCGAAGACAATAAGGACAAGGGTACTTTTTACACGCCTAAGGAAGTGGTGCACTACATGTGTCGCGAAAGCCTGAGCCTGTACCTGCGGCGCAAGCTACAACCTACGCTTAACCCGGTAGAATGGCGCGCCCTCGATCTGTTTGTCAAGGGCGAGCGCAATACCATTCCCAGTGTAGTGACCAGCCACGCCGATGCCATCTACGACGCCCTCGACGTGGTGCGCATCTGCGATCCGGCCATTGGCTCGGGTGCCTTCCCGATGGGGCTGGTGCTTGAACTCTTCGACCTCAAGCGCAAGCTATCAGGCCTGCGCTCGCGCCCTCGCGACTTTAATTTTCACGCTGAGAAACTCCGCATCATTCGTGAAAATATCTACGGCGTGGACATCGATAAGGGCGCGGTGGACATCGCTCGGCTGCGGTTTTGGCTGTCGCTGATCGTGGACGAGGAAATGCCGAGCCCGCTGCCCAACCTCGACTACAAGATTATGCAGGGCGACTCGCTGACGGAAAGCTTCGAGGGTACTCCACTCGATAACGTACTGTCTCAGCAAAAAAGCGTTACTATCGTCGAAGGAGGCCAGACCGATCTCTTTGGGCAGAGCAAGGGTTCCCAGACCCGCATCGACCTTTCGGATCGAGAGAGGAATGATCTCAAAAAGCTCGTGAACACCTACTTCGATCCCACACTTATCGATAAAAAGCGTGTCAGGCAACGGATCGACAAGATTATTCACGATAATCTTGAATACAATATCGAACTGGAGCATAAGCAGATCAGCCGATTTATTGGCGAAAAAGAACAAGAACTAAGCATGATTCCTGCCGACAGTGACAATGACTCGGCGGCAAAGAGACGAAAACAGGCTCAGGCCCGAGAGCGTTTGCAAAAAGGGCTGGAAGCATGGCAGTTTTTAGAAAAGAAACTCTTGGCCAAACGCGAAAGACTGCTGGCGCTGGAAGAAAAAGCCGACGAGAAGCCCTATTTCCTCTGGCACCTGTTCTTCAACGAAATCCTGACGGGCGAGGCCGACGCAGGCTTCGACATTGTAATCGGCAATCCGCCCTACGGCGTGAAGGTATCTCCTGAGCTAACGAAGCACTACGACCTTAAAAGCCGCGACTCCTACGGTACTTTTATGAGCATGGCGTTGCGCAAGCTGGTGCGGCCCGGCGGGGTACTTTGCTATATCGTGTCCGATACCTGGCTTACCATCAAGAGCCATTTGCCACTCCGCCAAATGGTACTTTCGCAACGACTGCACAAGGTAGTTCGACTGCATCCTGACTGCTTCAAGGCTGTGGTCAATCCCTGCATCTTTACCCTCACGCGGTCGCCACTTCCCCTACCCAAAGGAAGCAGACCAAAACCAGCGGAACTGATCGCCGCCGACCTCACCAATATTTCTACCCGTAAGGACATTCCCCGGTTTCGCGAGTTGCTTTTCAACCTCGAAACCTTCGTGGGAGAAGCCACGCCCGACTACGCCGTGTACGCTTACCCACAAAGCCTGATCGCCACCAACAGCCTGCGACCCATCTTTGTGGCGAGTCCGAAGCTGTTTGCGCTGATGAATGAGAATAATAAAGGCCTAACCGAATGTCAGAGAAAGGAGGTAGAAAGTTATACTCGAACGTTAAATGAAACTGCGATTTCATTGACCAAGTTTGGTAATATTGGAGATTCGCCACATGGTATATCCACTGGAAATAACAAAAACTATGTACGAGTTTTCCAAGACAATGCAAGTGGTAGCCTAGGGAAATTAGAAAAATGGATGATTCTTCCGCAAGAAGAACTAGATAGAATCTCAGAGGAAGAAAAAACAAAGGGTTTAGATAAAAACTGGGAAAAGCTTACCGAATGCTTCGTGCCCTTTGAAAAAGGAGGTGCATCTGATTCGGCAGAAGGTTGGTTGCCTAACTATTATGCGCCGACTATCTTCTATATCAATTGGGCGAAGGGTGCAATTGAAAGTATGAGGAAGAATCCAGGATCAGCATGGAAAAATGAGAGATATTTCTTTAAAAAAGGTCTGACATTTTCGATTACGGGGATTTATGCCCCTACTTTCAGATTAAATAGTGGAGGAGTGTTTGAAGCAAAAGGTTCGGGTATTTTCTGCGATTTTTACAGCGATGACTTTCTGTTGGGAGTATTCGCTTCAAAACTGGCTCGATATATTTTCAAAAACTATATAAAGCATACAGTAGACACGAGCGGAGATGACATTGCAAAATTCATCTTCCCCTTACTGGAAGCTGATGACCCCATTTTGAGGAAGATTGAAAACCTGGTTTCCCAAATCATCACCAAACAAAAGCAAAATCCCCGCTACGACTACCAATCCAACGAGCAGCGCGAAATCGACCGCCTGGTGTACGAGCTCTACGGGTTAAACGAGGGCGATATCCAGGAAGTGGAACGATGGTTTGCCCGGCGCTACCCCAAACTCCGCGATTACGCCTACACCACCAGCGATGTTTCGGATCGCTACGTGCAGGCAAGTGAACTGAGCGTAGAAGTAGCCACGCTACACCAGCAGATCGAGCGCGGCGAAACCAAGCACGTGGAGTTCAAAAGTACCCTGCTCTACGATATCAAAAAAGATAGCGAATCTTACCCTGTCCGGCATAGCGTACTGAAAACCCTGGCCGCCTTTGCCAACACCGAAGGGGGAAATCTTCTCATTGGCGTCACGGACGATGGAGAAATTTTTAGCTTGCAGAAAGACTACGAACTACTGGGCGTATCGGCTACTGACAGCCCCGCCACCCGGCAGGATCAGTTTCGGCAGCGGCTGGATGCCCTGATGCAAACGGGCCTGGGGAACGCTTTCGCCGCGCTGGTGGATGCAGCCTTTGTGGAACTGGCGGGGCGCGAAATCTGCGTCGTGTCGGTACGTCCTTCCTCGCAAAAGGTGTACCTCGACTACCCCGAGCGCCGCCAGAGGGGTCAGGATCAAAAGGAGTTCTACATTCGGCGTTTGTCGGGTAGCGTCACCCTCACCGAGTTCGAGGAGGACCGTTACTGGGTAAATAAGCCTCAATAACTTAACGTTAAATCACTTATGAAAAACCGTACGATAAGAATCACCGTCCTCATCGCACTATTTGCCACAGCCGGGTTGCTTCCCGCCTGGAAAAGTCTCCCGCCCCCCTCCGCTGACCAAAAGCCCAACATCCTCCTCATTTTCGTCGACGACCTCGGTTGGGCCGACCTCAGTAGCTACGGAAGCGAATACTACGAAACGCCCAACATCGACGCCCTGGCGGCCAGCGGTGTGAGGTTCACCGATGCTTATGCGGCGGCGGCGATTTGTTCGCCTTCGCGCTCGGCGCTGATGAGCGGCAAGTACCCCGCCCGCACGGGCATTACCGACTGGATACGGGCGAGCTTCCAGAATGCCGAGGCGCAATACGACGGCAAGAACAAGAAAGAACACGAGCGCGATTTGACCCAAAGGCTAATCGTGCCGCCCATCCCCTTCGAACTACCCCTCTCGGAAAAAACCACCGCCGAGTACCTGAAAGAAAGAGGGTACTTCACGGCCTTCATCGGCAAGTGGCACCTGGGATCCGAAGGCAACTACCCCGACGACCAGGGCTTCGACGTCAACCTCGGCGGCTGCGACTTCGGCCAGCCGCCTTCCTACTTCGACCCCTACGAAAACGCCCGTACCAAGGGCATTCCCACACTCCCTGCCCGCAAGCCGGGTGAGTACCTGACCGACCGCGAGGGCGACGAGGTCATCGGCTTGATTCGAAAAAACAAAGCCGGGCCGTTCTTCATCAACTACGCGCCTTATGCCGTCCACACGCCCTTGGGCGGCAAGCCGGAGATTATTGCGAAGTACAAGGCCAAGGCCGCCGCTAAAGGACAGGGCAATCCGGTGTACGCCGCTATGATCGAGAGCCTCGACCAGAATGTGGGTCGTATCATGGCCGAATTGAAAGCGCAGAATCTACTAGAAGAATACACTGGTCATTTTTACCTCCGACAATGGTGGCTTGGAAGGAAACCCACAAAATCCGATCACGAACAACCCGCCTTTCCGCAGCGGCAAGGGCTTTCCTTACGAAGGCGGCATCCGGGTACCATTGATCGTGAGTTGGCCGGGGCAAACCGCGCCGCGCGTGTCAGGCAGTCCGGCGATTACGATGGATATTTTCAATACCATTCTGGAAACGGCGGGAGCTAAGCCTGACCGCGCCATTCCCAACGATGGCGTGAGTCTGCTGGCGCACGCACGCACGGGCAAGCCGCTACCCATGCGGGACTTGTTTTGGCATTTTCCGCACTACCGCTACGAGCAGGTGACGCCCTACAACATCGTCCGCAGTGGTTACTGGAAGCTGATTCATAACTACGAGGACGATTCCGACGAACTCTACAACCTCAAAGACGACATTGACGAAACCCGCAACGTTGCCGCCCGGCTACCGAAAAAGCGGCAGGAACTGCGGGGTAAGCTGGACAGTTTTTTGGCGCGAACGGGGGCGAAAGTACCCATGCCGCGTTGATCTATTGGCCTTCCGCGAGGCGATTGCCAGCTCCACGTGCCAGCCCTGGAAGGGCGTGATCTGTTAGCGCAGGGTGAAGCGCTGCGAATCAAAAGAGCATAGATTCGCTCTAAGCCCTGAAAGGGCGAAATACTGTCAGCGTTGTAGCACCGTCACCTTTACCTTCTCCCGAAAAGTCAAAAACAAGTACAAACTCAGCCCTACCACCGCCACCTCGAAAGCCAGCAGCCCGTTGACCAGCCCAAAGGCATCGGCCAGGTACCCCACGCCAATCGCCGGAATGCCAAAACCCACGTAGCCTGTGAACATATAACCCGCCACGGCCCGCGCCCGTTGCGTGCCGCCAAGCTGTGAAATCAACGCTAAACCGCCCTGATAGCTGAACCCATAGGCGGCAGAGCCGATCACGGCCGTACCGGCCAGGATTACCCAAATATTCGTCAAATAGCTGCCCAAAACCACCAAGCCCATCCCTACGGGCATCAGTCCGAAGCCAATGCGCAGCGAGGTAGCGGGCGGAAAATTCTTTCGCACCCAGGGCTGAAGAAAAGCCCCCGTCCAGTTGACCAATACCAGACAAAATCCAGCGTAAGCGGTGTACCCAAAAGTCGCCAACTGGCTCGGTAGCACGGCAATGACAATGCCGCCCGCCGCCCAGCAAATCGCGATGGAAAGATTGATCGGCCAGCAGCCTTCGGGAAAATAGGGGAGGCGAAGTACTTTGCCGCCGATCGGCTTCAGATTCGGCAAAGAGAAAGCCGCCAGCAGGCCGAAGGCGGTAAGCGCGATGATAAAATAGTTGGTAATGGGCCGAAGCGTGAAGAAAAATAGCAACGCGATAGCCGTAACGAAGGCCCCGCCACTGAATCCAAAGGCCGTAGAAAGCGATGCCCCATTGGCCGCCCGAACTGCCGCGTCAGGGTCGGGATGCAGGTACTCGGCCAGATAGGCGGTACCCGTTCCCATGCTCAATCCCAGCGCGATGCCCTGGAACAAACGGCAAAATCCCAATGTGTACACATTGGGATAAACTGTAATCAGTACGTCGGCGGTGAGGGCGAAAAACAAGCTGAGCAGCAAAATCGGCTTACGCCCGACGACGTCAGACACGCCGCCCAAAAACACGTAACAGGGGAGCATTCCCAGGATATAAGCCGCCAGCACGAGGGCCGTTTGGCCGTTGCTGTAGCCCGCCGCCGCCGCAAAGGGGCGGAACAGCGGCATCGACATATTGACCGCCAGCGTGATGAGAAACAGGCAAAAGGGAATGAGAAACTCCGGGCGGGTAGCCTTCACTCAGTATTATACGCGATGCGTAGCGGGCTGCTCTACGGGTGGTTGGGTCGAGCCGTAAGCAGGGCATTGCTTGCGGGTACAGGAAGTGGCGAAAAGCATTCCTCCAAGGACGGCGAGGGCGAATAATTTTTTCATTGTTGGGTATTAGGTTGTTAGCTATTAGGTTCTTAGGTTTCCTTATCAGACCGAAATCTTGTTTACTTATACAAAAATTTTGCCAGAATCAACTTATCGTTACGAAAGTCCAACGTCCGAAGTCCAGAATCTAATATCCTGAGAATCAATTTTCTGTCTCGACTACCGCGATCACCTCCTTCTTCGGAGAAGGTTTAGGCTTGCTCGGAGCGATGGCCTCGGCTACGCCATTCTTGGGCTTACCGTTTTTATTTTCCAAATCTATGTCCTCCTCCCCGTTGTCGTCCGAAGGGAGCAGCGGCTGCACGTACGACTCGTCGCGGAAGCCCAGGATGCGGAGCATGCTTTCGCTGTCCTGTTCGTTGGCAAAAACGCGCGTCGTGATCTGTCCCTCGGCGTCGCGATCCACCAGCACGTGCTTGGGGGCGGGAATCAGGCAGTGCTGAATGCCGCCGTAGCCGCCCAGCGACTCCTGGTAGGCCCCCGTGTGGAAAAAGCCGATGTACTGCGTCTCATCTTCGCCGAGGATAGGCATGTACAGGTCGGAGCTGTGCATTTCAGAGTTGTAAAAATCCTGCGAGTCGCAGGTCAGGCCGCCGAGATTGACCTTCTGGTACGGGTTGTCCCAGTTGTTGATCGGCAACATGATGTACTTCTGGTTCATGCCCCAGGAGTCGGGTAGTTGCGTGATGAACGAGCCGTCGATCATGTACCACAGCTCCTTGTCGTTTTGGAGTTTCTTGTCGATGACCTTGTAAATCACCGCGCCGCTTTCACCGACGGTATAGCTGCCAAACTCCGTGAAAATATGCGGGACGGGCACGTTATTCTTATTACAAATCCACTGAATGTTCTCGATGATCTCGTCGATCATCTGCTGGTAGTCGAAGCCCGCCTGCAGGGACGTTTGGATGGGCAGCCCGCCGCCGATGTCGATGGAGTCCAGGTCGGGACACATCTTCTGCATCTCGCAGTACTTGAACATGAACCGCGTCAGCTCACTCCAGTAATATGCACTGTCTTTGATGCCCGAGTTGATAAAGAAGTGGAGCATTTTGAGCTTAAAACGCTCATTCGGCTCGATCTTCTCCTTATACAGTTCATTGACATCATTGTAGCGAATGCCCAACCGCGACGTGTAGAACGCAAAATTAGGTTCCTCATCCGTCGCGATGCGAATACCGAAGCTGACCGACTCCGCCGTGGTAGACTTTTCGTAGGCCTCGATCTCCTTCAGATTATCCAAAATAGGAATCGCATTGAAGCCCTCGTTGATCAACTCGCTGAGGTACTGCGTGTAGAGCGGACGCTTGAAGCCGTTAGCAAGAATGAAAGTCGATTTGCTGATTTTACCCCGGCGGTACAGCTCCCGAATAATCGGGACGTCGAACGACGACGAGGTTTCGATGTGGATATTGTGCTTGAGCGCCTCTTCAAGAATAAAGCTGAAATGGGAGGACTTGGTGCAATAGCAATACGTGTAGCTACCCTTATAATTGAACCGCTTGATGGCGTTGCGGAAAAACATCCGCGAGTTCTCGATGTGTTCGCCAATTTTGGGCAGGTAGTTCAGTTTCAGGGGCGTACCGTGTTCCTCGATGATGTCCATCAGGGGTACATTGTTGAACAGCAGTTCATTGTTCTCGTTGACGTGGAACTCCATCGTCGGGAACTCGAAGGTCTGCTGAATCAGGTCAATGTAGCTTTTCATTCTTGATTATTGGGGCGAAAGGTGGATAAATGGCTGGTAATGAAGCACGCTAAAGGGCGGCAAAATTGCCTAGAATACGTGTTTTTTCCAAACGCATTTCTTTTCTAAATCATTCCGGCGACAGAATTTCATCTCGGTTTTTGCAAAGTCTATCTACTAATATGGCCTGCTCAACCCATTTCGATTGTAGTCGGCCAACGGTGTCTATACATTTGTCGAGGTATCAATTAGCTCTGAACTAGCCCTGGAACTGGGCCGCCGAAGCGGGGTACAATCTTAACTAGGCTACAACATAATATTCATATAATACAAACTGTATTTTTAATAATCTTTTATTAAACTGCTGTTTTTTTTCTTTTGGTAGCAAAAGAAGGAAGTACTTTTTTAATAAATATGCTTATCATCTTCCTTATTTTCAGTAAATTAGATTGTTTTCCAAATTTGAGTCCCCGTCCTTACTCCAAATTTTTTTCAGAAACTTAGAATCTTTTCAAAGTTTCCTTAGTTTTTGTCCTTTGAAAACTACAACTTTGCGGCGTGAAAGAAAGGATACTGAAAGCAGCAGTGGATTTGTTTTGGCGTTACGGCGTCAAGAGCGTCACGATGGACGACATCGCGAAGGAGCTGGGCATCTCGAAAAAGACGATTTACCAGCACTTCAATGATAAGGACGCCATCGTGAAGGAGGTCGTGGAGATTGAACTGAATAGCGAGCAGTGCGACATAGATCGGCTGGAAGCCGAAGCCAGCGACCCCATCGAGGAGGTGATGCGGACATCGGATTACATGCGGACGAGCGTTGCCACGATGAACCCCGTGCTGCTTAACGATTTGAAGAAGTACCACCCGAAGGCCTGGGCTATTTTTCAGAAGCACAAGCATGAACACATCATCCAGAGCATCAGCGGCAATCTGCAGCGCGGCGTCGACGCCGGCCTGTATCGCGACGATATCGACGTGAAAGTATTAGCCCGAATGCGGGTCGAGCAAATCGAAATGGCTTTCGATCCGGCGATTTTCCCGCCCCAGAAATTTGCCATGATCGAAGTACACACGCAACTTATCCACCACTTCCTGCGCGGCATCCTGACCGCCCAGGGGTTTGAAGTTTACAACCATTACGCCGAGAAGTCAATACTAGAAGTCAACCAATCATGAAAAGGACACCACTCATAAAAATAGCCACAATCCTGGCCCTGGTCGAGTTGCTGGTTCATTTCCAGGCCCAGGCCCAAACGCCCTACACGCTGGACGCGGCGATTGATTATTCGATAAAGAATAATCTTAACATCAAGAACACGCAGCTTGACGAGCGATCGGCAGAGTCTCGCATTGGAGAGATCAGGGCGACGGGCTTGCCTCAGGTCAACGTACAAGGAGCTTTTACGCACAACCTGATTATCCAAACCGTTTTTTTACCTGCTATTTTCAACGGCGGTACTCCAGACGACCCTCCGATTGGGGTGCCGTTTGGCGTGAAGTACCAGAGTAATATCGCGGCCAGCGTCAATCAATTGATATTTAGTGGCTCCTACTTGGTTGGTCTCAAGGCAGCAGCCACTTACCGCGAACTGGCCAAGAAGAACGTCACTCAGTCGAAAGTAGCCACCGCCGAAGCAGTTGCCAAGGCTTACTATTCAGCGCAAGTCGCTGTAGAGCGGGCCAAAGTACTGGATTTGAATATCGAGCGGCTGGACACGCTGATGCGTGATACTTATGCCACCTATAAGGCGGGTTTTGTAGAGAAAATTGACGTAGATCGCCTGGAAGTGCAGCTAAATAACCTAAAAACGGAGAGACAAAAGGTACAAAACCTGATCGAACTGAGTTATACTTTGCTCAAATTCCAGATGGGCATGCCGCTCACCGACCAAATCGTGCTGACCGACATCGTGGACGAAAACGATGCTGAAAACTTACCCGAACCAAGCAGCAACGCCGTGGACTACAATAAGCGCATCGAATATTCCTTATTGGACACTCAAGGCGAATTAGCTGAGCTGGACATCAGGAGAATCCGTTCGGGTTATTTGCCAGCGGTATCGGCTTTTGCCTCCTATGGCTATAATACCGGACGGAATTCGTTCGGCGAGGTATTAACAGATAAATGGTTCAATAACGCTGCCATTGGCTTGAACGTCAATATTCCAATCTTTGACGGTTTTACCAAGAAGTACCAATTACAACAGGCTCAGATTACCTCTGACAAAGTAAGACAAGGCCGCGATCTGCTCACGCAGTCCATTGATCTGCAAGTACAGCAGTCCAATATCACGCTCAGCAACTCCCTCCAGACCCTATCTACTCAGCAACGCAACGTCGATTTGGCCGAGGAGGTAGTGAGAGTTTCCAAGATCAAATACCAGGAAGGCGTCGGCTCCAACATCGAGGTCATCAACGCCGAATCATCCCTGAAAGAAGCCCAAACCAACTACTTCGCCGCCCTCTACGACGTGCTGATCGCCAAAGTCGATCTGTCGAAGGCAAGGGGGGAGTTGTATAAGGGGGAGTAAGGTTTGTTTAGGAGTTTAGTTGTGGAGTTGTTTAGATGCTTTTGGAAAGTTTTTTTCTTGATTTTGATAGGCAAATATCTGAAAACAAGTTCTTTATATTCTAACTTTTTGACCCTCCTACTTAAAATCCAACTAAACAGCTAAACGCCTAAACAACTAAACAAAAAGCACCACATTTCAACAATACAGCAACGTAACATCACGATGAAACATACCCCCCTACTAACCGCCACCCTCACCGCCCTATTGCTTGCTGCCTGCGGCGGAGACGACAATAGTTTGGCCGGAAAACAGGCTAAGCTGGCGGAGCTGAAAAGCGAGCAGAGCGAATTAAATGTGCAGATCAAGGCGCTGGAAGGCGAAGTGGCGAAGCTCGACACCACGAGCCAGCGCGAGGAACGCGCCAAGGCAGTGACGGTGTCGCCGGTGTTGAGCCAAAACTTTCAGCACTATGTAGAAGTGCAGGGATCGGTAGACGCCAAGAATAGCGTCATGGTGAGCCCGAAATCGGGCGGCGTGCTGACGTCAGTCCTGATTAAGGAGGGCGATTACGTGCGGCAGGGCGCAACGATGGCCCGCGTGGACAACAGCATCATGAAGGAATCCATCGCCGAAGTGCAGAACCAGCTTTCACTGGCCAACACAGTCTTTGAAAAACAGTCGCGACTGTGGGAGCAGAAAATTGGTACTGAGATCCAATACTTGCAGGCCAAGAACAACAAGGAAGCTTTGGAAAAGAAGATCGCCACGCTCAACACGCAGCTCGGTCAATCCAACATCGCCGCCCCGATTAGCGGCGTGGTGGATCAGGTCATCGCCAGGGTGGGCGAAATGGCGATGCCGGGGGCACCCATCGCGCGGGTCGTGAACCTGAGCAACCTGAAAATCGTCGCCAAAGTGGCCGATAGCTACGTGGCCAGCGTCAAGAAGGGCGACGAGGTGATCGTGAAATTTCCCGACCTCGACCAGGAGTACAAAGCCCGCATCAGCTTCGTGAGCACGACGGTCGATCCGTTGACCCGGACGTTTACCATCGAGGCCAACCTGCCCTCGAGCAATACGCTCAAACCAAATATGCTCGCGCAGGTTCAGATCAATGACGCCACGCGAAAAGACGCCCTCGTCATTGACCAGAACGTAGTACAAAGCACCGAAAACGGTACCGTGGTGTACGTGGCCGAAAACGAAGGCGGCAAGAAAGTAGCCAAGTCACGCGTCGTGAAAACGGGCCTGAGCTACAACGGCCAAATTGAAATCCTGGCGGGTCTCAAAGCCGGCGACGAGCTCATCACCCAGGGTTACCAGGATGTGGTGGACGGGCAGGCGGTAACGTTTTAAGTTTTGAGCAAAGTTTGTGTTTTGGGTCAACGGCTAACGGTCAACGGTTAAACGGCGTTCTACGATTTCTTCTTTTGAAATCCGCGAACCGTTAACCCTTAACCGTTAACCGTTAACCCATAGGAGGAGAAACAATAAAATAACATCCCTATGCAAGTTGACGACCACAAAACCCTGTCCTTCACCAACTGGTGCGTGGAGAACCGGACGACGATTTACATCTTCACCTTCATCATTACCCTGGCGGGGTTGTTGGTGTATAATACGTTGCCCAAGGAGCAGTTTCCTGACATCAAAATTCCGCAGGTGTACATCAACACCGTGTACTTCGGTACCGCTCCGGCGGATGTGGAAAACACCATCAACAAGCCCATCGAGAAGCAGTTGAAGTCCATTTCGGGCGTCAAGCGCATCAAGTCGAATGCCTTGCAGGATGTGTCGGTGATTTTGGTGGAATTCAACCCCGACGTGGACGTCTCGGACGCCTTGCAGCGGGTGCGGGATGCGATCGACAAAGCCAAGCGCGACCTGCCGCAGAAGCTCGACTCCGGCCCCACGGCCCAGGATGTGAACTTCTCGGAATTTCCGATCATGAACATCAACATGGCCGGAAACTATTCTTTGAAACAACTCAAAGAGTACGCCGAGGATTTGCAGGACGCCATCGAAGCCATGCCCGAGATCAGCCGCGTGGACATCGTGGGAGCTTTGAATCGCGAGATTCAAATTAACGTGGATCTACCCCGGATGCAGGCCTCCGGTTTGTCTTTTTTTGATATTCAAAACGCCGTACAGGGCGAAAACGTGAACGTATCGGGCGGCGACCTGCCCGTGGATGGCATGCGCCGGACGCTACGCATCAAGGGTGAGTTCTCGGACGTGAATCAGATCGCCGACCTGCGCATCCGCACCAGTACGGGCGCGGTGCTGCGCCTGGGCGATGTGGCCGAGGTGCGCGATAATTTCGAGGAGCAGCAGGACTTTGCCCGCCTCGACAACAAGCCCGTTATCACGCTGAACGTCATCAAGCGCGCCGGGGCCAACCTCATTGCCGCCTCCGATCGCATCGAGGAAACCATCGCCGAATACAAGGAAACGCGTTTCCCGCAGGGAATGGAAATCCTGATAACGGCCGACCAGTCGGAGCGGACACGAGCCGAGTTGCACGATTTGGTCAACACCGTAATCCTGGGCTTTATCTTCGTGGTGCTGGTGCTGATGTTCTTTATGGGCGTCGGCGATGCTATTTTTGTAGGACTTGCGGTGCCTTTGTCGGCCTTGGTGGCCTTTACTTTGATGCCCATCATCGGCCCGATCGTCGGTACCGCTTTCACGCTGAATACCATCGTGCTATTCGCCTTCCTGCTGGGGATAGGACTCGTGGTGGATGATGCCATCGTGGTAATCGAGAACACCCACCGATTATTCAACCAACACAAAGACTGGACGATCAAACAAGCTGTGAAGGCGGCGGCGGGCGAGGTGTTTGTCCCGGTGCTTTCGGGTACCATGACTACCATCGCACCTTTCTTCCCGCTGCTGTTCTGGCCGGGAATCGTGGGAGAGTTCATGAAATTCCTGCCCCTGACCCTGATCCTGACGCTGATGTCGTCGCTGTTCGTGGCCTACGTCATGAACCCGGTCTTTGCCGTGTCGTTCATGAAGCGGCACGAAGAAGGAGAAGCAAAAACCAAGAAAAAGGATTTCAAGTCCATTCGTCGGCCCGTGATCGTGCTGGCAGCGGCGGCTTTGGTCGGGTACTTCATCGACCGGGGTATCGGTAACTTCCTGGTGTTTATCCTGGCGCTGTACGTCTTCAACTATTACATCCTGACGCCTAAAATTCTGGTTCCCTTCCAGGAGCGTTTCCTGCCTGCTCTCAGCAATAACTACCGCAAAATCATCCGCTGGCTCATCGTCGGCTGGCGTCCGGTCGCGGCCATTGGGGCGAGTGTGGTGCTGCTGGTCATCACCTTCATCCTCATGGGCATCGTGCAACCCAAGGTAATCTTCTTCCCCAGCGGCGACCCTGACTATGTGTACGTGTATAACAAGCTACCCGTCGGCACCGACGCTACGGTGACGGATTCGGTCACTAAGGTAATCGAGGAAAAGGTGTTCAATGTGCTGGAAAGCGAGAACGCCACGGGCATGGTCAATTCTGTGATTTCCAACGTGGGCAAAAACGCCGGCGACCCCACCAATCCCGACCGGGCCGCTACGCCGCACAAGTCGAAGGTAACGGTGGCTTTCGTACCCAACGAATTCCGCGACGGTCGCTCGACGGAGGAAATCCTGACCAAAATTCGCGACGGCCTGACCGACATTCCGGGCGCCGAAATATCGGTAGAGCGCGAGCGGACGGGCCCGCCCACGGGTAAGCCCATTTCCATCGAGATTCTGGGCGAAGACTTCGCCGAGCTGCAAAAACTGGAAAAGGACGTGTTGCAACGCGTGAAGGAAAGCGGCATTCAGGGCATCGACCAGCTGCGTACCGACCTCGTGACCAACAAGCCCGAAATCACGATCGACATCGACCGCAACAAAGCGCAGCGCGAGGGCATCAGCTCGCAACAAATCGCCTTTGCGGTACGTACCGCCCTATTTGGTACCGAGGTTTCCAAATTCCGCGACGCTGAGGACGAGTACCCCATTATGGTGCGGCTGGAAAAAGACGACCGCGACCAAATCGACCGTCTGCTGAGCATGAACATCGTCTATCGCGACATGGTGAGCGGTGGCGCGCTGCGGCAGGTGCCCATTTCGTCGGTGGCGGACATCAACTACTCCACCACGTTCAGCCAAATCAACCGCAAGGACCAGGAGCGCATCGTGACGCTCAGCTCCGACGTGCTGCCCGGCTACAACGCCAACGAAATCGTAGCCCAAATCCAGCAGGTGGTCGACAACATGGAAGTACCCAACGGCTATACCGTCAAGATGGGCGGTGAGCAGGAGGATCAGGAGGAGTCTATGACGTTCCTGATCGGTGCATTCGGCGCGGCCATTTTGCTGATTTACCTCATTCTGGCAACACAGTTCAACTCAGTGGTGAAGCCACTCATCATTTTCTTCACCATTCTGCTCTCGCTAATTGGGGTACTTTTGGGCTTCATGGCCTTCGGCAAGACGTTCTCGATCATTATGTCGGGCGTGGGTGTTATCGCCCTGGCGGGCATCGTGGTGAAAAACGGCATTCTGCTCATCGAGTTCATCGACGAGCTGCGCGAGCGTGGCTATCCGCTGCGCGAGGCCATTGTCGAAGGCGGGGCCATTCGTCTGACGCCCGTGCTGCTGACCGCTTCGGCGGGGGTACTCGGCCTCATTCCGCTGGCCCTGGGCCTGACCGTCGACTTTGTGAGTCTGTTCCAAAGCTTCGATCCGCACATCCTCATCGGTGGCGACAGCGCAGTGTTCTGGAACATCCTGGCCTGGACGATCATCTTCGGCCTTACCTTCTCGACGGTGCTCACCCTGCTGCTGGTGCCTTGCATGTACTACGTCAACGAGCGGGTGCGCGAGAAGTGGTTTGGCAAGAAAGTGGATGTTGTCAAGCCGGAGACGGAAACGCGGGAGTTGGAGGCAGTTTGACCCTTCGACCGTCAGGCGGCCCTGTACGCTCAGGGTGACAACAGCAAAAAGCGCCGGGTGGAAGTGATTCCGTCCGGCGCTTTTTGCTGTTGGGAAGGCTGCGCTTTTAACCCTTAGTTGCTCTCGTTAAAATTATTGTAGATCGAATCCATAATGTGAACAAATTGCTGGTAGTCGGCCTCATTTAGGTCGCCCCAGCCTTTGCGGCGAATTTCGACCACGATTGGGAACGCTTCGTCGCGTACTTGAAGGCCCTTTTCGGTCAAATGGATGTTGAACTTCCGGCGATCTCCTACTGCGTTTCGACGCTCTACGAAGCCTTTTTTCTCTAATAGGTCGATGATGCGCGTTACCGTGGGCGGATCTTTGTAGGTGACCTCGGCCAACGCGTTCTGACTAATGCCCTGGTCGCGGGCGATGTGATCGACCAGCACCCACTGATCGACGGTAAGGTCGATGCCCTGATCGTTTAGCATTCTTTGCAGCGAATTGCGGATTTTTTTGATCGTGGTGTCGATCTTGAAAAAGTAAGCGCGTTGATCGGAGTGATGGGTCATGGGTCGAGCGGAGCGGTAGTTAGTTTTTAAACACAAATTCGGCAAATATACTAGTCGTCAACTACTGCTATGTCAACGAACCCCTAATTATTTTGCCATTTTATTACCGAACGGTAGATTTCGTTGCGTGACTGCTTAATCTCTGGATTCTTGCGAGCCTTTACCACGCTTGTGTTCGATAGCGCGTTACTTTTGACTTTTGAAGGAACAAATCAACAATCAGCGGAAATAAAATGGCCTGGTACCACACCTTTTTTGAGGGCTTGCCCCAAATTGCCTGGAAGGAAAGTCAAACGGAAGAGTATACCGACTGGGAGGTGGATTTTCTGGCCGACGTGCTGGAACTCACGCCCGGCAGCAAGGTGCTGGATGTGCTGGCGGGCTACGGCCGTCACGCCCTGCCGCTGGCCAGGCGCGGCTACGAACTCACGGCCGTGGATATCTCGGAAGAGTATTGCCGGGAATTAAAACAAGCCGCTCGTGCTGAGGAGCTGTCCGTAACGATACTCCAGGGAGATTTTGACAAAATTACACTTCCCGAGAGAACATACGCCGCAGCGTACTGTCTGGGCAATAGCTTCAGCTTCTTCCCCCGGGAGGAGATGCAGCATTTTTTGAATAAAATAGCGGATCACCTGCCGACTGGCGGCTATTTCGTGGCCCACACCCAAATGCTGGCCGAAAGCGTGTTCCCCAACTTTCAGGAACGTACCTGGATGCCCGTGGGGAACGACATCACGTATCTGGCCCAGAACGAACTGGACGTTGCCCAAGGTGTTATCCGCGCCGAACTCACTTACGCCCGAGGTAGCGAGCGCGTAACTCGCAGCATCGAGCAGTATGTATTTACGCTGGCCGAAATCTCTGCTATGATGCAGGAAGCGGGATTGACCGTCACCGAAACGTTCAGTAGCCTCGACGGTGAGTCCTTCGTGCTGGGGGACGAGCAGGCCTACCTCCTGGCAGTAAAGTAGAGACATTGCATGCAACGTCTCACAGGCGCCAGCCAGCCGAACATCTACACGACCATCTTCTCGATCAATAACATAAAGATGTGGATGACCTTGATGTGGATTTCCTGAATGCGATCCGCGTAGCCGAAATGGGGAACGCAGATTTCTACATCCGCCAGGCCCGCCAGTTTTCCGCCATCCTTTCCTGACAGAATAACCACCTTCATGCCTCGGTCGCGGGCGGCTTCTACGGCCCGGATGATATTGGCTGAGTTGCCGCTCGTACTCAGTCCCAGCAGCACATCGCCCGGCTGACCCAGTCCTTCCACGAAGCGTGAGAAGACAAACTCGTAGCCGAAATCGTTGCTCACGCAGCTCAGGTGGCTGGGGTCCGAAATGGCGATGGCGGGCAGGGCGCGGCGGTTGTCGCGGTAGCGACCCGTGAGTTCTTCGGCAAAGTGCATGGCATCGCAGTGCGAGCCGCCATTGCCACAAGAAATGATCTTGTGATTGCCCAAAATGGCCTCGGCCATCAGCGTAGCGGCGGCTCGAATGGCTTCGAGCTGAACAGGATCAGCCAAAAAGCTATCCAGCACCTGCCGGGCTTCGGTGAGTTCTTGCTTTATTACGTCAAGGTGCAGGGGAGGCTCATTCATATTTGCGTCTTGTTTTTTTTAGATAAAAGACTCACTTCTCCAACAATCCCTTCACTTTCGGCAAGGCTTCCTTCGCCCATAGGCCGTACATCTTGCCCGAAAAATGCAGGTCGTCTTCCGCAAACATGCTGGGGTCGCCGAGGCCCGTGCGGGAGATGGGCGTGATGTCGATGAACAGAATGCCCGCTTTGTCGCATTCTTCCTGCGCTACGGCGTTGAAGGCGTCGATTTCGCGGGCGACTTCGGCGCGATCACTGCTTTTGCCAAAGGGCGACACGCCCCAATCGGGCGTCGAAAGGACGAAGACGCGGTTTTTGTTGCCTTTGGCAAATTTCACACTGGTATCCAGCAAATCTCTGAATTCGGTGCGGTAGCGCTCTACAGACTGGTTCCGATACTGGTTATTGACGCCGATCAATAGCGAGACCAGGCTGTATGTTTTGTTGTTTCTGGCCTGAGCAATACCCGCACTCAGTTCGGCGGTGGTCCAGCCCGTGCGGGCGATGAGGTCGGGCGGAGCGACGGCCAGGCCGTCTTTGCGCAACATTTCGGCCAACTGCACCGACCAGCGGTCGGCCTCCGGGACGCTCTCGCCGATGGTGTAGGAGTCGCCCAATGAGAGGAAGCTGACGCCCCGTACGGAGTCGGTAGGCGCAGCCGGGTCAGGGCCGGAAGGCGTGGCGGGGGAGTCGTCGGTAGTGCAGGCCAGGCAGAAAAAGGCCAATCCGGCGATAATTGAGGATATGTTCATACGGCTTCGGCTTTGTCGAGTTTGAAATTAAAGGTAGTGCCCTTGCCCGGTTTGGACATGACGGCAATCTTGGAACCGTGGCCGTTTAGGATGTGCTTCACGATGGCCAGGCCCAGGCCCGTACCGCCGCGATCCTTGGACCGGCTCTTTTCTACCCGGTAGAAACGCTCAAAGATCCGGTTTAGATGTTCTGCCGGAATTCCCGGCCCATTGTCACGCACCGAGATGAGGTAGTGCTTTTTCTCTTCGTTGAAGTGAATGATGACTTTGCCGCCTTCCTTGTTATACTTCACGCCGTTTTCGATCAGGTTGCCCATAACCTGACCGATGCGCTGAGCGTCGGCCATGACCCAGGCTTCGGTCAGCCCGTCGGGTTTTATTTTGAAAGAAACCTTACGATCGAGGGCTATTTTCTCAAAACGGTCCAGTATTTCTTCCACAATGAGCCAAATATTCACCCGCTCGACATTCATCTTGATGGCCCCGGTCTCCATCTGCGACACGGTGACGAGGTCTTTCACCAGGGCATCGAGTCCATCCAGACTTTTCGCCGCCTTTTTCAGGAAGCGATCGCGTACTTTTTCGTCATCCTTGGCCCCGTCGATGAGCGTGTGAATGAAGCCCTGGGCGGCAAAAATCGGCGTTTTCAACTCGTGCGATACATCAGCCAGAAACTCGCGGCGGAATTGCTCTAACTTTTTCAGCTCTTCTATCTCTTTCTGTTTCTTGGCTACGTACACAAATATCTCGTCGTTCAGGCGCTTCAGCGGGTTGTTTTCCCGTACCAGCGACTTGCGTGAGATGTCGAAGTCTTTCAATTTCAGTTTCCTGATGGTGCGGTACATTTTGTTGACCTCGCGGTACACGATGATCTCGATGGTGTAAAGTACCAGCGCAAACGACCCGGCAAAACTCGCCGCCCCCACCACGAACATCATGCTCGTCGTCACGTCAGGCACGAACGCCAGGAACGTCGTGCTGATGGCGGCGATCAGCACCGATAAGATAAACGCGATGAGGCGGGGACTTAGGGACACTTACTTTTAGTTGACAGTTGAGACGGGGCAGCCCGCGCTGTTGAGAGTTGATTTTTTTGGTACCGGACAAAGTTAGGTAAAATGGCGTGATTGAATTTCCGGGGAGGAGCTACCAGCGCTCGCTTTCGGTTTTCGATAATCGGGCAATGGGCTGAATTGTGAATAATTACCGTTATTTTTGCCGGAAATTTATAGGCACGACTCATTCAAATCTTAAACCTGTACCGAAATGCAAGAAGAAAGAACCCGCTACTCGGGCGACGAACTCCGGGAGTTTGAGGCTTTGATCCAGGAAAAGCTCGATGGCACGATGAAGGAACTGAACTATATCAAAGGCACCCTCAGCAAGAAAAACGATAGCGGAACCGACATGACCGGCGGCACTGCCAAACTACTCGAAGACGGAGCCGACGCCAGCGAGCGTGAAAACCTGAGCCAGTTGGCCGCCCGCCTACAAAAGTACGCCAAGCAGCTTGAGAATGCGCTGGTACGTATCAAGAACGGCACGTACGGTGTCTGTGTGGACACCGGGAGGCTTATTCCTAAGGAGCGTCTTCGTGTAGTACCCCACACCCAGCAAACAATCGAGGCAAAACTAAAGCAAGCAAGTTAGCGCGCCGAAATTCTGGAGGCGAGGGGGAACTGGGTTCGGTTCCCCCTCGCTTTTGGCTTTTTGCCTCGCACGGAAGGCCGAAGCGGCCGACCGTCCCTAGCAGTCGATCTACTTTTCAAATACCTACAGGACTTTCGCTTCGGCTGGGAAAAATGTGCCGCTAAGCACAGGATGTAGGTAGAAAATGCCGATTCGTTAGCTGGTCGTGTCCCGTACGGGACATAATAATCGACTGGGAAAGCACTTTTCTACCCATATTTGATCCCTAATGGGATCGCATTCAAGACGGCAAGCAAAAGTCCTAACCTAAAAACTTCCCCGCAGCGCTACGATGAAACTGCGCCCGGCGGCGCTCACGCCGCTGGCAAAAGTGCGATAATTGGCGTCCGTGAGGTTCTCGACCGAAGCCTGAACCGTGAAATAGGCCGCTAGGCGATACGAGGCCCGCACGTTCAGCGTGTACCAGGCGGGCATTCCGTCGGGCGTTGCACCCGACTCGTTGTCCTCGGCGTTCAGGCGGTAATCATCAATGTGCTTCCAGCCGTTGTACAGGCTGAATACCTCCGTCCGCCATTTTTTATGCTGCCACTGCGCACTTACTTTTCCGTACGAAGGCGGAATGTGATCGAGCGGTGTCTCGCTGCCGTCGGCTTCCAGTATCCGGCCTTTAGTGAGGTTATAAATCGCCTGAAACCGCCAGTTGGCGGCGGGATAAGCGTTCAGTTCCAGGCTTACGCCCTGAATGTACGCCCGCTGCTGGTTTTGATTGGCCGTCACGCGGCTGAGTCGACCATCGTACGTGACGCTGTCGCGGCCATCGAGTGTAAACGGCGCCAGCGCCAGCGCGTCACGCAACCAGGAGCGGTACACCGTGCCGTTGAATTTCAGCACTTTCCCAAACCACTGTTCCAGTGAAACTTCGGTGTTGTAGGAATACTCCGGTTTGAGGTCGGGATTAGGAATCACGACCAGCCCCGGCTGTGAGTCGAACACCTTGCCCAGGTCGTCCACGTTGGGGGCGCGGAAGCCCGTCGAACCCAGCAGCGATACCTTGGAAGTGCGGGAGGGCAGCCACACCAACCCCAGGTTGCCCGTAACCGCCGTGGTGTTCTGACCCGCATTCTCGAAGGGGAAGGGGAAAAATTCTTTTGAACCGAAATTAGCGTTCAGATTCACCTGACTCAGCCGGATGCCGCCGTTGAGAATCCACTGATCGCTCAGGCTCCATTGGTCGGTGGCGTAAGCAGCCAGCCAGTCCATCGTGCTGCCGCCATCAGGGTAGCGCGTGTCGGCGAGCGTTTGGGTGTTGTCTTTGATATTGGTAAAAGTAGCCCGCGAGTCCACATTATTGTGAATGTACTCCAGGCCGTAACGCAGCGTGTGATCGCCGAGCCGCTTCTGGGCGTCGGCGTTCAGGCTGTACACCGCTACCTTCTCCTTCTGACTTTTTAGTAGAGTACTGCCGAAGGAGCGGGTGTTGCGGCTTTCACCGATGCCCTGGTAAGCCGCCGTGACCTGCAGTTCGTCGTAGTACTTTTCGCCTTGCAAAGCCAGTTGGTACGAAGCCAGGAAGCGGCTTTCCGGGCCGTAATACCAGTCGCCGTAGCGCAGTGTGCCATTCCTGACCTGCGTCAGGCGGTCATAGCGCGGTACATCGCCGGTCGTGGAGAATTGCAGATTCAGCACGTGCTGCGTCCGCTCGGAGGGTTGGAAGCGGAATTTCTGAATAAAGTCAAACTGCTTGTAGCCCGTCCCGACTTGCCGATTGGGCCTGGCATTCTGCTCGATAACGTCCTGGCCGTTCACTTGTATTACATAATCGGGACGCTTGCCGAAATCAGGATAAGCGGCGCGGCGGTTGGCCCCTTGCCGCAGATCGCCAAACTCGGAGGTCGTAAACCCCGTGAGCGAGGCCCACTTTTCGCGCCCTATGTCGACGGTGACGTTGGTCGTCAGCTCGTTGTTGGCCGAGGCGTAGCGCGTCAGAATGCCCGTCTTGAATTGCGTACGGGCATTATCGGAGAGTTCCGGCATCCGGGTTTTGAAGTGTAGCACCCCGCCCAGCGCATCGCTGCCGTACACGACGGAGTTGGGGCCGTAGAGGATTTCCAACTGTTCCAGTACATTCTGATCGATGCGCAGCACGTTTTGGAGGTGGCCGCCCCGGAAGATGGCGTTGTTCATCCGCACGCCGTCCACGACCAGCAGAATGCGATTCGCCTCGAAGCCGCGCAGTACGGGACTACCGCCGCCCGCCTGGCTTTTCTGCACGAATACCTGGCCGCTCTGCGTCAGCACATCCGCCGAGGTTTGAGCGTTGCGGAAAGCGATTTCCGACCGTTTCACCTGCTCGATCTGGTAGGGAACGTTGCGCTTCAACTCACCAAACTTAGAGGCGGAGACAACTACCTCGTTGAGTTGCAGGGTGTCGGCAGAAATATTTTGGGCAGACAATTCAACCGACAAGAAAAGGCAGAGTACAGCGAAGACAGAAGTGCTTTTTCGCATGAAATTTAGTTTTCCTAAAAACAAAATTAGCCAAACCAGCCGTCCTGCCAAATAAAAGAAAGGCTCACTCCACAATGCCGTTGCCCTTACGAGCGAAGGGCTTTTCTACATCGAACACGAAACCATTCACGACGGCGTAGCGCACTTTGCCGTCTTTTTTCAAAATAAAAGTGGCCGCGTCGCCCATGTCGGGCGAACCTGTCGGGGTAGTCGCTGAACGCAGAATGTGAAAAGGCTGAACGGTAAAATACAGCCCCAGCTTGCGACTGGATTCGTTGGCGACACGCAGGTAGGTGTAGCCCTGTTTCCAGAGTTCCGTGGGATCGAGCTTCGCGGCGTCGCTGATGGTTTTCAGGGTCTCGGGATAAAGCTTGCCGCGTTCCAGCGTGTAGCCCTCGGCGTCGATTTCCTCCGAGCCGTAGTGCGTCGAGAGGTCGCCATAGTCTTCTATTTTACTTTGATAAAAAAACTTGCTGGCGTTGGCGTAGTTGACCTCGTTGCGGTTGATACCGAAGTCGGTCTTATAGGCCTTCCCGCCCACTTTCACCGTTGCGTTGCGCACCAGCAGGTCGTAGAGGTAGCGCTCGTTTTCGGGGATTTTATAATAATCGTCGCGCGTCTCGGCGGCCAGCGAACCATCGGCCACGGCGGCCAGGCCCGACAAGATCGCCACGAAATTGAGCTGACGGATGTACTGCTTTTCGGGATCGCCCAGGTAGCCGCCCGACTCGATGAGAATGAGCGTGGTGCCCCACTTCTGTACGTTGTCGCCGAAGGCGCGGGGTTCGTGTTCGTCGTTGTAGCGGCCCACCTGGCCGGGGATGAAGGTCTGCAAAAGGCGATTCATGCGCACGATCATTTTCATGGACTTTTCGCGCACGTCGTTGATGTTGCGGTCGTAGTCGTAAGCCGTGGCCAGGAACGAAATCGTGGCCACGTTGCGGCTGCGCCCCGCCGAGTAGCGCGGGCTTTGGTCGTGGAGGTTGAAGCCGTATTCGGGTTTTAGGGTTTGCTGCAAGTTTTTCAGGATGCGGCCCTCGGGGGTTTGCAGGTAGAGCGCGTCGCGGTTCATGTCGATGCCCTGCGCGGTGCGGCGCTGGTAGCGCTCGGCTCCGTCGGGGTTGAGCATGGGCACGATGTACAGCGTCATACTGTCGAGCAGTTGCGTCCGTAGCGCGTCGAAATCATCATCCTTACCTTCCAGGAAATTCAGGATGTCGAAAACGGCCATCGTGGCGGTGGGTTCGTCGCCGTGCATCTGCGTCCACAGCAGCGCTTTGTGCGGGCCGCGACCCACCTTGGCCATGTCGATGGCGCGTCCCTCGAAGGATTCGCCGACGTTGGTGATTTCGTAGAGCGGGTTGTCTTTGCGCTTCGCCAGCAGGGCTTGCACGTCTTCGTGCTTGAAACGCCGTTGCGTCAGGGCGGTTTCGCGGTAAGTGGGGTAGGCGTCGTGAAGTTTTTTGGCAAGAGCAATGGGCTGGGCCGGGAGCATAAGGGGCATCAGGAAGGCGATGAGGAAAAGAGTTTTCATGGGATGATAGGCTATCGGCAGTCAGCGGTCGGCTTTTTCTGCTTAGAGGGCGAAAGAGTAATGAATGGAACGGTTCGGCATCGTGAGCTTATTTAAAGAATCTTGCGACCTTTACGATAATCTTATAATTCTTAAAGCTAGTTCTTTCAGACATTCTTATCAAAAGTCAACCTATCTATTGGCAAATGTAAAAAGCCCGAAGCCGATAGCCAACTGCCGATAGCCCAAATGAAATACAACTTCCCCGACCTCATCCTGTTTGAGGACGACGACTTCCTGGTCGTCAACAAACCTACCAACCTGGCCACCCTCGACGAGCGCACCGCCGACCGGGGCGACAGCCTGCTGCGGCTGGCCCGCGAATATAATCCCGAACTGATGGCCGCCCACCGTCTCGATAAGGAAACTTCCGGCGCATTGGCCTTCGCCAAGCACCGCGAGGCCTACCGTCACCTGGCCATGCAGTTCGAGGCCCGCGAGGTCACCAAGCGCTACCACGCCATCACCATGGGTATGCACGAGTTCGACAGTGTGTCGGTGTACTTGCCCATTTTACAACTAAAGAACGGCACTGCCGTCACCATCGACCGCCAAAAGGGCAAGGTAGCGGAAACGATTTTCAATACTATGAAAATCTACAAAGGCTACACGCTGGTAGAGTGCATCCCCATCACGGGACGGATGCACCAGATCCGCATTCACCTCTCTTGCCTGAAAGCCCCCATCGTCAACGACCCGCAGTACGGCGGCGAACCGATTTTTTTATCCAAAATAAAAAGGAAATTTAACCTGAAAGCAGGCACCGAGGAGCAGCCGCTCATCCAACGCGTAGCGCTGCACGCGCACTCGCTGTCGTTTTTCCTGATGAACGGCGAGGGCGTGCAGGTGACGGCACCCTATCTCAAAGATATGGAGGTGCTGGTGAAGCAGTTGGATAAGTGGGGGGCGTAGAGACCTGCTTTACGCGCCGAACACCGACGCGATCACCAGATAGGCAAACAGCACGACAAACCCTGTCAGGAAAGTTAAAGCTCCCAGCACTACGCCAGTTATCGCGGAGCCTTTGTCGCCAGGAGAAACCATTTTCTTTTTGATGCGGCTCAGGGTGGAAATCCCCAAAATCAGCCCGGCTGTTCCTGCCAGTACCCCCAAAATAAACAGCAAAAACGGACCCGGTAACGCAAGCGTCAAAATCGTGGTCAAGAGGCCGCCGCCGCTCAGCAACACCGAGAGTAGTCCCGGCTTCTTGACCGCAGCGAGGCTGCGCGGATTTTGTGCTGTTTCAATCGTTTCGAGCAGACTGTTTTTCTCGAGTTGATGGCGGGCGGTATCAGACTCGATCCCTCCCCGGACGAATACCGGGAAGGGCTCGCCGTTCTGGCTGGGTACGGTATAAGACATTGAGATGAGCGCCAGGAAGAACAGAAAGAGTAGCTTTTTCATAGAAAATAGTCTTCTTGAAACCACAAGTACCCGCGTCTTCTGGCGCGGGTACTTGCTATTAAACCTACTTGTGTCGATAATCTTTCGAGGAGGCTAAATGACCCTGAACGGGGAAACCCGCCATTACAAATAAAAGCCGCTGGAAGATACGGCCGCTACAACGATAAGTCCCAATAGGGCCACGACACCGCCAAAAATGGTTCCCAGCAGTGCCATCGTTTTTGAGGACGCGGGAGCTTCTCCCTTCTTGACACGCCCCAGGCCAATGATTCCCAGCACTAGCCCGGCAATTCCGAGCAGCAGGCCGAATCCGCCACCAACGAACAGCAACAGCAGTCCTGCTCCACCAAATATCAACGAGAGAAGGGCAACTGTGTCCTGCGCCTTGGTTGCCTTAACCGCTTCGGGCGCATTTGCTTTCTTGATCTGCTTCTCAATCTTTTTCGCGACCATTCTCTGCGTCCAGGTCAGCTTGGCGGGCTTGGCAGCGGTTGCCTTTGCTTCGGCGGGGGCGGCCTTCGTGGTGATTGCCTCGGCCGGAATGGCCGCCAGGGCGGCTTCTTGCTCGGTGACTACGGCTATTTCTTCGTTAGCCGAAGCAGATAGTTGTTGCGGAGCCGCGACGGCTGGCCTGGCAGCATCGGCCACTGTGGCTACTTCGGCGAGAGCGGTGGTTTTGACTTGTTTTTGGCTGCTGGAAACGGCGGCGCTGGAATAGTTGAAAGTCGGGTATTCCTTTTTCTGGCACGATACAAACACACTGACCGACAACAGAAGTAAAAAGATTTTCTTCATCACAAACAGATTTTTTGGTTAGATAATTGGAACAAACTTTTTCCTTTCAGCCCCAAATGTAAAAAAGCGCCGCTAAAAACTAGCGACGCTTATGGAAAGTTTTGGTTTTTTTGGGTCAGAACTTGAAGGAGATGCCGGCTTGCAGTATCCCGAACCCTGAACCTAATTCAGCATAAATACCCAAATTAGGCTGAAAGTAGTATTTTCCACCAATATGGGCAAGGGGAATAATTCCTCCGTTGTAAGCATTGCCGAATATGCTTCCAAGACCGTCAACATTGAAAGATATGTTCCGATAGCCAAGGCCTACGCCACCGTATAGGTCAATCTGATCGTTATCAAGATTAAGCAATTCATTAAAATGGTAAGATCCACGAGCACCAATTGTCAAAACTGACCAACGGACACCAGACCCTAGGTAATTGGAGCGTCCAGAATACCCGGCTAACGCTCCGACGCTTATAGCATCATGAATTCCGTATTCAAAGGAACCGCCCAAACCGAGGCCGCCAGCGCCATAGGTGCCAACACCAATTCCCGCATTAAGAAGCTTGTCGCCTTTTTGATACTGCGCTATCGCGCTTTGGGCTGAAAATGCCAGCAGTGTTACAATAAATAGAGAGGAAAGTAATTTTTTCATGATTGAATAGATTTTGCTTTGTGAGTGATGTATGCAAAGAAAGGCGATTATTCCTGGAAGGCAAAGTACTGGCTGCCGGAAGTTATTATTCGGTAGGGAAAACCGATTGAGCGGCATTTTTCGGCGAGTAAAACAGCAAGATGCCTGGCCAATCGGCGATGTTTGTGGCGATAACCGTACATTTATAGAGAACAAACCTTACGAATATACAAGATGCCTGCTCACATTATCTACCCTCCTACGGAACCCTCTACGCCAGATACGCTCATCAGGGAATGTCTCGATTACCGGTCTTTCATGGAAGGCCGCCGGTCTTTGCGCTTCTTCTCCGATCATCCGGTATCAAAAGCGGCCATCGAACAGATTATTATGGCGGCTTCCGCCGCACCCTCCGGTGCGCACAAGCAACCGTGGACGTTCTGTGCGGTGAGCAGCGCTGAAATAAAGAAGAAAATCAGGGAAGCCGCCGAAGAAGAGGAATACCGCAGCTACAACGGCCGCATGAGCGAAGCGTGGCTCCGCGACCTGGAACCCTTCGCCACCGACTGGCACAAGCCGTTCCTGGAAACGGCCCCCTGGCTCATTATCGTCTTCCGGCAGATTTACGGACTGGGGGAGGAGGGAGAGAAACAAACCCACTACTACGTCAACGAGTCGGTGGGCATTGCCTGCGGCTTCTTGCTTACCGCCATTCACCAGGCCGGGCTGGTGGCCCTCACGCACACGCCCAGCCCCATGGATTTCCTGACCAAGGTTCTGGATCGTCCCGCCAACGAAAAGCCATTTTTACTCATCCCCGTCGGCTACGCGGCCCTGGATGCCACCGTTCCTGACCTGCGTAGAAAGGAGAGCGAGGAGGTGATTGTGTGGTACGAAAAGACGGAAGAAAGTTAAATACGACAACGCTGACAGCGTTATTCGTGGTAGTTTTGCTAACCGAACCAGATTTTTTAAGCCGAAAGCCGAAAGCCGAAAGCCGAAAGCCAATAGCCTATCATGTACCTCTACGCCAAATCCCTGCACATCATTTTTATCGTAAGCTGGTTTGCGGGGCTTTTCTACATGCCGCGCCTTTTCGTTTACCATACCGAAGCCGACGACAAGCTCGAGCCGGAACGCGGTATTTTGTTCCAACAATTCGTCAAGATGGAGAGGCTGCTGTTTCGGGCGATCATGGTGCCGGCCATGTGGCTGACGCTGATTACGGGCTTCACGATGCTGTACCTTATGCCCGAATGGCTCGGCCAAGGCTGGATGCAGATTAAGCTGGGATTTGTGGCGGGGTTGGTCGTCTACCACCTTTATACCCGGAAATTGCTCTATGAACTGAAAGCGGAGCGGTTCCGCTTTTCTTCGTTGCAGCTAAGACTTTGGAACGAGGTAGCGACGGTGTTTCTGTTCGCCATTGTGTTTTTGGTAGTATTGAAAAGTGCCGTGCAGTGGATTTGGGGTGTGGTGGGGCTGGTGCTGTTTGCGGTGGCGATTATGGGGGCGGTAAGGCTGGCGAAGAAGGCGCGGGAGGGGAGAGGGTGATATTCCGTTATTATTTTTTGCTGGCGCAAAATGACGGCCAGGATGGCCGTACCACACAAAAAAGCCTTCGCAGGTGCGAAGGCTTTTTTGCATTTGGAATGTGACGGAGGCGAGACTCGAACTCGCATGCTGTGAAGCACACGCCTCTGAAACGTGCGTGTCTACCAATTCCACCACTCCGCCAGATTGGGCCACAAAGATAGTGGTTGGGATGGGAAACGTGCAAGTTTTTTTGTGTAATTAGTTGAGTTGTTTAGGGGTTTAGTTGTTTAGTCGTTTGATGATGAATAATTTACAACTCCACAACTCCACAACTCCACAACTCCACAACTCCACAACTCCACAACTCCACAACTCCACAACTCCACAACTCCACAACCTTACACAATCACCCGCTCGTGCATCTCGGGAATGTGTACTCGGTCGAAGCCTTCGCGTCCGAGCTTCAGTTTGAAGGCAGCCTGGGTGTCGTATTCACCGTGTACGAGGAAAAGCTGCTGCACGCGGGAGGCGTCCTGGCAAGAGAGGAAGTCGATCATCTCGTTGTAGTCGCCGTGGGCGGAGAAGGATTCTAGTGATTGGATATTGGCCTTCACCTCGTAGTCCTGCCCAAAAATGCGGACGTTCTTCTCGCCGTTTTTCAATTGGCCCGCCAGCGTGTGCGGCGCGGCGTAGCCCACAAACAAAATTGTGGTCGAGTCTTTCTCGATGTTGTTTTTGATGTGATGTTTTACGCGCCCAGCTTCGGCCATGCCCGAGGCCGAGATGATAATGCACGGCTCGTCGCGGTCGTTGATGGCCTTGGAATCGGCCACATCCGAGACGTAGTGCAGGTACGGAAACGCAAAGGCATCGCCGTCGCGCTCGATGTATTCCAGGATTTCGGGATTGAAACACTGGTCGTTGGCCTTCATGATGGCCGTGGCCTTGATCGCCAGCGGGCTGTCGATGTACACCGGAATGCGCGGCAGCTTGCCCGCGCTCGACAGGCGGTCGAGGGCATAAATCAACTCCTGCGTCCGGTCGATGGCGAAAGCGGGAATGATAAGCTTACCCCGGTCTTCGACGCAACATTTGTGGACGATGCGCTGCAGGTGCGCCTGCAAATCGGGCTGATTGTCGTGCAGGCGGTCGCCGTAGGTGGACTCGCAGATAATGAAGTCGGCCTGCGGAAAGGTATCCCAGGGGCGCAGAATCTTGTCCTCAGGTCGCCCGATGTCGCCCGTAAAGGTCAGTTTTTTGAACGTGCCGTTGTCCTTGATATTCAGGTTGACCGCTGCGCTGCCGATGATGTGGGCGGCATCGGTAAAGAAAACATCGACCTCGTCTTTACCCAACTGGAAGTTCTGGCCGTAGCGCACGGGCTTCAATAGGTCGAGGGCGCGCTCGGCGTCCTTGGAGTCGTAGAGCATTTCCAATTCCTCGCGGCCCTGTCGACGGCGGCGTTTGTTGATGCGGGAGACGTCTTTCTCCTGAATGTAGGCACTATCCAGAAGCATGATCTGAAGCAAATCCGCCGTGGCCCCGGTGCAGTAGATCGGCCCGTTGAAACCCTGCTTCACCAGCCGGGGAATCAGCCCGCTGTGGTCGATGTGAGCGTGGGAAAGCACCAGGTAGTCGATTTCTTTGGGATCAAAGCCGAAATTCTGGTTCAGATCGTCGGTCTGGATGCCCTGAAAAAGCCCGCAGTCGAGCAGAATTTTGGTGCCCAGGTCGGTGGTGATGAGGTGTTTGCTGCCCGTAACGATTCGGGCGGCTCCGTGGAATTGTAGTTGCATATAGCGTGGGGGTGGTAAGGTGGCTTTTGTGATAAGGCACAAAGTGGAAAAGGCACAAAGTGAGAATTCACTACGGCGTTGCGCAGCTCAAAGGAAGTAACCTTTTCAAAAGCCGCAACATAAGTTGGTTATTCTTGAATCTATAAAACTTTTGTACTGTTCCACTCATCTCTAGAAAAACTTTGTGCCTTTGGATCTTTGTGCCTTTGCCCCTTCTTCCAACACATACACTCCCGCCAGATTCCTGCCTTGCTCTTCGTAATCCAAGCCGAAGCCGACGACGAAGCGGTTTTCGATTTCGAAGCCGAGGTAGCGAATGCTGACGTCTTCGCGCAAGGCGTCGGGTTTGTGGAGCAAGGTAGCGATTTCTACGCTGGCCGCGCCTTTTTGGCTGAGTTGGGCGGTGAGCTGGGCCATCGTCAGGCCCGTGTCCACGATGTCTTCGACGATAACGACGTGACGATCCTCTACGCTCTCTTCCAGTCCAATGATCTGCTTGACCTTGCCCGACGATTCCAGGCTTTGGTAGCTGGAAAGTCGCACGAACGTCACTTCGCAAGGAATTTGCAGATGCTTGAACAATTCGGCGGCAAAGAGGAACGCCCCTTTCAACACGACGATGAACAAAGGGTTCTTGTCTTTGTAATCGGCATCGAGTTGGCCCGCCAGCTCGACGGTTCTTTTCTCCAACACGGCCGGTTCCAGGAAAGGAACGAAAGTTTTATCTTTTACAGTAATCATATTCTCCACTCAGTGGACTCGTCAACTTCGGGCTGAAATATACGCATAAATCAAGCTTTTGTCCTCCCCGTGCCGATTTTGTCCTAGCAGTCGACAACATTTGTATCCAAGCCGGGTTTCGCTGAATCACTTGCTCATTCACACCATTTCAAGTTGTAAACTCCATGAATTCTTTGCCTGACCTAGCCACAAAAACCCTTTTGGCCCACGAAATTCTGAACGAATACTACGGCGTACAGGAAATCTACGGCCGTACCGACCCCATGCACGAGCTGATCGGCACCATTCTCTCGCACCGCACCACCCACGCCAACGAAGTAACGGCTTACAAAACCATGCGGGCAAGATTTCCCACCTGGGAAGCCGTGCGCGATGCCCCGCTGACGAACCTCACCGACGCTATCCGAACGGCCACCTATCCCGAGGTGAAAGCGCCCTACATCCAGAAAGTACTTACGCGATTGATCGAGGAAAGAGGAGAAGCCAACATCGACTTTCTGCACGACTTCTCTACCGAGGATGCTATGAAATGGCTCACTAATCTGCCAGGCGTTGGCCCTAAAACGGCGACACTGCTGCTGCTTTTTTATTTCAAGAAGCCCGTCATGCCCGTCGATACGCACGTCCACCGCGTCACGCAGCGGCTGGGCGTCATTGGCCCGAAGGTGAGTGCCAACAAGGCGCACGACATTCTGCTGAGCTATCTGCCACAGGACGCCACGGTACTCTTCAACTTTCACAAGCACTTCTACTGGCACGGGCAGCGGGTGTGCTTCTGGTCAGAGCCGAAATGCGGTGAGTGTGTTCTGCGAGAGATGTGCGATTACTATCAGGTGGGTGGCAAGATGGTGTTGAGTAGTACGGCGGGGAGGGGGAAGCGTCGAGATTCACCCCATCAAAAACCTTAGATCTTTTCGCTCTTCTTTCAGATTGGTATCTCACCAGATCACCGCCGTTGGATTCCGTAATTCTCGACAAAAGGTTTTGTATGTATCAGCCACAATTACTATAATTGTAGCAATTAAAGACTAAGATATGGCATAAGTAACATAATTATGGTATTTATTACCCCGGATGACACACTATCCAAACTCCCCACTTTGCTCCGACAACACCGGATCAGAGAAGGTTTGACTCAAACCCAGCTTGCCGAAAAATCTAATGTCAGTCTTTCGGTAGTGCGTAAATTCGAGCAAACCGGGCAGATTTCTTTGGAATCTTTTATCAAACTCGCCTTCACGCTAGATCTGACGGAGGGTATTTTGCTGGGAATCGAGCAAAAGCTACAGACTACCAAAAGCATTGATGAGATTCTTAAAAGCAAAGCCGGAAGTGACTCGAAGACAGCCGTCAGAAAGCGCGTACGCAATTCATGAAAAGCAATCTCAAGCCCGTAGAGCTACTACACGTAGTGCTGGACTTCGGCGATAGGCCAGCCTTGCCCGTGGGACGCCTGGTGCCGGATGGTGGCCGGATTTATTTTGAATATGATCCCGAATTTCTGGATGCTGGACTACCCATCTCGCCCTACAGGCTTCCCCTAAAAGCGGCCACCTTTTCCTTTGACCCTTCGCTTTTCGAAGGGTTGCCGGGCGTTTTCAACGACAGTCTGCCCGATGGGTGGGGACGCTTGCTGCTGGACAGATTGCTGCGCTCCAATGGGGTTCTGCCCGAAACGTTCTCTCCCTTGGATCGTCTGGCTCAGGTGGGCAGAACGGGCATGGGTGCGTTGACTTACTAAGGCTAGCCCCACACGCGAATCTCTCCCGGAATGAGGCAGTTAAAATTATTGAAGAGGTTCGGGCCGCTCTGAGCGAATGGAAAATATTGGCTGCCAATCATGGAGCGACCAAAGAGAGTATTCAACTTATCGGGAAGCGAATAAATAAGCCTTAGATCCCCTAATCCTCCCGCCCCTCCTTCCGATTGGCATCCGCCATCCTGACAATCTTAGGCGTGAACTTCGCCAGCACCTCTACCAACTCGCTCTGTGCGCCGATTACCGTTTCAATGTCTTTGTACACCATCGGGGCCTCGTCCAGATCCCCGCCGATGAGTTGAACGTCCGCCTCTTGCAGCGCCTTATTTAGCTGCGAGCGGGTGACGCTGTTGAGGGCCTTCGTCCGCGACATCAGCCGTCCGGCCCCGTGCGAAGCGGAGTTGATCGAATCGGCCTGACCACGGCCCCGCACCACGAAGCCGGGTTCGGTCATCGAACCCGGAATGATGCCCAGTACGCCGGGGCCGGCAGGAGTCGCGCCCTTGCGGTGCACCATCACCTCGCGGCCATCGGCCAGTTGCTCCTTCCAGGCGAAGTTGTGGTGGTTCTCGATCATCAGCCGCGGCTTTTCGCGCAGGGCTTTGGCTATTTTGTTATGAATTTCGTGGTGGTTGGCCGAGGCGTATTCGCCCGCCAGGTTCATCGCAATCCAGTATTCCTGGCCTTCTTCGGTGTCCAGGTCGAGCCAGGCCAGGTGCGCGGCTTGCTTGGGCAGGCGGGTCTTCTGCATGGCCAGTTTGGAATAATAATTCGCCACCGTCCCGCCGAAACCGCGTGAACCCGAGTGCGTGAGCAGCGATAGGTACTGGCCGGGCGGCAGGTCGAAGCCGCTGGCTTCTTCCCGGTCATAAACCTCCATGATGCCCCATTCCGCGAAGTGATTGCCCGTGCCGGACGTACCCAATTGGCGGTATGCCTTATCTTTCAGGTTACGAATCACCTTGGTGGCCTGCCATTCGGGCAAGTCCATCACGCCCCCGTCGAACTTCTCACGTACTTCGCCGCCCATCCCGAATTTAGTTTTTTCGACCAGCGTCTTTTTGAGCAGATGCGGCTCACGCTTCAGATAATCCGGTGTCAGGTCGAAAACGGACAGGCACATCCGGCAGGCTATGTCGACGCCCACGGCAAACGGTATGATGGTGTTCGGCTCCGTGGCCAGCACCCCGCCGATGGGCAGGCCGTAACCCTGGTGCGCGTCGGGCATGAGCGCCCCGGCCACCGCAATGGGCAGACTGGCGGCGGTTTCCATCTGTTTGAGCGCGCCGTCCTCGATGTGCTCGCGGCCAAAAATGGCGTAGGGCAGTCGCTCGGCCCGCAGGTCGAAGGCCGCTGCCTGCTGCTTGCCTTCGGCGGCGAGGGCGGAGGGCGATGGCTCCGGCGGCAGGAAAGCGGCCCCGGCCTCGCTCAGCGGTACGGAAATGCCCTGTTTGTCGAGCGCATAAATAGCCCGCGCCAGATTGGTGACTTTATTCTTGGAGTAGGCGTATTTTTTGGGCTTCTGGAGCATCTGCGCCAGCAGCCCCATGACTTTTTCCTTAGGGTAATTGGCCCGCTGCATCAAGCCGTTAGCCACCCGCAGAAATGCAGGGTGCAGGTCGGCGGGGATGGGAGCGAGAGCTAGAATGTCTTCGGTAGTAATTGGGAGAGTTTCCATATATGGGTTATTGACAGGTGAGCTGATTTGCAAACCCGGTGTTGCGTCCCGCTGGTCAATTGGCGCTGTTTAGCCCTCTGATCGCCTCCATGTCGCTCTTCAACCGCGCCCGCTCGGCGGCAAGGAATTTCTGCAATTGCTCGTTGAAATCCTTCTTGTCCCCTTCTGAAAGCGAGGCGTACAAGTCTTTGAGTTCCTGGTTGATGGCGGCGCGTTCTTCGCCGGAGGCGGCGTTGATGGAGCGCATGTGGTAGCGTTTGAAATCGAAGGTCGGCATGGTGGGTCGGTGCTTTTTGTAAAGGACAGAATCAACCATCTGAACAAGAAAAAAGATTCCCGCGTTTAGAGAAACGTGCCGAAATTCCGGTACCCTTCCTTTACCACGCTAAATGAATCGCTCTTTCTTTTTTATAATTCTCGCCCTCGTACTTTTTGCCGTCGATTGGTACGTTTGGCAAGCCGTCCGCACCCTCATCCGCACCTCTTCCGACACTACCCAACGCTGGGCGACGGGCGTGTACTGGGCGTTTTCAGTCATACCGTTAGGTGCCTTTTTGCTGCTCCAAGTTCTGCCGCCCGATTTTTTGAATAAAACCGTCCGCAACTTCGTATTCGCGGGCATCGCCATTCCCTATTTTGCCAAGATTTTTGCGGTCGTTTTTCTGCTGATCGACGATCTGCGGCGCTTAGTTCAATGGATTATCAGCAAATTTGTACCCTCGGTAGCCCCGGCCCCCGCTGACCCTTCGCAGCCGCGCATTCCGCGCTCGGAGTTTTTGTCGGCCACGGCCCTCATCGCGGGCACCGGGCTGATGGGTACTTTCGCCTACGGCATCATCTCGGGCGCACATGACTACCGCATCCGACGAGTCAAGGTGGCTTTGAAGAATCTGCCCAAAGAATTCGACGGCATCCGCATCGCGCAACTCTCCGACATCCACTCGGGTAGTTTTTTTAACAAAACGGCGGTGCAAGGCGGCGTGGATATGCTGCTCAAAGAAAAGCCCGACATCGCCTTTTTCACCGGCGACCTGGTCAACGACCGCGCCTACGAAGTGAAGGACTACATCGACGTTTTCAGCAAAGTAAAAGCCCCGCTCGGTGTTCACTCGATCTTTGGCAACCACGATTACGGCGACTACCAGCCCTTCGAGAACGCCGCCGCCAAGCGCAAAAACCTCGAAGACCTCGCCGCCGCCCATAAACGAATGGGCTGGAATCTGATGCTCGACGAAAACCGCCCCATCCGCGTGGACGGGGCCGAAATCGGCCTGATCGGTATCCAGAACTGGGGCGCGGGCGGCTTCGCCAAGTACGGCGACCTCGCCAAAGCGTACCGGGGCGCGGAAGACTACCCCGTCAAAATCCTGCTCTCGCACGACCCCAGCCACTGGCAGGAGCAGGTACGACCCAACTATAAAGACATCGACCTCGCCCTCGCGGGCCACACCCATGGGATGCAGTTTGGCGTGGAGGTACCCGGCTTCAAGTGGAGTCCGGTGCAGTATCGCTACAAGGAATGGGCGGGGCTGTACAAAGAAGGGGAGCAGCATTTATACGTCAATCGCGGTTTTGGGTACTTGGGCTATCCGGGAAGGGTAGGTATTCTGCCGGAAATTACTATATTGGAGTTAATTAAAGGATAAAAGGAGGAAGGAGAATGGAGGAAAGGGAGCTTGCGCCAGCCCACATGGGTAGCACATCCTTTTATCCTTTCCTCCCTCCTCCCGCCGGACGGCCCCGCTTTCTCCTTCATAAAGAATAAAATACCAAACAACTCGTTCAAAAAGAAAGCCTTTACCTTCAAGACCAGAAAACTCATGAACAAGAAACTCATCATATTTCTCCTCTCCGGCTGGATGCTCGTCGGATTCGGCGTGCAAGCCGAAGCACGGACGACGGCTGCACCGGAAGCCACCATTGCCAAAACCGAAATGGGCTTGTTCGGCAAGAACCGGAAGAAGAAACGCAAAAAGTACAAAGGCTACAAGAAGCCCCGCAGCAAGAAATTCCTCGGCATCTTCAAGCGTAAAAGCGGCTGTGGGTGTCCTAACACTTGATAATAGCACTTCTTAATAAAGTCGAGCCCCGGAATCTTTTCCGGGGCTTTTTTTGTAAAAACTTCTTTTAAAAACAAAATGTTAGGCCATCTCAAATCCCTACTTTTGCATCCTGAATCATAATTTAATCAAGCTTCCGGGGGCTAAAGCCACCCGGTAATTGATGCTCTGTACTTTGTCCTATTCAATTGCCGGGTGCTTCAGCTCCCGGACAAGGGGAATAATTCTAAACATTGACCACCCTGTCTAGCATCCAGAATCAAACGCCAAGCATGAAAATCAACCTCCAGTCTCAGGAAAAATTTGAAAACCGCCACCATGGCAAAGACGAACAGGAACTCAGCGAAATGCTGCAAACGCTGGGCGTAAGTACCTTAGACGAACTCATCGACCAGACCGTCCCGGCGGGCATTCGCATGGCGGAACCACTCAAACTACCCCCCGCCCGTTCGGAGCGGGCCTTTTTACGCGGCTTCAAGCGGCTGGCGGGTGAGAACGCGGTTCTGAAATCATTCATCGGGCAAGGCTACTACGACACCATTACGCCGAACGTCATCCTGCGAAATATTCTGGAAAATCCGGGTTGGTACACGGCCTATACGCCTTACCAGGCCGAAATCGCGCAGGGAAGGCTCGAGATGCTGCTCAATTTCCAAACCGTCGTCACCGACCTGACGGGCATGGAAATCGCCAACGCTTCGCTGCTCGACGAAGCCACCGCCGCCGCCGAAGCCATGACGATGCTCTACGCCGCCCGGCCCGGCAGCAAAAAAGCCGCCGACACCTTTTTTGTCTCCGACCTCTGCCACCCGCAGACCATCGACCTGCTCTTCACCCGCGCCACGCCCGTGGGCATCAAGCTACTCGTTGGCAATCACCTCACGACCGACCTCACGCAGGAAAACCTGTTCGGCGCATTGGTGCAGTATCCCGCCACCAACGGACAGGCCCACGACTATACCGATTTCATCGCCGCCGCCCACGAATTGGAGCTGACGGTCGCCGTCGCCGCCGATTTGCTGGCGCTGACTTTGCTCAAATCCCCCGGCGAAATGGGGGCCGACGTGGTCGTCGGCTCGGCGCAGCGCTTTGGCGTGCCGATGGGCTACGGCGGACCACACGCGGCATTTTTTGCCACGAAAGACGCTTTCAAGCGCCAACTGCCGGGCCGCATCATCGGCGTGTCGGTAGATGCCGAAGGCAACCGCGCCCTGCGTATGGCCCTGCAAACCCGCGAGCAGCACATCCGCCGCGAAAAGGCCACGTCCAATATCTGCACCGCGCAAGTGCTTTTGGCCGTGATGGCGGGTGCTTACGCGGTGTACCACGGTCCCGAAGGACTAAAAGCCATCGCCGCCCGGACGCACGGTTTGGCTAAGCTGTTCGCCGAGACAATCAAGAAATTCAACTTCCACGTCACGACGGAGGAGTACTTCGACACCATCACGATTCAGACGGCCTTAGCCAAAAAACTGAAAGAAGAATCGGGCAAGTGGGGCGTCAACCTGCGGCATTATCCCTTTCCCGACAACCGCGTGAGCGTGTCGTTCGACGAAGCCAAGACTTTCGACGATGTCATCAACCTGCTGAACCTCTTCGCCGAGGTATCCGGCTTTCAAGGCGAGATGGTGATCGAAGAGGAAATGGAAATCACCTTTCCCGAAAACCTGACCCGCCAAAGTACCTACCTGACGCATCCGGTGTTCAACACCAACCACACCGAACACGAGATGCTGCGGTACTTGAAGTCTTTAGAAAACAAAGACCTGTCGCTGGTACATTCGATGATTGCGCTGGGAAGCTGCACGATGAAGCTCAACGCCACGGCGGAAATGATTCCCGTCACCTGGCCGGAATTTGGGGCGATTCACCCCTTCGCGCCCGTCGAGCAGACGCGTGGCTACCAGCTCATGTTCCAGGAACTGAACGCCTGGCTTTGCGAAATTACGGGCTTCGCCGCCATGTCGCTGCAACCCAACTCGGGCGCGCAGGGCGAGTACGCGGGCCTGATGGTCATCCGCGCCTACCACGAAAGCCGCGGCGACAGCCACCGGAACGTGGCCCTGATCCCGTCGTCGGCCCACGGTACCAATCCGGCCTCGGCGGTAATGGCGGGCATGAAGGTGGTGGTGACCAAGTGCGACGAGCGCGGCAACATCGACGTCGCCGACCTGCGGGCCAAGGCCGAACAGTACAGCGACCAACTCGCCTGTCTGATGGTCACCTACCCGTCCACGCACGGCGTTTTTGAAGAAAGCATCAAGGAAATCTGCGCCCTGATCCACGAACACGGCGGACAGGTGTACATGGATGGCGCGAACATGAACGCGCAGGTCGGCCTGACGAGTCCGGGCCTGATCGGGGCGGATGTCTGCCACCTCAACCTGCACAAAACCTTCTGCATTCCGCACGGCGGCGGCGGTCCCGGGATGGGGCCTATCGGCGTGGCGGCGCAATTGGTGCCCTTCCTGCCGCAGCACGTCAGCCTCGAAGGCGGCAAAATCGGCAAGGCGGGCGCGGTGTCGGCGGCGCCCTACGGCAGCGCGAGCATCCTCACGATTTCCTACGCCTACATCGCCATGATGGGCGGCGCGGGCCTCACCAACGCCACCAAAATGGCGATCCTGAACGCCAACTACATCAAGGAACGCCTGCGCGACGACTTCAAGGTACTTTATACGGGCAGCAACGGCCGCTGCGCCCACGAAATGATTCTCGACTGCCGCCCGTTCAAAGCGGCGGGCATCGAGGCCGAGGACATCGCCAAGCGGCTCATGGACTACGGCTACCACGCCCCCACGCTGTCGTTCCCGGTGGCCGGGACGCTGATGATCGAACCCACTGAATCGGAGTCCAAGGCCGAACTCGACCGCTTCTGCGACACGATGCTGGCCATCCGCCAGGAAATTCGCGAAGTGGAAAACGGCACCGCCGACCGCGCCGAGAATGTTCTGAAACACGCCCCCCACACCGCCCGTGTGGTCCTGGCCGACGACTGGACGCGCCCCTACGCCCGCGAAAAAGCCGCCTTTCCGTTGCCTGCCCTCCGCTTCAACAAGTTCTGGCCGAGTGTGAGCCGCGTGGATAGCGCTTATGGGGACCGGAATTTGATTTGTGCGTGTGTGCCGGTGGAGGAGTATGCGGAAGAAGTGGTGGAGTAATCTTGTAGTTACCGGAACTCCCTCTGTTTCTGAGTTTTTGATTTATCAGGCTTAAAAACTACATTCGGTAAAACGCTAGAAAAATGATCGCATTTGAAGCCAAAGGAATTGTCGATAGCGAAGGATTTTTGAAAGTCAAGAAACCAATTGCCCTGCGCAACCGGAAAGTTCGTGTGTTGGTATTGCTGCAAGAGGAGGAAAATGATAACGTTGAGTGGCTGCAAGCTGTCTCTGATAATTTTGCCTTTGCCTTTTTGGACGATGAAGCCGAAGACATCTATTCGTTAAACGATGGCTTCGATCTGACCGATGAAAGGTAAAATTAGAGAGGTACTTGATATATGAACGAAGCTATGAAAATGCATAAAGGTGCTATCATTATAACGCTAGATCAGTTCAAGGACAAGCACTACGGCAAGCGTGGCACCAGGAAGCGCGAAGAATTGGAAACGGAATTTGAGGACTTTAAAACTGAAGCCATGACCACGTTGCTCGACAGGAGAAAGCCGCACACCTAAGTTTTTGCAATTCCTGGCCCAGCGTCAGCCGCGTGGATAGCGCCTACGGCGACCAGAATTTGATTTGTGCGTGTGTGCCGATGGAGAGAAGTATGTGGAAAAAGCAATGGCAGAGTAGTTTGGAAACGGTATTTGAAACCTTTAATTTGCTGGAAAACTGATATATTATGAACTTCTCACACATTACTTCCGACCCCGGCATACTAGGTGGCAAACCCGTCATCAAGGGTACCAGAATTAGCGTAGAGTTCATTTTAGAACTAATCGTGTCCGGTGGTTCCGTGAGCCAGATTGCCGAAACATACCCGCACTTACCTGTCGAAGCTATCCGACAGGCCGTTTCGTTTGCGGCGTATAACCTGCGAAACGATGCCTTCTACGAGATGACCCCAGTCGTGTGAAACTTTCCGAATTCAAGTTTCTGACTGATGAAAACATCAGCTCCGCCGTGGTTCAGTTTCTCAGAGATTGCCAGTTGGATGTTTTGACGTGAAGGAAAACCTGCTGAGCGGTCGCCGAGATTCTTTCCTGCTCGACCTGGCCGTTAAGCAGCAGCGAGTCGTCATCACGCAGGATAGCGACTTTGGGACGCTGGCCATTGTCGCCCGACAGCCTATTCATGGAATTGTGTATTTGAAGCCGGGACATATCGAACAGCATCATGCTATCACATCGTTAAAGGTGCTTCTCCAACTGGAAGAGCTTGCACCGCCCTTTATTGTTACAGCGAAAAATTCGGGCGGACTGGTCAACGTGCGAGTGAGGTTGCTTTGATTGCCCTGCGCTTCAACAAGTTCTAGTCCAGCGTCAGCCGAGTGGACAGCGCGTATGGCGACCGGAATTTGATTTGTGCGTGTGTGACGATGGAGAAGTATGCGGAGGAAGTGGAAGGGTAGGTTTTGCAATTTGTGGACTTGGGTTATATTTGGACGGCAGCGGAACGCCGCCCGGTTGCGAACTGGCGGCTGCCGAGAACCGGGATGTTAAACGTTATGTATGCGTAATGATTAGAAGTTTCCGGCACAAGGGTCTGCGATTGTTTTATGAAGATGAAAACACTTCCAAGTTACAATCGACTCACTTGGTCAAAATCCGTAGAATCTTAACCAGATTGGAGTTTGCCAAGTCCGTCGATGATATTGACTTGCCAGGAGCAAGATTGCACCCACTGACGGGACAACTCAAAGGATTTTATGCTTTGAGGGTATCGGGGAATTGGCGCGTAATCTTTAGATTTGAAGATGGTAACGTCTATGATGTTGACTATTTGGATTACCACTAAAATATAAAATCATGAAAAGAGGAATGATGCCAGCCCATCCGGGCGAACTGATCCGTGAGACGATTGAGGGTTTACGAGAGGAAACGGGAGACCGTTACACACTTGGCGAAATTGCCAAAGGGCTGGGCGTAACTCGCAAAACCCTGTCTAATATTCTTAATAAGCACCAAGGCATTAGCTCTGAAATGTCGGTGCGGTTGTCTGAAGCTTTCGGCACATCCGCAGAATTTTGGATTGACATACAGCGCAATTACGATCTTTGGCACGCTGAAAAGGCTATTAAACGCAGTACAGTAAAGCATTTTTGGCCCCTGCCAGACAAAGGCAGAACGCTTCAGCCAGCCTGAGCCGCGTCGATAGCGCGTACGGGGATCGGAATTTGATTTGTGCGTGTGTGCCGGTGGAGGCGTATGCGGAGGAAGTGGAAGGGTAGGTTATGCAAGTCGTAGACTTACTTTATGTTCAGCCACCAGTTGCAAACTGGCGGCAGCGTTAGGAGTAATGGATAGTTGACTTTTGAGAGAAGCAGCCTGGGGAGTTTTCCCTGGGCTACTTTTATGTGCTTTAGAGGATTGTGGGTATATTTCTATCACGATTCACTTTCTAACCAATGCCAGCTATGGAAAGTACTTATTCAACCATTGAAGAACTCAAAGAACGCTATCCAAACGAGTGGGTACTTCTGGGTGAGCCAAAGATGAGAAACACGACAGTATTAGGCGGCATTTTGCTGTACCATAGTGCTGATAAAAAGGAGGTCTGCTACATCGGTAGAGACAAGACCGCCGGGTATTCGAGCGTGACGGTTGCCTTTGCGGGCGATTTGAAGCAGCAGCGGAAGATAGGCATACTGAGAAGAGTATGAAGTCTTTTCCCTCAAATTTGGCCACGGACCAAGACGTAATCCTCGTGAATGCTTCCATCGAGGGAAAGTACAAATTCCGTCTAGCCCTCGATACGGCGGCCACGCACACCACGATTGATAGCAATGTTCTGTATCTTTCAAGTTACGAACTTAAAGACAGCCGGGGAGAGCAAGAACTGGAAACCTCCAACGGGATTATCGTCGTGAAAACTTATAACGTCAAGCAACTATCATGTTTGGGAATCATAAAGGGCCACTTCGAAGTACAAGTGTATGATTTCATAGCGCATGGGATAACCTCAGACTATGATGGAGTAATCGGACTCGACTTTCTGAGAGAGCATAAGTTTTGTATTGATATCGAGAAGGGTGAGATTACGGTCGAGGTTTGAGGTGTGGAAAGTATTAATAATGAATGAGTTATGATATTTCCGTACATTACTCCCGACCCTGACATATTCTAATCTATACCATGAAAACGATACACACTGTCACCCAGCCCACTCAGTTTCCCGAGTTCTGGGACGAGGAATGGCTGAAAATCGCGATTGACGAACTGGATAGCCGTAAACTGACGCTCGACGAAAAGACGTCATTGGAGATTTTAATTTCCCGCAATGCAGAGGCCGTGAAGGCAGAGAGCAGAAAAATAAAAGAAGCCGAACAGAGAGTAAAAACGGAGATGGTAAGTAACTGTCTGCGTAAGGGGCTTAGTGTGGAGACGATTGCAGAAATCGCTGACGTTTCAACGGAGTTCGTTTTAGATGTTGAGCGGGGGCAGATTACTGAGTGAAAGAACTGGACGCGCCCTTACGCTCGCGAAAAAGTCGCCTTCCCGCTGCCCGCCCTACGCTTCAACAAGTTCTGGCCGAGTGTCAGCCGCGTGGATAGTGCGTACGGTGATCGGAATTTGATTTGTGCGTGTGTGCCGGTGGAGGAGTATGCGGAGGAAGTGGAAGGGTAGAAGCTGAGGATTAGGGACTTTGATAAAATTAAGTTCGACTGACGAACAAATAATAAATCAGAGGTGATAATAAGGGAAAAATACAATTTTTGAGGATAATATTTGTATTCGTGATTTCAGATCAAGAAAGATAGATGATAATATCAAAAGAGATATGAAATTTGTAGGGGTTGAGTTATATTCCGGTCCTGGTGGAATGTCATTAGGAGCAAGGAAAGCAGGGATTGAAGTAATGCTTGCTGTTGAGTCAAACAAAAATACTAGTTTGACATATGCCACTAACCACGAATCAACAACCATTAAAAATGATAGAGTTGAAAACATAAGAAAAATAAATGTTTCTAAAAAAGGAAAATGTTCAATTCTTTTTGGAGGCCCACCGTGTCAAGGATTCTCTTTATCAAATCAAAGAACCAGAAATAGTTCAAACCCCAAGAACTGGCAATTCAAAGAATTCATAAGAGTAGCAAGTATTTGGAAACCAGATTGGATACTAATTGAAAATGTAAGTGGGCTTCTCAAAACAGAGGATGGTATATTTCTTGAAATGATTTTAAACGCCTTAAAAAAGGCTGGATACGAGAGTTCGTATAAATTATTGAATTCGGTAAATTATGGTGTTCCACAGAAAAGAGAACGTTTGTTTATAGTAGGCTCTTTACATGGAGTTGTTGTCCAGATACCATCATATAAGTCGCCAGTAATTAGTGTGAATGAAGCAATAGGCGACCTTCCAATTTTAGAGAATGGCCAACTTGATGCAACCATGCAATACGTATTTGACAATTATACTGAATACTCAATGAGTATGCGGGGGGACTCAAAATTAGTATTGAATAACGGCGTTTCAAAAAATGGAGAAACAGTTTTAAATAGGTATAAACATATACCTCAAGGTGGAAATTGGATTAACATTCCTGATGAATTAATGAGTAACTATAAAGACAAAACTCGCTGTCACGGGGGCATTTACCACAGATTAAGGCATAATGAGCCGTCGGTGGTAATAGGGAATTACAGGAAAAATATGTTGATACATCCAAATCAAGATAGGGGCTTGTCAGTAAGAGAAGCAGCGCGATTACAGTCATTTCCAGATAGTTTTGTTTTTAAAGGTACGCTGACTGATCAACAACAACAAGTTGGGGATGCGGTGCCTCCAAGGTTAGCCGAAGCAATTTTTAAAATAATCACAAGCTGCTCATAAATGAAATTAGTAAATAAAAATTTAGAAGATTGGTTAAAAAAACCACCTACTAATAACAAAGTGTTAAAGAAAGGCGATACCACACCCTTTTACTCAAAATATGATAGCTTTAAGGAATACATTTCTACTCTTCACGGTGAAGTAGAAAGAGGAAGTTTGCTCAATGATCTGAAAAACGAATCAGAAAAAAATGGAACATTCGATTTTGATGCTGTCACATTACTAAACGATCATGGTCCAATACATATTTCAACTGTAATAGAACGCGCAACGCATCTGTTAAATAATAATTTATCTGAGTTAAATGTAAGAGAAATTTTTATTTTATTAAATGCTATTCAATTACATGACGTTGGAAATTTCTATGGACGTCTTGGTCACGAACAAAAAATAAAAGAAGTACTAAAAAATGGTTTACCAATAATCGCTTTTGACACCATAGAAAGCAATTATATTAAAAGTGTAGCCCAAGTTCATGGAGGCGTCAAATTGGATAAATTTGGCAATATAGATAAAGGTGTAATAAGCGATATCAAAGATGTAGTGACTAGCGATGGATATACGATAAGGCAAAGGTTATTGGCCTCCTTACTAAGGTTCGCCGATGAAATAGCAGATGATAGACACAGAGCTGCTATTAATCTACTTAAAGAAAAGAAATTGCCGCGAGGTAGTGAAATTTTCCATGCATATTCAGCTTGTTTGGATACTGTATTGATTAAACATGAAATAAAAACTGTCGAATATCATTTTAAAGTTCCGAAAGAATTCGCGATAGAAAAATTTGGTAAAATCAACAAAGATAAAGGAATAATTGACGAAGTATTTCTTATTGATGAAATATACAAACGGGCTATCAAAACTCATGAGGAGAAAGTGTATTGTTCAAAATTTTGGAAGAATAATGTAGATCTAGAAAAAATATGGGTTCAAATAGAGTTTTATCATGCCTCCGAGATTGGTGAGTTTATTCATCCAGATATTACTTTTACTATTGAAGATAATTATTATCCGCAGCAATCTAATATAGATATTTACACTTTATGTCCTAATTTGATTGTAGATGGTATTCCACTGGATGGAAACAGAGTTAAAAATAATATAAATAGACCAGCCAATGGCTAACGTAAACCCTTTTGAATATAAATTTCCTGATGAAACTGCGCCAAAAGACGTTATAGATCTATTTGTTCCAGTTTTTAGTGATTATTTTAGTGTGCCTGAAATTGGGCATACATTTATTAATGGTGCAAGAGGATGCGGAAAGAGCATGATGTTCCGTTTTATGCGACCTGATTGCCAAGTACTCGTTTCTGCTGACGGAGACACTCTTGAACACCCTAGAAATATAAAAGAGCTTGATTATATAGGTTTGTACATTCCAATAAAGAAAGGGAATTTAGATAAAACAGATATAAGAATCATCGACAATAAACACGGAGAGGCCTTGCTTAACGAGCATTACATGGTTTTGTTCTTTGCAATAAAAATCTTCGATGAGTTGTCAAAAATCACCTATCAACCCAATCCTAGTGACTTTGGGAGTGTTCTTGCTTTTTATAATAATATTTTTTCAGAGATTCTTATTGATTCTGGCTACGAAGAAACCTTTGTGCAAATTGAATCGGATGGAAGTTCGATTCAGAGCATTTTTCAAACTATTGTAAAATTGTTAAAGAAATCTCAAAAGAAATTCGATAAAGAATATATCCAGAAATTAATAGGAGCAAAGGGTACACTCCCATATAATGGCCCTCTTTTTCTATACAATGATTTCTTGTTTGATACATTAAAAGAATTAAAAAATGTATCTATCTTTTCTCAAAGACCATTCTATTTGTTAGTAGATGATGCAGATAATCTAAATATTATTCAACAAAAAATTTTAAACTCTTGGGTTGCCCAACGTACAACAAACACGGTTAGCATTAAGATATCTACACAACTCAAATATTCTACTTTCCGTACTATAAATGATTCAAGAATAGATACACCTCATGACTATTCGGTTGTTAATATTAATGAAATTTATACATCTAAAAAAGGATTATATTTAGATCGAGTAAAAAATATGGTTGAACGTAGATTAGCCAAATTTAACTATAAGAATTCTCCTGAAAAATATTTTCCAGAAGATGTTAAACAAAAACAAAAAATAAAAGCTCTATTTGCTAAATACGAAAAAGAAAATGGCTATGACTTTGCTTATAGGTACTCCGTACCTGATTTTATCAAGGATTTAGGTGGGAACAGATATACATTTAGTTATGCAGGATTTGAACAGTTAGTTAATATTTCTTCTGGAAATTTGAGAGATTTTATAAACTTTGCTTCTAAAATGTACGTTTTCCAGAAAGCATCTAACGTACAGATGAAACCAGTTAATTTTATTGAGGCTAGTGTTCAAGATAAAATCATAAAAGAAGCCTCTGATAGTTTTATATTTGGTGAGTTTGATGCACTTGTTAGGGACAAGGAAAATGATAAAAATAAGCTTATCAAATTAAGAAATTTATTACTTGGCTTAGGTGGGCTTTTTAAAATTATTATGATCTCGGAGGCCTCTGAAAGAAGAGTATTTTCTGTTGCGTTAAACGATGAGCCTGACGATGAGCTTAAAGAAATATTGGAGATTGGTATTCAATATAATTACTTTCATAAATCACTAATTGGCAACAAATATGGTACTGGTAAATCACGGCTGTTTATATTGAATAGAATGTTAGCTCCTCACTTTATTTTAGACCCATCTAGTTTTGCTGGATATAAGTTCATGGATTCTGCAAAGTTAAAAATTGCTATGGATGACCATGAAAAATTTGTTTCTATGTACAAGAGATCTTTATTTAATAAAATGAAAACCGATTCAAAACAAAAAGATATTTTTGATTCTGAGCCTTGAATAATATGTCAACTATCTCTGTCAGTGACTTTGCGAATACTATTGACAATTATAATATTGATCTATTCATTTGTTCTTCAAGTTTTGAAGAACGGTGTTTAGAAATACCTCTTATTTTACCAAAGATTGAATATAAACTAGTTTTTTATAATAATAATGAGAGCAATTCTATAATAAAAAATTCCAAGAAAATTGCTTCATTATTAGGTGATAAAACAAACCTAATTTCATTAAACTCTGATCAGCCTATCAATAATTTTTCAAAGATTACCAACTCTTTCGAGAACTTTATACCTTCTAATCGAAAATTAAATTTGTTTTTAGATACTACAACTTTTACGCACGAAACTCTATTGATTCTTTTGAGAGTTATTCAAATAAATAAACTTCTTTTTAACAAAGTTATTTTTGGATATGTTGGCGCAAGTGAATACTCTTACAATTCAATTACTGATGACGAAAAATGGTTGTCAAAGGGTATAAAAGATATAAGAACCGTTCTCGGATATTCTGGTTATTCAGATCCTACAAAGAAAAATCACCTCATTGTTTTGTTTGGATTTGAATCTTTTAGAACTCAAAAAATAATTGAGTTCTACGAATTTGAAAAAGTATCGCTAGGTTTTGTTCAAGTTGACATGGCTATTCAATCCAACCATCATAAAATTAATTATGAAAGACACACTCAGTTACTAGATATGTTTCCGATTGCAGAAAAATTTGAGTTTTCTCTAATTGATCCGCTATTAACTAAAAAAGCTATACTTGATCTAGTTGAAGCAAATTCTGAATATAATTCGGTTGTTGCTCCTATGAATAATAAAATTTCCACAATTGGTGCTGGTTTGGCTGCATTAGAAAATTCAGATATTCAAATTTCCTATGCAAAACCGCTAGTTTACAATTCTAATGCATATTCCAAGTCCAACGGCTTGGTATACTATTTTGAAGTTGCATTACCATGATTGAACCCCTGTTCGGCGGAGTCTTCTCCCCGTTTGGCGTAGCCTTCCAACTAGTTCGGCGTAGTCTTCCCCTTACTTGGTAGTCTTCGCCGTACTTCCCCCGTTCGGCGTAGTCTTTCGCAAAAGTTGTGCGGTGTCTGCAAGACTGCGTACCAAAGATAAATGGACGTTTGCAACGGCCGTCGAAGCACAAGCGCCACAATACAAGTGCCACAATAAAACTACCTTTTCTTGCGAACCGCCAATCCGCAAGCCCATGCCTTTCGCCCGCCGCATCCAGAATCTCGAAGACCTGTACTTTGTCATCTTCGCTATCGTCCAATGGGCTTCGACTCCGCTCAGCCTGACAAAGTCTTCACGCACTCGTTACCGTGGTCTGCATCACCTCGCGTTTTGCAAAGCGCTCCCTGGACAAGGCTATTTGCACGGTCGGCCGTTGCCGTTTCGAACGCGGCGAGATCAGGTCCCGGCAAAAAATCGGGATGAGCGGACAGACATACCCACAAACAAAAATTCACAGAACCCGTTTTATAGCCATTAAAACTTTTCATTTGAAAACAAAAGAGTAACCGCTATGAAAGAGGATAAGAAGGAAGAAATTTATGATGAATTTAAGGACAATGTAAATATGTCCCCTTCCGAATTAGAAAATTGGTTGGAAACGGAAGATTCAAAATCTGTCGGGCAGAAAGACGGCGGCAGTGAGTCGATCGGCCACGAAAGCGGACGAAAAATCATCGAGATAAAGAAGAAAAACAAAGTTGATTTGACGGATGCGGATTATGAACACATGCAAAAAGTAAATTCCTACATCGCACGACATTCTGCCCAAAAACCCAAAGACCCGGAAGGTTCAAACTGGGCGTATTCCCTAAAAAACTGGGGGCATGACCCGATGAAATAATTTGAGGAAGAGCTGGGTACCGCTATGCTTCGGCGTGGGATCATATGGACTCCCGAAGGAGGAATGCGCTCATGGCCGGGGGTATCACAAGTCGCAAACTTGTTTATATTGTGCCATCAGTTCGTAAAGTATTCGTATCCTACACCACTGAAAGTGAAAGGCCTGTTTCTTTTATCGACAGTTTCTTGCTGGATGTTTGCGTCTTTGGCCTATCTGCCGGGAGATTTCGCTTTTCCGCCAACTCAGGTGCGCGCTACAAGCACCGTTACGACTTATATTGGCCCCGATACGGCGGCTGCCAACAAACGCTATAAAAAGGCTGAACAACGCTACGACCAGCGGAATTACTCGGCAACCATCGAGCAGTGTACCGCCGCTTTGCAGCTTGACCGTCGCCATGCGTCAGCCTACTATCTGCGCGGCCTGGCGCACTACGGCTTAGGCAATAATCGGGGGGCGATCGACGATTTTACCGAAGCCATTCGGTTCAATCGTGATTTTCCGGATGCCTATAATAGTCGGGGCATCGTCGAACTCCAGGAAAGACGCATACATAATGCCTTGAAAGATTTCGACAAGGCCATAAGAATCGCTCCGCGAAACCCTGTCGCCTACAACAATCGGGGTGTGGCGGAGCAGCAACAGAAAAAATATGCGCTGGCGATCACGGATTTTTCGATGGCGATCCGCCTGCATCCGACTTTCACCAACGCTTACCTGAATCGCGCGTACTGCTACGACGAATTGGGTCAATTTGAGAAAGCACTTTCGGATAGCGAGAAGATTATGGAATTCGACCCCGAAGCGCCCGAGGCCTACGTGAAGCGGGGCCAGACCAGGTACCAACTGGAAAACTACGAAGGAGCCGTTGCCGACCAAAACATGGCGCTGGCGATCAGCCCCGATAACCCGAGGGCTTATCTCTACCGAGGTATGGCCAAAGCGGGCCTGCAGAAGTACCGTGAGGCCGTCTCCGACCTCGACAGAGCCATCGCGCTCGACAAATACGATGCCCGCGCTTTCCGCCACCGGGGCACCGCGAAACACCAGTTGGAAGACCGCGCCGGGGCCTGTGCTGACTGGCAGCGTGCCGTCGAACTCCACGACAGGGAAGCGCTGCGTTCTTTACGGAAGTGGTGCCGGTGATGCTTTCTCTGTTCTTCGCCGTCTTCCGCCGCCGCGCAGCTTATAGCCTTAGGTTGTGCGCAGTCTGCAAGACCGCGTACCAAAGATAGCGGGCAGCCGATGGCTATCCCGACGAACTGCTCACGAAGCGCAAGCACTCTAATATGCGTAAATTTGCTCGCAACCCCTCTTTTAGGGAGACAGTGCAATCAATTCCGACCCATGACCATCGAAATACAGCAAAACGACACGAAAGGAGCCGCCTACATTGAGCAGGAGGGCGCGCGCGTGGCCGAAATGACGTACTCGGTGGCCGGGCCGCAACTCATTATCATCGACCACACGGAGGTGGATGACTCCCTGAAAGGCACGGGTACGGGGAAAAAGCTACTGATGGCGCTCGTGGAGAAAGCGCGGAAGGAGAAACTTAAAATCCTGCCGCTCTGCCCATTTGCCAAATCGGTATTCGACAAGGACGGTACCATTGGGGATGTCCGGCGGTAAGCCCTCAGACTAGCTCCTTTGCGGAAACGATTCTACTTTCATATTTTCAAAAAATACAAGCGATGAACAAGGAGCAGGATAAAACCAGACGCAGGTTTTTAAAAACAAGCTTTACTGCGGGTGCTTTGACGGCACTATCGGGTAACTCTCTGGTCGGCACGGCGAAGGGTCTTGACGAAAAATCAGCAGGACACGATACCCGAAAGACTCTGCATCCGCTTTCGATCTTGATCCTGGGCGGAACCAGTTTTCTGGGGCCGCAACAGATCGCTTACGCTTTGCAGCGCGGTCACCGCATCAGCACCTTTACGCGGGGCCGCACCCAGCCCACGGTTCAGAAAGACGTGTTCGACGAAGTGGAATCCCTCATCGGTGACCGCGAAGACGATTTGGAGTCACTCAAAAATCGCCAATGGGATGTGGTGATCGACAACTCTGGCAACCGGGTGAAATGGGTAAAGGACGCGGTCGAACTGCTGAAAGGTAGCTGCGACCTGTACCTGTTCACATCCTCTACGGGCGTGTACTACCCCTACCTGGGAACAGACATTCGGGAGAACACCAAGCCTGTCCTGAAAGTACCCGAGGGTATCACGCAGACGCAGAAATACGAGTACGATTACGGGGTGATGAAAGCCCTGAGCGAAATAGAAGTGATAAACGGTTTTGGGAAAGACCGCTCCATTGTCGTGCGTCCTACCTACATGATGGGCCCCGGCGACCAAACCGACCGCTTCACCTACTGGCCCGAGCGGATTGCGCGGGGCGGGGAGGTGCTGGTACCCGGCAAGGCCGACGACCCCGTGCAGTACATCGACGTGCGGGATGTAGCGGGCTTCATGATTCGGCTGGCCGAAAACCGCAAAGCCGGGACGTACAACGCCGTCGGGCCGCCTTCACCTACCACGATGGAGGCCTTTGTGTACGGCGTTCACGCGGCTTTCAGCTCGCGGGCTACTTTTACGATGATTCCCGATTACGATTTCCTGACGAAGCACAAAGTTCTCGACGCCATTCCCTGGATTATGCCCACGGGCGATAATCTGGGTTCGGCGCGGGTGAACAATTCATCTGGAATCGAAAACGGGCTGACTTTCACCCCGCTGGCCGACAGCGTCAGGGATATTCACGAATGGTGGAATTCGGAGGCGGTGGAGGAAGCCAGGCGTACCAAATTATTGTCGGAGCCTGAATCATTGGCCAGCCGAGAGTCGGCGATCCTGGCCGCCTGGAAGGCAAGGCGCTGACAGGCGTTCAAATACATCTGCGCCCCCTTTCTACGGCCAACGATTCTGATAAGAACAGTAGGCACTTGGCAAATGTCCTTTTACTAGCGACGTACATTCCGTGATACTATTTCCCCGTTGCGATGCCTAAAATTTCTCCTAAATCTATTCTCCTCTTTATCATCCTGAGCGTAGTCGGACAAAACGCCTTTGCCCAAAAAAAATGGCAAGACCTCACCACCGTAGAGGACATCTGTGCCTATGCGCCGGAAACGATGCAGACGATGCTGGAACAGTTCGATCTGAATAGGGCGGGGCTGGAAAAGGTGAAGCAGGCTCACGAAAAAGGAGAATTAATGCAGGCATGCAAGTACCTTTTGGCTTACTATAAAAATGGAAACACCGCAGCTTTCCTGAGAAAACCCCCGCCAACTCCCTCCACAAAAACCGTCGCGGAGGCAGATACGATCCTGGAAAACGTATTCACGATTCTCAAAGTGCGCGGGCAAGTGCCCTACCTGCCCGACGGCCACCGGGACTGGCACTACAAAGGCCCGAGCAACGACCGGGAATGGGCGTGGCTGTCGAACCGACACCCCCAAATCATGGCAGTGTTCCAGGCGTACGAGGAAACCGGAAATCCGAAGTACGCCCGGTACATCGACGCCTTCCTGCGGGATTTTATCCTCGCGAGCTGGCCTTATCCCGCCGAAAAAAGCAGTGATTCAATTTGGCGGGGCCTAGAGGTGGCATCGCGGATAAAAAACTGGTCACGAATTTTTTACGGGATGATCGACAACCCCCACCTCTCGCCCGCCACGCGGCTGCTCATTTTGAGCAGTATGCCGGATCACGCGCACTACAACCGCAACTTCCACATCGGCGGCAACTGGCTGACGATGGAGCTTTCGGCCCTGGCTACCGCTGCCGTCAATTTTCCTGAGTACAGGCAGGCGGACGAATGGCTGGATTACGCCATCGGCACCATGACCGAAAGCATGAAGGAGCAAGTCTATTCCGACGGCGTACAAAACGAGCTCACTTCGCACTACCACCGGGTAGCTTTGTACAGCTTCGAATCGTTCAAAGAAATTTGTGAGCGGGCTCAGCGGCCTCTGCCGGACTTTTTTGACCGAACTCTGGTCAAAATGTACGATTACCTGGCCCAAACCGTGCGCCCCGACGGAAACCGCGTCATGAACAACGATGGCGACCGGGGCAGCGATCGGGAAATGCTTTTGGAGGCTGCCCAGAAATACGATCGCCCGGACTGGGCTTACCTGGCTTCCAACGGGAAAAGCGGCAGGAAACCATCGCAGGGGCCGTCGTATTTTTTTCCCTGGGCGGGGCAGTTGGTTTCCCGCAATGGCTACGATGCCGACGCCCATTGGTCTTTTTTCGATGTCGGCCCGTGGGGAAGCGGTCACCAGCACAATGACAAACTACATCTTTCCGTTTCGGCCTACGGACGGGATCTATTGGTGGATGCCGGGCGGTTTGCCTACACGGGCGAGGTGGCGGCAAAGTTCCGTCCCTACGCCACGGGCGGCGCCGGACATAATTTGGTACTGATCGACGGAAACGGGCAAGCCCCCGGCCCCAAGCTAGCCGACGAGCCGCTGGACGAGAGCCACTTTGAAACCACCCCAGAGTTCGACTACGCCACGGGCCAATTCAATGACTTTGAAAATCTGGACGGCACGGCCAGCCACACCCGCGCACTGATGTACGCGCGGGACGGATTCTGGATAGTGGTCGATCGAATCAAGACCGACAAGCCCCGGAAAATCGAGACGCTATGGCACTGGCATCCCGACTGCGTAGTAGAGCAAGACGGCAATGCAATCAGAACCAACAACGCCAAAGGAAACTTAGCTATAATCCCGATTAGCAAGCAGAAGATGGCGATCAGCTTCATAAAAGGACAAGAGCAGCCGGAAATACAGGGCTGGTATAGTCCGGAGTACAATATTTACGAACCCAACACCGCTACGATTTACCACGCCGACATTGTAAACGACCAGACTTTCGTGTGGCTATTGTTGCCTACGGAAGGTAAAACGCCGCCTGTGAAGGCTAAAATAATTGCTGAGAATGAAGGGGAAGTACAAGTGGAGGTGAACGCCAGCGGCAAAACCTGGCAATTGGTCGTACCTTATGGGGATGGCCGGAAAGCGGCGTTGCTGGAATGATTGTTGCCTGAATGTTTCTTTCCGGGGGAAATGGGTTCACAAGTCTGGTTTAGACCAATGATTGATTGTTAATCAAATTTCGCCTGGGATTATCGATCACTCAGAAATAATAAATGTCGGAGATCGCAATAAAAGTTGAAAACCTCTCCAAACTGTATCAGCTCGGCGAAATTTCGACAGGAACCCTGAGCCGTGACCTAACGCGCTGGTGGGCAGGCGTGCGTGGCCGGGAGGACCCCCATCAGAAAGTAGGTCAGGCCAATGACCGTGCCACCAAAGGCACGAGCGACTTCGTCTGGGCTTTGCAGGATATTTCTTTTGAAGTCAAGAAGGGCGAAATTCTGGGCATCATCGGCCGCAACGGGGCTGGAAAATCCACCCTGCTGAAAATCCTTTCGCGCGTGACCAAGCCCACTACCGGGCGCATCCGCGTGCGGGGTCGCATGGCCTCACTACTGGAAGTGGGCACGGGCTTTCACCCCGAATTGACGGGCCGTGAAAATATCTTCCTTAATGGTGCCATCTTGGGAATGCAGCGGGACGAAACCCGCCGCAAGCTCGACGAGATCGTGGACTTCGCCGGGGTGGAGCGCTACCTCGACACGCCCGTGAAGCGCTACTCCTCGGGCATGTACGTGCGGCTGGCCTTCGCCGTGGCTGCTCACCTGGAACCCGAGATTTTGGTGGTGGACGAAGTGCTGGCCGTGGGCGACGCGGAGTTCCAGAAAAAATGCCTGGGCAAGATGAAGGACGTCAGCGAGAACGACGGGCGCACGGTGCTGTTTGTGAGTCACGACATCAATGCTATTGCTACCCTGACCCAAAAATCACTTCTGATGGACGATGGCAAAGTCACCTTTCAGGGATCGACATCCGCGGCCCTTAGCACTTACCTGACCAACTACGCCACGAAAGGAAGCAAATACGCCAAACTGCCAAGTCCCGCACGACCAAGCGTGGTAGGTGTGGAAGTCGAGACCAATCTGCCCAATAATTATCATGCCTGCCTCGATCCTTTGACCGTTAATATCAGCTTGCATACGCCCGTCGCGCTGCGGGGGGCTTGTGTGTCGTTTCAGATCGTCAATGCCCGGCAGCAACCCGTCGTACATTTGTGGAATTTTGACTCCGAAAAACCTATGTGCCGCAAAGCGGGCAAAGTATATCTGTCCTGTGTGATCCCCAAGGCACGAATTTACAAAGGAGAATATACGCTGAAAGTCTATTTTACTGGCCCGCCTGGCGGCGAAGTTTACGATATTGTCGAAAATGTTTGCCCATTTACAATCGATATGGTGAATCTGGCGCGAGAATATCCCTGGCGTGAGGATACCTGTACTTATTTGGAAGACGCTGCCTGGGAAATCAGCGAAGTAGTATCATGAAAAATTGGTTGAAAATAAATAAAAAACTTCCCCCGGCAGCAGCTCCCGCTGATCCGTGGCGCTTTGCCGACGTGGAATCGGCAGAACAGAAAATCCTCGACCAGGTAAGTCCTTTCACGATGACCGGCCCCGAACGGCTCATCAGCCTAGTTCGAGCGACAGACTATGTGGCAAAACAAAAAGTTGAGGGGGATTTTGTCGAATGCGGCGTGTGGCGAGGAGGTAGCGCGATGGCTATGGCGCTCACGCTCAACCGAAAAAAGGATGAGAGTCGACAACTATACCTGTACGATACTTACGAGGGAATGAGCGAACCAACCATTGAGGATGAATCTTTCGACGGACAGGCAGCCGAAAATCTACTCAACAGCAGTGCCAAGGAAGATAGTCGCGGAGTCTGGTGCTACTCAAATTTGAACGAGGTAAAAAAGAATTTAGGGACGACAAAATATCCTGAGCACATGATTCATTATGTGAAAGGCAAGGTCGAAGATACCATTCCTGGCCAAGTTCCCGACAAAATCGCGCTGCTTAGGCTCGATACCGATTGGTACGAGTCCACTAAGCATGAAATGGAGCATCTGTTCCCCCGGCTCCAGCCGGGCGGTATCCTCATCATCGATGACTATGGGCATTGGAAGGGCTGCCGTCAAGCGGTAGACGAGTACCTTGAAACCCATAAAATCCGGCTTTTCCTGACCCGGGTGGATTATACATGCCGCCTGGCTGTAAAGATGTGACGCTCAACTAATATGGCTATCTACCCTGATGAATTCCTGTCTCCTTCGATCAAGCGACACTACGGGCTTTTTGTTATCCGTAAGCTCTTGCTTGAAATCGTTACTGCCCATCGGAGCCTTTTGCAAGGTACTCTGGTGGACGTGGGCTGCGGGCGCATGCCGTATCGTGAATTTTTGCTTGAAAACCCCAAAATCACCAAATATATCGGAGTCGACTGGCCCGATAGCCCTTACCACATCAAAACGCCCCCAGATATTCACTGGGATGGAAAAACGCTGCCGTTCACTAATGACGAGATCGACAGTTGCCTGGCCACGGAAGTGTTCGAGCACCTGCCCAACGCCAGTGAGGTCGCTGGTGAAGTACACCGTATTCTCAAGCCGGGCGGAGTATTTTTTATGACGGTACCCTTTTTTTGGCCCTTTCATGAAGTGCCTTACGACGAATACCGATACACCCCTTTTTCCTTAAGTCGTATTTTGCAGGAAGCAGGATTCGACAAGGAAAGCATCCATGTAAAGGCCACGGGCGGTTGGCTGGCTACGCTTGCTCAGGTAATTGCCCAAGTGGTAGAGATTGAAGTTCGCTCACCTCGACTGAGAAAAAGGCTGAGACAAATAAGTCGCCCGATTATAGAGTGGTTATTGAAGAAAGATCGTCCGCCCAAGGAATTTATAAATCATTCCATGGCTCTGGGGTTGCACGTCGTTGCCTACAAACGATCATAAACTCATCCTTTGAAGAACTCTGATTCCAAGTCGGTGGTCGTAGCCTTCCCTTCGCAATCGCGCGGAGGCTGCGAAGAATACGCTCTGACCATAGCGACAGCACTTCGCGAGCGAGACTATGAAATTCATGCTTTGTTCCCTCACATCAAAGGAACCACAACGCTTCGGAGTTCTTTCGAAGCGATTGGGGCATCTTACGCGCCACTCGTATTACGATATTGGCAACCGGGACGTTTCAGGCGTATTCGGCTGATCTGGGATGTTCTCAGGATTGCCGTCTCAGTCCTGAATAAGCGTCCCAAAGCCGTACATATTAGTTTGCCCTGGCCGAATACCGCTACGGAACTGTTGTTGGCCTGCGCCCTGCTTCGAATACGCACGGTCGTAGTATTCCAATTGGTGGGAGAGGAGTTTCACGTGTCCTCTGGCTTGGCCAGGAAATATTTTTGGGCAAAGGCGCGCAATCAGGAATGGGTGGCCGTTTCGGAGAATAATCGGAAAATGTTATCCAATGTGTTCTCCCTTCCTGCTTCCGAAATCCACCTGATACCAAACGGCGTCGCTTTGGCCCCTTCAAGTGAGGCAAAACCAGCAGAAATAGTAAAACTGGCGAGTGAAAAAAGTATTATTTTGACAGTAGCCAGACTTTCATTTCAGAAAGGGATTGACCTGTTGTTGCGCGCTTTTGCTGCCGTTGTATCTGATTTTTCTAACTACCAGTTAGTTTTGATTGGCGATGGCGAATTAGCCGAAAAATTGAGAAGCCTGGCCGTTGAGCTAGCCATTACTGACAATGTGTTGTTTCTGGGCCGACGCCCGGACGTGGCCGAATGGCTGCGGGCGGCGACCCTTTTCGTGTTACCCAGCCGTTCCGAAGGCCTGTCGTTTGCGCTATTGGAGGCGATGTCGGCGGGCGTGCCCGTCCTGGCCTCAGATGCCAGCAGTATTCCCGACCTGATCGAGGACGGGCAAAATGGCATACTTTTTAAAAAAGAAAGTATCGAAGACTTGATTAAAAAGCTATCTTGGGCATTGAGCAATCACCAGAATATGCAAGAAATGGCGGCTAGCGCTCAATGGAAGGCAAGGGAATTCTCTGGGGAAAGCATGATAGAAAGAACTCTCGAGCTTTTGGCGATCAAACCCCTGCAATAGTTCACCCTCTGGTTATGAAAGTTCTGCTTCTTCGCGACCGTTTCTCCCACATGGGAAAGCACAGCGGCTACGACCAGTTGAGTGAGGCGTTGTTTCAAGCTGGCGCTCACGAGTACAGCTCTATCTGGCGGCCTTCGAAGCCGCGATTCCCTCGCATACTTGGCAAGATTAGAAACCGCTACCGCGATACAATGTTTCCGACTATGTTTTACGGCCAGTCGAGTTTGCAACATGAGCTTACCGCAGCGTGGGAGACTTACCGAAGACGCAAGGATGTCATTCACGTATTGTACCTGGAAGACACGCTGGGGCTTTTGCCGGAGCTACGCCGACGTTTTTTCGATAAGGTAAAATTGGTAGCAACCGCTCATCAACCGCCCTCCTGGTGGAAAATCAACCGGCTGGAACCCTATTGGCTGGATGCGCTAGATGCGCTTATAGTCCTCGATTCTGCTTCCAAGGAGTTTATGACTAAGTACTTGGCGGCAGAGAAAATACACATTATACCTCATGGTGTGGACACGCGTTTTTTCAGTCCGCAACCAGGCACCGTAGCGTCTGAACCCAAAAGGTGCCTGTTTGTGGGTCAGTGGCTCCGTGATTTCGGTGCCTTCGAGCGCATCGTGGATCAACTGTCTGAGGCAGTGCCCCAAATTCAGTTCGACATGGTCTGTAGGCACAATGCTACTGATGTTCAAAATCCACGCATGATGCGCCTGGCTCGAAACCCGAACGTTCGTTTTCACGCAAAGTTGACCGACAACCAATTGCTGGAATGCTATCGTAAAGCTTCCCTCCTTGTTCTACCCTTGCTGGATAGCACGGCCAACAACGCCATTCTGGAAGCAATGGCGACGGGAACTCCGATACTCACCACCGCAGTAGGCGGAGTCCCCGACTACCTGCCCCACGACTATAAAATGTATGTCGGACAAGGCAAACAGGAGATATGCCCGGAGGCTTTGAATTATTTAGAAAACTGCCCCGCTGAAAAAAAGATAATTGGAAAAGCACTGAGGGAGAAAGCCGAAGGACAGTTCGACTGGACTATCATCGCCAATCGAACCGCCGAGCTGTACCGAAAATTGACACTTGACTCATGAATATTCTGTTGGTAATTCCTTCTCTGGCTATCGGCGGGGCAGAGGTTTTTGTGGTTAGGTTGGCTAACGGGTTGTCCCGACGTGGGCACCAGGTTTATCTTCTACATTTCAATTCAAATGGTGCTTCAAAGCATATTGTTGAGAGAGTCTCAGACCAAGTAAAAGTGATGGCACTGAACCACCGGCTCTCCCTCTTACAAACTATATGGTGGAAGTTGTTATACACTGTGACGAATTGGAATACAGACTTGCGGCGGAAAATTTCATTTGAAAGAAAAAAAATTCAGGCAAATGGCCTCGCTGCTTTTTTGGAGAACTTTTGCCAAGAGAAGGATATTGACGTAATTAACTCGCATCTTGTAGTAGCCGATTGGTCTGTGGCTAAATATTTCAGAAAAAAAATGAGGCGACAAAAGTTCGTGATTTCAATGCACGGCTGTTACAATCATTTGGGGAACATTGTAAATTCATCTAAAAAAAAGCTGAGTATTGATGAACAAAAAGCGTTGGAAACAGCAGACCACATAATACTGCTTACTCCGAAAAATGCTGCTCCACTAGGGAGAGTTACTCTCAAAAACGATCCGATTTTTATACCTCTGGGCTTTGAGAATAGTGAGGCATCCAAAGATAGTCAGGCTTTCGATGCAGAAGAAAATTTGATTTTTGGACTTGTAGCCAGAGCGGAACCGGAAAAGGGCTGGAAGCAGGCTATCGTAGCTACCAGAGAGCTGAACGGAGAAGGTATTTCCTGTCGGTTGGTATTAGTCGGTGACGGCCAATATCGCACAGAAATGCAGCAACAGTTTGGAGACCTACCCTATCTACATTTCGTTGGAGCCTCTTCACAGGTCCTTGACTGGGTAAGGCAATTCGATGTGGGCCTTTTTCCATCATACGGTGAATATGAAAGCTACCCCAATACTGTCATTGAGTATTTAGCTTGTGGTAAACCCGTGATCGGAACAAATCTCGGCGAGGTAAAAAACATGATGAGTGCACCGGATGGGCGCATAGCTGGTATGCTTCTACATTACACACCTGAAGGTACCTCTGTCCAGGAATTGGCTAAATGTATGAGGCATTATGCAGAAAATCCTCATTTATTGACGGAACATAGTTTGGTAGCGGGTGAAGCTTTTCAGAAGTTTGATATGGACCTTTGCCTGGATGCTTACGAAGCAGCATATAAATGAAGAACATCGACCATCCTGCTTCGCCCCTAGTGTCGGTACTGATGCCTGCATATAACGCGGAGCTGTATATCACGCAGTCGATTGCATCTCAACTTGCCCAAACCTATGAAAACTGGGAACTGCTCGTGGCAGATGATGGCTCTACTGATAGTACCCGCCAACTGATTGACCATTTTAAGGATTATCGCATCAAGCGGTTTCATCAGTCAGTTAATCGAGGTTATCTGAAAACTTGGAACCACTTGTTATCGAAAGCTGGTGGGCATTATATAACCTTTCTTGACGCGGATGACTATATCCACCAAGATCGAACGAAATTTTTAGCGGATTTTCTGAATGAAAACCCAGAAGTGGACTTGTGCGGAACGAGCATCGCATTTGTCAACGAAAACGGGCGTGTGCTTCGTAAACGCCTTTATCCCCTAAATTGGCAAGAAATACAAGAAGGTTTGTACAATCCGGTCAAATTTCCATTTTGTGGTTCTGCCGTAATGGTGCGTCGGCAGGTAGCCGAAACGGTGGGAGGCTACCGCCCTTTTTTCGACCGGGTAGGCTGGGAGGACCACGATTGGCTTATTAGGTGTTGTGAACGCTTCGAAGCCGCCAATCTTCCCGAAGCACTCTACTATTATCGAGAAAATCTTACTTCCGTAAGTCGTTCCTTCGATAACTCGCCTGATTCTATCAGGAAACTTGTAATCAAGAAAATCGGTCTGGATCTTGCCCACCAGCGTAAGCAATTCGGACATGATTACCTAACAGATAGTGACCTGTCAGGCATAAATGCGTTAATAGAAAAACATGAAGACCCCTTTCAGCGCGATAGTTCGCTAATTTATCGAATCCTCAGTGGCCGAGCATTGAGCGAAGGTGATGCAGAAAGCGGTCTAGCATACAGTGTCCAAAGTGTGCGAAGGAAGCCTTTCTATCCTTCTAACTACCTTACAGTTTTTCGCTCATTAAAAGCCCTTATCTTTAAATGAAAATCGCCTTCGTCGTTTCCTTCTTCGACTTCCGCAACGATGTCCGGCGGATAATTGCCGAAGTGGCCAGGCAACACGGAGTCGTGGTGCTTGGCCACGCGGATCAGGCCGGGACGATCACAAATCATTTGCCTAAAGGCGCAGAATTCCGGCCCATTCAGGAGCGGAAGGCGAGTGGCTGGAATAGGTTTTGGGAGCGGGCGTACCTTCTATTCAAGCAGATACCCAAAAGCGAGAACAACTACTACCTCATGCAGCTCTTCCTCGCTTCCAACGCAACGACCGAAGCGCAGAAAAGCAAAGCATTGAAGATTCTCCGCTGGACAAAACGCCTTCCCAAGGTGCTTTCTTACGATCGCTACCTGGACAAACTACAATATAGCGGCCAAACCCAATTGGACGACATCGACCAGTTTATTCTTCATACTTCTATCGCCGACGATTACCTGCTGACCCGGTTGCTGCGGGAAAATCGGACAGCCAAGGTATATGTGTATAGCTGGGATCACGCCTGTAAACATCCCCGGTTCTCGAAACGCGTCGAATACCTGTGCTGGTCAGAGGAGATTAAGGAGGATATAGCCGAACTGCACGAAATACCTCCCGCTCAAATCAAAGTGCTGGGAGCCAGCCAGTTTTGCTACATTCACGAGTTTCTGAATCGTGACAAGGCACTTGAGCGTCCTTTTTCCTTCGAATACGTGTACTTTGGCTGCGCGGTGGGCATCCCGGAGTTGGCGCGGCAGGAGGTCGGGGTCATCAGGCAAGTCGCGGAAGTGATGGCGGATGTTCGGCCCGATCTGAAACTGGTCGTGCGGCCTTATCCGGTCATGAAGGATTGGTCGCTCTACGACGAAATCCGGGAACTCCCCAACGTATTTTTTGATGAGGATTTCCGAAATGCCGACCTATCGGTGACCGAAAAGGCCATCGGTGAGAAGTTCGGGAAAATCCATTTCGCGCAAGCCTTCTTTCACTTGGGTACCACGATGGGCCTGGAAGCGTGCTTTACAAAAACGCCCTCTTTCATTCTGGACTTTGGCTACGAGAATACGGAGGGGTTGAGCCTCCACAATTTTATTCACCAATACCAGAACGACCGGCATTTAATTAACTTAGCCCCGCAGAATGCCGTTGGATCTGTCGAGAAGCTCCGAGTGGCACTTTCCGACTTGACCGATCCAGGCTTCCGGAGGCTCAACCATCTTGTGCAGCGACAATATGCTCTGCAATCTTTTTCAGAATTCGCCTGGAAGATTGTTCAATTTTAGACGTGCATGAAAAAAGTAGCCGTTCGGGTTTTCATCTTTCTAAAAGCTCTTCAAGACTATTTATACCGCACCTGGGTGATGAGTATTCCCCTTCACTTCGTGCGTCTCTTTTTCGTCAAAAGAACAGTGCTGCGTATGGGTCGAGATTGCTTTTTTGCTATGGATGTCGAAACCAGACGAGGCAGTAACATTATCCTCGGTGACAACACCATCATTAATAAACGGGTGCTGTTGGACGGGCGCGGTGGCAGGTTGACAATAGGCAACAACGTCGACATTGCGCAAGAGGCAAATATATGGACGCTTTCGCACGATCCGCACGACGACTTCCATCATACCCTGGGGGCCGACGTAACGATTGAAGATTATGTGTGGATCGCTTCCAGGGCCACCATCCTTCCAGGTGTGCGAATAGGCCGAGGAGCCGTGGTGGCAACGGGTAGCGTGGTCACTAAGGATGTGCCAGCCATGATGATTGTAGCCGGAGTTCCTGCCAGAGTAATAGGCGCGCGGAAAAGCAATCTATCCTATATTTTGCACCATCGCCCCTGGTTCCGCTAGCTGAGTTCCAAGGTTGAGGCTGTCATGGGTTCACAGCGAAGTTTGTGATTCTGAGAAAGGATGAGTTCAATCAATCACTTGTTGATAAATATGCTAAGCATTAAAGGATTTGGGCTGAAAACCTGTTTATGAAGCGCACAAAAATCTCATTTCTTGATCACATAAACAGCTTTGAGACATGGAGTGCTGCGCTTACTGAGCAATTCATCCTGGCGCCTAACTTGCCATTACGGCTAGCCTTATCTTGCACACTCCTCACCTTCCTTATGGGCGGCGATGCGCTCGTCAGCGCACTAGCGGGCTACGACACGCTTGCCGCGTCAGATACCTGGCAGTTCCTCGAAAGGCAGATCGTTTCGCCGTTGACAACGGTCTCCGACCGCGACCCTTACCATCACACTTCTAAAATGGCTTTTCGACTCTTCCCTCCTTATTTGGGAAAGCTCTGTTGGGGATGTTCACTGCGAAGTATAATGCTTTTTTTGATCGGGCTGGAATACCTTGCCGGGTTCCTTTTCTTCTTCTTCGTCTATAAATTGCTGGCTCCGTTTTGCCAAAATAAAGTCTCGCTTACGTGGCTGACTTTCGGAATTTGCTTCACTTTTTTGGGCAAAATTTTCTTCTGGGACACGTACGCTTATTTCGATGCTTTCGCGCTACTGTTTCTGTTGCTAAGTCTGTATGCCAAAAATCCAATATTGATTTTTGTGTATCTGCTCCTGGCCTTTTGGACTGACGAACGCGCGGTTGTGGCATCGGCGTTGGTTTTCGTGTGGTGGTCAATGGCGGAAGACACCTCAGAAAAAGCCATAATAATTTTCCGCCCGTTCAGTTTCAAGCTCGCCCCTCAACAATTGGCAATAATCCTGGCTATGGTCGTCACGGTAGTGCTGCGATGGCTGCTGGTAGCTTATAGCAATCGTCCCTCTCTTACCGATCTTGCCCAGGTTATGACCGAGGCCAGATTTGTACTTATCAAGCAGCGGCTCGTTGAACTAATTCCATTTGTGACGGTATCAAGTTTTGAGTCTTACTGGATTTTCGTTGTCTGTGCTACTCTGTTTCTGTGGCTGAATCGTGAGCGATTGGCGCTGAGCATCTACCTACTGGCCACACTGGCGTCGCTGGGAGTGTCTTTCCTGGTGTACGATATGACCCGAAGCATCATGTACGCGTTTCCGGCAGTAATAATAGGTATCAGAATAACAGCCAAAGTGCTTCCCCCTCCGGCTTTTCAACGGTTAGCCTTCTGGGTGCTGGTGGTGGCAGCAATATATCCTACCTATTATTTGTCTCACTATATGTGGCCCTTTTTTATCAGGATTTTGAGGTTTTAGTAGATTTGGCTTGACGCTATCCACTTCCTGCATCCACCCTACCCAATGCTACCATTTATGTCAGTTTCGCCGCGCCCCCTTACGTTTGGAGTACTGCCCTGGAACATACAGACGACCAACCCCTATCAGGAACTCATGGCCGAAGGAATGGAAAAAATTGGTTTAGGCGTAGAGCGTCTGACTTACCAGCCTTTTTTGCCGATTAGCCAAGCGCTGGCCAACAGCGACGCCGACGTCCTCCTGCTCGACTGGGCGCATTCGTTCTATACTTCTCCGGGCACAGCCGCCACCTTGCTCAAAACGGCAGCGGGGATGCTCGACCGCCGGCGTGTCCGCCATCGGCGGATCCCCATTATCTGGAATGTTCACAACCTGCACCGCCACGACAACCGCCATCGAACACTGGAACAGTGGAGTTTTCGTCGCCTGGCGCGAACCGTGGACGGCATCCGGGTTTTCAATCAAAACTCGGTGTTACACGTGCGCGATTATCTTGCTGTTCCTGACCAAATTCCAGTTCGCTACATTCCACACGGGCACTACAATCAATTATTGGGCCATGATTCTAAGCTGGATTTGGCCGAAAAATTTGGGGTGAAGTCGTCCGATTTCGTGTTGCTTGTCCTGGGCGAAATTCGAGAAGGTAAAGGTGTGGTGGGTCTCGCGAAATCCTTCTGTACAGGGAGGCAGCCGGGTTCCGGGGTAAAGCTGATTATTGCGGGAAGACCACAGAATCAATCACTCGCCTCCGAATTAGATGAGGTCTCTGCGGCCCATCCTGACATCACGCTTCATCTGGACTATATTCCCAACGCGCAGATGTTGAACTTCCTTGACCTGGCCCATTTTGTGGTGCTGCCCTATGAGCGAATGTTAAATTCAGGAATGGCGCTCCTGGCCTTGGGAGCAGGAAAACCCTTGCTGGCGACAGAAGTATTCCAGGGTCAGTTTCCTCCCGACCTCGTGTTGACGGGTCCACTCGCCGATCCCACCGCCCTGATCCGGGTCGTGAGCAAAGCCCGTCAGTTAGATCAAACACAGCTGCGGCGTGGTGCCCTTGATTTTATAAAAAGCCGGGACTGGACTATTATCGCCGAACAGCTGCACAGTTTTGGGCAAGATCTCCTTACTAAGTACACCACTAAACAATAATGGTTGCTATTCGCAAAATGAACTCGTCCCCCCATCTTTTCATCCTAAGCTATTGGACTTACAACGACCCCAAGACTTTTGTGGGAGCGCTTCGTCCCTTCCGAATGCACGCTTTTTTTAAAGGGAAAGGCTGGGACGTGACCCTCATCACGCCCGGAGATGCGACCGCAGAGAATTCGCATGGAGTCCACTGCATCCCTGAAAGCCGCTGGATGCGCTCTATCCTTTTTCGTGCTCTGTCTCCCGATTCTACTCTGCTCTGGGCCTTGAAAGTGCTATGGAAGCTGCGAACCAAAATTAGGCAGAATGGCCCTATCTATTTCCTTACCACCTGCCCGCCAAATGGTCTTGTGGTGGCAGGTCTGCTAGGCAAGTGGATTTTCGCCAAATCTTTCAGATGGATTTTGGACTTCCGGGACTTATGGACGCATCACCCTCTGTATGCTCCGCCTATCACCAAGAAATATTTTGACCCCTGGTTGGAAAAGTTGGCCCTGCGCCGCGCTGACTTGGTCTTGTGCAACACTGCCTGGGACGAAGCACACTGGTCGGCCCGATTTCCTGGTCAGCAGTCAAAGTTTCTGACCGTGACTAATGGTTTCGACCAGATTTTGCCCAACCACACCCTCGACGGAGATGACAAATTACGTTTTGTGTACACCGGAGGAACCACCGCCGGGCAAGCCTCACGTTGGGTGCGGGATTTGCTCGGCGAATGGCAAAAGCAAGGTGTGGTCGCCACCTGCGATTTCTATGGAGAGTACGACGCATTGATGGACACCACCCCCTGGATCGAGTACTACGGAACGGTTTCACATGATGCCGTTCCCGATCTACTGACTGGTTATCGCTATGGGTTCATATACTTGCCTAAAGGCAGCGAAAAGGGTGGGCGAGTCGCCCAGAAGTTCTATGATTATTTAGGGTCAGGTGTAATACCGATTTGTTACCGCCCTTCGCAAGAAATGCGCCGATGGATGCACGAACTCGACACGGGGGTCGGCATTGACGAGGGGGAATCCGCCGCTGAGGTTTTGAATAAAATCAGAAGCGCTAAATTTCGAGTCATACCCGGCAGGCTTACCATGCTGCAAAGAAGCACACAATTCGAAAAACTTTACAATTCGTTACCTTCGCTACTGTAAGCTTTCTGGTCAATAAGTATGTGCGGTATTCTTGGGGTGTACGTTTTGGGCAAGTCGACTTCACTCCCTGCGGATGAATTATTTGACCGGGCGGTGGGGCAGATGGAGCACCGCGGTCCCGACGCGCGTGGCGTGTTTAGCGACCCGGGAAGGGTAAAGCTGGGGCATGTACGCCTCTCGATCATCGACCTGTCGCCTGAATCCAACCAACCGTTTCATTACGGCGACTTTTGCCTGATCTTTAACGGAGAAGTATATAATTACTTGGAAATCAAGTCCAAACTAATCCAAAAAGGTTACCAGTTTCGTACGACCTCTGACACCGAGGTCGTGGCTGCTGCTTATCAGGAGTGGCGTTTTGATTGTCTGCAGCATTTTAACGGGATGTGGTCGCTGGCCGTCTACGACCGGCGTGATAATAGCCTTTTCCTGGCCCGCGATCGCTTCGGAATCAAACCACTTTATTATCATGCCGATCAGCAGGCGCTTTATTTTGGCTCAGTTATCAAGAGTTTATTACTGCTGAAACCCGCTTTGCGTAAGCCCGATTTAAACACCATCGCTGGCTACTGCCGCGAATCGGTAGGCGGAGAATCCCTGGCTACGTGGTTCGAGGGAGTCAGCCGTTTGGCTCCGGCGCACTACATGTTCGTCAAAGACGGTAACATCGATACCGTTCGTTACTGGGACTATCCGGTCGAGCGGACCAGCGAGGTTCCTTTTGCGGAGGCAGCCGAGGCCTACCGCGTGCTTTTCGAGGATGCCACCCGGCTCAGAATGCGCAGTGATGTTCCCGTGGGTGCTACCCTATCTTCAGGTGTAGACTCACAATCTATCGTGGCGATCGCGCAGCGGGTTTCGGGCCAGTCGCTACTGACTTACACTGCCAGTTTTCCGGGTAAAGCCTATGATGAATTTCCGGCGGTAGAAGCTATGCAGCAGGAAGTAGGCTACCGTACCCATAGACAGGTAGTTGGATACACCAATTTTCTGCCGGATCTGCGCCAGATTATCTACCAGCTTGAAGGCGGTCATTCATCCCCTGCCGTATTTCCACTTTCGCAACTACTACAAAGGGCCAAATGCGACGTTACCGTCTTTCTGGAAGGGCAAGGGGCTGACGAGCTGCTGGGGGGCTATATCAATGCCGTTTTCTGCGAGTACTGGTTGGATATGCTCAAGGCCGGACATTTTAAAACTGCCTGGGCTGACTTGCGTAACTTTCGCCGCCAGTGGTCATTGCCCTATGCGGTTTTGCTTTATCTCCGCACCAATTTACCAGCCTGGCTTCGTAAGCTGGGTCGTCGGGCTCAGGGCGTGGAGAGTCTGTATGGCCATAAACTAAACAAATACACAGATCAGCTTGATCCGAAAAAATATGTTGGCTTGCTGAAGCAGCGCCTGTACGAACAGCACACGGGGGGCTTGGTTAACTTGCTCCACTACGGCGACAACATCTCGATGATGCACTCGCTCGAAAGCCGCTTGCCATTTATGGACTATCGACTTGTCGAGTACGTTTTTCAACTGCCAGAGACATTTTTAGTTCGCCAGGGCATAGGCAAGGCTCTGCATCGGGAGGCCATGCGTGGCATCGTGCCAAACGACATTCTCGACAACAGCAACAAGATTGGCTTCACCTCGCCGTTCGAGGAAGTATTCCGGGATCCAGCGCTGCTTTCCTATTTAAGAAACCATCCGCTGGCTGCCCAAGAAGAATGGTTCGACGCTACGGCACTAGGCCAACTTATTCTGGATGTTACTGAAAGGGGCAAAAAACAGCATCGGTTGCTGTTCAGGGTGCTGTGTGTGATGCTATGGCATGATGCTTTCCTTTCACCCGATCAACGTTCTTAAAGAGGATTTATGTCCAAAAAGATCCGCATTCTCTTCATTCAGAATAGTCTGTTGCATTATCGAATTCCGCTTTACGAATTTCTTAATGGACAGAAAGGCTACGAATTGAGCGTCGCTTTCCCCTACGGAGAGCTCGTGCCTGGCACTTCGTTTCAGCAGATTAAGCTGCAAGTCCGGGAAATAGGCGGGTTCGTGCTGCACGATGGCCTTTACAAACTCTGTCGCCAATACGATGTCGTGATCGCCATGTTCAATATTCGCTGGCTGACACACCTCAAACTGGCATTTTTGAAAGACCGATCATTCGGATTCGTATACTGGGGGATTGGCGTGTCGACTGAGCGTGGGTACGACTTTACAAAACGCTATGATCCGGTACGTTACTTATTCGCGCGCCTCGCTGATGCCATGCTTTTCTACGCCGACTTTCCCGTGCAGAAATACCGCCGAGCGGGCATCAGTGGCAAAAAGCTCTTCGTCGCTCCCAACACGGTTGAAACCAACCTGCCGGAGGACTACCGCAGACCGAGAGACTTAATGTTTAAGGAAAAACTGGTGTTCATCGGCTCTTTGCAGGGTCGTAAAAATCTACAGGAACTGCTGGATTGCGTAGCTGGCCTGACCCCCAGGTATCCTGACCTGACTCTCCACATCGTGGGGGATGGCGAAATGCGAAGTTTGCTTGAGGATTATGCACAAACGATGCACATCGGGCAGCGAGTGATTTTCTATGGCACCATTACTCAGGATGAGGCTTTGGCTGAAATCTTCGCCGATGCTCTGGCCTGCGTGTCGCCAGGGCAGGCTGGGTTATCAGTTCTGAAAAGCTTTTCGTTTGGTGTTCCATTCATTACTAGCGCGACCGCTATCACAGGCGGCGAGCGGTTCGCTATTCAAGACAACCGGAACGGCCTGCTCTATCCTGCCACATATCCTGATTTGAATGCATGCCTGATTGCCCTGATTGATAAGCCTGAAGATGCTCGCGTCATGTCCGAAAATGCCTACGCCACATACTGGCAGCACCGGACGATCCCCATCATGGCGGCGGGCTTCACGCAAGCAATAGATTACGCTCTTTCCCGACGAAAAAATTCATGAATATTCTTCACGTGGTGTACAGTCTGGTGCCCGGCCACTTTCGGGGCGGTATACCTAAGTCTGTTTATGGATTGGCCAAAGCGCAGGCACAGCTTGGACATTATGTGCTGGTATATACTACCAATTACAACAGCGATCAAAAATTTGAAATAACTCAGCACAATCGTTTTCTGAACAGCGAGGGAGTGTTTATCCATTATTTTGAAGCCACTAGAATCGGCACCCTTTTTTCTCCCGCCTTGCGTCTGGCCATGGAAGACAATGCTTCGCACTTCGACGTCATCCACGCGCACAACCTTTTTCATCCCCTCAATCGGTATGCCCATCGGGTAGCGAAGGAGCATCGGATTCCAGTATATTATTCCATCCATGGTAGCCTTGATCCCAAAGTCTTGAACAAGGGACTAGTAAAGAAAATCAAAAAACACTTGTATCTAAAATGGTTCGAACTTCCGGCTTTGAAGCAGGCAGCAGGAGTTTTCGCACTGTCGGAAGAGGAGGAGACTCAGATTCGGAGATTATTGGGCGATAGTCCGATATTCATCCTGCCCAACGGAATCACTCCTACAACTACACCTAAAAATGTAAGCCCTGGTTCTCCAACTGTGTTATTCGTAGGTCGAATTCATCCCAAGAAGGGCCTGCACCATCTGTTGGAAGCCTTCGCGCTGGTGGTAGCAAAGATTCCTGCGGCTCGTTTACGCATTGGGGGCGATCGTGGTCAATCACCGGGCTACACCAAACAGTTGGAGGATTTGGTTCTGCGCTATAATCTTCAAGAGCACATTTGCTGGTTAGGCTTTCTTAACGAAAAAGAAAAAGCGTTGCACTTGGCTGAAGCAGATATTTTTTGTCTTCTTTCCGAAAGCGAGGGAATGGCCATGGTGGTCTTGGAGAGTATGAGTGCAGGATTAACTACTGTTGTAAGTAAAGGGTGTTATATGGCAAGGGCTGTTCAGAATGAAGCTGTTGTAGAATGCGACCCGAATCGCCCCGACCAGGTAGCCGACTGTCTGATCGAGTTGATAAGTAATCCGCAAAAAAGAATGAATTTGGAAAAAAATGCCCGTCGCTATGTAGCCGACCATCACGCATGGAGCATCATTGCCGAGGCCAGTATAGTTACCTACCGACAAAACCCCGGACTCTGACAAGCGATGTACTACGCGCCCTTCCGTTTTGTAAAAGTTCTCTCCCGCTTCAACGGAAATTGGATGCTTTTCTTTGTCAATGTACTGCTGGTGGTAGTGGGATATTGGATCGCCAACAGTGCCAAGGAACTTTACACTCCTTTGAAAATAGGGCGAGTTTTACTTCTCTTGTACTCCACTCAGCGGCTTTATAATTCAAAAAAAACAGCTAAGTACCTTCTGCGCCGCTCTTACTTTTATGTCGTCCCAATATTAGGACTGCTTTTTTTACCCTCAGTAATATTAGCTCCCGATCCATTGCCAGCCCTATTTCGCTTGGCAACGACCTTGATTTTTCTGTTTTACCTAGAATCTTTTTTTCGAGTTGCTGCTGCTACCCAGATTACTCGTGACGGTCATTTCCTTCTTATTGAAGTGTTCAGGGTTGTTTATTTCTTACCCCTTATAATCTACTTCTTTAATACACCTTCCCTCAGTGACACTAATATCTACGGCGAGGAGTTGGGGTTGGTGTCAAACAATTTTGGCTGGGCAGCTTCTTTTTACTTTTTGATGACGATTGACCGAATAAGGAACTTTCCTAGTCGAAAACTCTGGACACTCATAGACCTGCTGAGCCTTCCGTTCGCTCTATACCTAGTAATTATAAGTGGTAGTCGTAGTTCTGTTTTAGCCATTGCGGTGAGTATTGCGCTCCTTCTGCTTTTTCGCCGTAATATCTCCCGGCTCGCTAAAGCTGGCACATTGGTGGTGGTGGCTCTCCTGTATTTGGTTATAGTCAACAGCCAGGATCTGGCTCTTAATCGTAAGAGCGAACGTTCAGGTCTACCCGCTGCTACTCGGAGAGAATCACGTTTGATAATCTGGAATGACATTTTCTCTATTATGGCCTATGAGCCTAAGGTCCTACTCTTCGGGGTAGGGCCCAACAACTCGATAAAGACAGTCAACAGGTATCGTAATCGGTTTTTCAGGATTCATCCCCACAACACCTACATAATTGTTCTTTTCGAAGGAGGAATTTTCTGCTTTCTCTGGTTTATGGTTTTCTTTTTTGCAAAACCCCTATTGCAGTATGCCCACGATGACATGACGTACTTTTCTTATGTACTTCATCCGTTCGTTATATCTTTTTTCGATCATAACCTCGGACCGGGGCAATTTTTGGCTTTTCCGCTCTTTTCTTTGGTGTTCTTCTACTTGTACCGATCAGTTCATCGAATCTCGGTAAAGAAAATACGGGCACTTAATCCCACCCCCCAGTAAAAAAAACGAAGGCCCGGAGATGCTCCGGGCCCTGTTTACACTATACACACACTATTGTCTTTAATATCTATATTAACAAGCTGATTGTCAATTGAAATGTTTTGTCGTTGGTAATTTGAATGCGTCATACTTGTGACCATTCTCCGGTTACTATACGCACCTTATGGAGATATTATCAACTATCGTGCCAGTTCTTTTGAACACACGTAAATAACGCCAGGATCAAAAAATAAATTTCCCTGTCCGGCATTTTCCCAACCAAAACGTTGCGGCCTGTTAGCCCACCCGCTATCTTCGGCCCACTTCAATCAGCAAGTTACCACATCCCAAATGGAATCATTACTCACTACCGATGCGCTTATCAGTATACTTACCCTGACCTTACTCGAAGTCGTGTTGGGTATTGACAACATCATATTCATCTCAATTGTTGCCGGCAAGCTGCCCAGGGAGCAGCAAGCCAAGGCGCAGAACTACGGATTGGGCATTGCCTTAGTACTACGCATTGCCCTGCTGTTTGGCATTTCCTGGGTGATCGGGCTGAAAGCTGACCTTTTCACCCTCTTCGGTCATGGTTTCAGCGGGCGCGATTTAATTCTTTTGGGCGGCGGATTATTTTTGCTTTACAGCTCCACCAAAGAAATTCACCACAAAATACAAGGTGATACCGTACACCTGCCCGATGCCGACGAGAACAAGACGGCCCCAATCAAAGCGGGCGCCATGACCTTTGGCCGCGCCCTCACAGAGATGGCTTTCCTGAATATCATTTTTTCGTTCGACTCGGTGCTGACCGCTGTGGGGCTGACTGATGTGGTAGCCATTATGATCATCGCTGTGGTTCTTTCAACGGCTATCATGATCATTTTTGCTACCGCGATAGGCAATTTTGTCAACGAGCGGCCCTCCATCAAAATCCTGGCCCTGTCGTTCCTGATTATGATCGGTACACTGCTGATAGCGGAGTCGTTCCACTACGAAATTCCCAAGGGCTACGCCTATTTCGCGATGGCTTTCTCGCTGGGTGTGGAGTTGCTCAACCTGCGATACGATAAGAAAACAGACCCCGTCAAATTGCGTGATCGTGTCGTTTGAACGCGTAAACGCATAGCATACAGCGTAAAACCCCGGCCGAATTTGCATTCGGCCGGGGTTTTGCTTTTCGAGAAGATATTTGGCCTATAGCAAAAACTTCAACCTGACCACTTCCTTCTCGCCCAAGAAACGCCACTTGCCACGCGGCAGGTCTTTCTTGTTCAGTCCGGCGAAAACCGTCCGGTCGAGTTTTTGTACGTCGTAGCCCAACTGGTCAAAGATCCGGCGCACGACGCGGTTCTTGCCGCTGTGGATTTCGATGCCGACGACCAGGGCGTCGGGCGTGACGACGCCCAGGTCGTCGGGCTTGATGAGGCCGTCCTTCTAGTTCGACGCCCTCTTCTTTCAACTTCTCGAAGTCCTCGGTTGTGATCGGCTTGTCGAGCTCTACCTGGTAGATTTTCTTGATGTTGCTCGACGGGTGGGTGAGCTTCTTGGCCAGTTCACCATCGTTGGTCAGCAGCAGCAGACCCGTGGTGTTGCGGTCGAGGCGACCTACCGGATAAATACGCTCGGCGCAGGCTCCGGCCACCAAATCCATGACCGTGCGGCGCTCTTCGGGATCATCGGTAGTGGTGATGTAGTCCTTGGGTTTGTTGATGAGCAGATACACCAACTTCTCGGGATTCAGCAGCTTCTTGCCGTACTTCACGGCGTCGGAACGCTTCACTTTGAAGCCCATCTCGGTCACAAGCTCGCCGTTGACGGTGATTTGGCCGGAGGCGATGAGCTCGTCAGCCTCGCGGCGCGAGCAGATACCCGCATTGGCGATGTAGCGGTTCAGGCGCAGTACATCGTCGTCTTCGTGTTTCTTGAAATCCTCTTTCTGGCGCGACCTGGGCTTCTTATCCTCGTAGCCGCTGAAATCGTAGCGCGGCGGGCGGGTGAATTTTCCCACGCGGCGGTTTTCGCCCTCGGTGGCCTGCTTCTCCTTTTCGTCCTGCTCCCGACGGTCCGCGCGGGGATTGTACCGCTCTTTGCGCTCGGGACGGCTGCCGCGTGGGCTGCGCGCTTCGCGGGCCGGACGTTCCTCGTCGCGGCGGCTCGGGCGGTCATCGTCGCGCTCTTCGGGACGCGACCGGAAAGCATCACTCGACTTGACGTCGCGGCGGCCAGGGCGTTCACGGTCACTACCGGGACGGTCGCCGCGCGGCGGCGAGTCTTCATGACGGTTGCGCTCAAACTTGGTAGGCTGATAATCGGGCGATTGCAGCCGTTCGAAGTCAGATCTTTTTAAAGTAGGTTTATTGAAGACCCGGTCGGCGTTTGAGCTGCTGCGCTTAGGCTTGTAAGCGCTTTCTTCACGGCGGGGCTTACGCTCATCGTCGCGGCGGGCTCTCGGCTCGTAAGGGCGCGGTCCGTCGTTGCGTGATCCGCCATCACGCGATCCGTCGCTACGCGGTCCGTCGCTACGCGGTCCGTCGCTACGGCTGGGTTTGCTTTGCGCCTCGCGACCAGGTTGGCGGTCGTCACCGCGCTGAACCTTCGGCCGACTGGCGGGCCGATCCGCCTTAGCACGGGATTTCTTTTTGTCGTCCAGTTCAGGAAAAGCGTCCGAAAGGCGGGTGTACTTTTTCTTGCCTCCCGCCTTGGCCGGGCGCTTCGGCGCAGCGCCTTCATCACTGGGGCCGTCCCAGCTAGGCTTTTCCTCCTTTTGCGGGCGCTTGAACTTGGGATCACTCAGGAAGTCGTTTCGTTTTTTCATAGGAATGCAGTATCACTACTGGATGTTTTTTCCTCTTGCCCAACTTTCAATGGACTTGGGGTTGTAAACAAAAATAAAATGGAGATTTGGCAGATTGATGAAAGGGCAGGGCTGACCGTCAGATTTTTACCTGCTGCCTGTCAAACGAAACGCAAAGGTAAGGTATTTTTCGCGTTGCGTGATTTCCGCGTTTTTTTATCCTAAAAACGGCTGCCTGACGTTACTACCTACCCCGAACGACACCGCATGACGAACCGGGCGACCGATGCCTGATAAAGTGCCCGACGATGCCCTAAACCTGAACCATGAACGCTGAACGCAGTACGCAGAACGCAGAGCGCAACGCTCCCCTTTGGGAACCCAGCCGTGCTTTCAAAGACCAATCGAACCTGAAACACTACATCGACTGGCTTTTTGTGAAAAAGGGCTTGTTTTTCCGCGACTACCACGATATATGGCGGTGGTCGGTCACTGATGCGGAGGACTTCTGGGAAAGTATCTGGCATTATTTTGAAATAAAATCTCACGACACCTACTTCGAGGTGTTGCGCAAGAGTGGCACCGACATGATCGGTACCAAGTGGTTCACGCGCTCGACGCTCAACTACGCCGAACACGTATTCAGACACAAGACAAAAGACCATCCCGCGCTGATCTTTCAGTCGGAGCGGCAGCCGCTCACCGAAATTTCCTGGGCCGAGCTGGAAAAAGACGTCGCCTCGGTAGCGACCTGGTTCCGTAAGCGCGGCGTGCAGCCCGGGGATCGCGTGGCCGCCGTGTCGCCCAACATCCCGCAGGCGGTAGTCGCCTTTCTGGCGGCCAACGCCGTGGGAGCCGTATGGTCGAGCTGCTCGCCCGACTTTGGCGAAGCCAGCATTCTGGATCGCTTCGCCCAGATCGAACCTAAAGTACTGATTGTGGTCGACGGCTATCAATACAATGGCCGCTCCTACGACAAAACCGCCACCTTCCGCCAGCTTTTGTCCCGACTCCCCAGTGTAAAACTACCGGTGCTTATTCCCTACCTCGACGCCGACGCCCAACTGGCAGGCACCGTATCGTGGAACGACGTGCTGCACAGCCCCAGTTCGAGTCTCGATTTCGAGGCCGTCCCTTTCGATCACCCGATTTGGGTGTTGTACTCCTCGGGAACTACGGGCAAGCCCAAAGCCATCACCCACGGCGTGGGCGGCTGTCTGCTGGAACATTTGAAAGCGCTGAGCCTGCACCAGAATGTGAAGCCCGGCGACCGCTATTTCTGGTACTCCACTACGGGCTGGATGATGTGGAACTACGCCCTGGCGTCGCTGCTCACGGGCGCAACCCTGGTCGTGTACGACGGCGCGCCCGCATTCCCCACGCTCAATGTGCTGTGGACCCTGGCCGAAAAGGCCGTTATCAACCACTTCGGTGGCGGCGCGGCCTATTTCATCGCCTGTCGCCAGGCTAACCTCAGCTTACCCTCCGAGCGGCTGAAACATCTGATTAGCATTGGCTCCACGGGCTCGCCGCTCACGCCCGACGCCTACGCCTGGATCTACGAGGCCGTGCGCAAGGATGTGTGGCTCATTTCGCTCAGCGGCGGCACCGATGTGTGTAGCGCTTTTGTGGGCGGCAACCCGCTCCTACCCGTGTACGCGGGCGAAATCCAGTGCCGGATGCTGGGCTGCCGGCTGGAAGCCTTCGACGAAACGGGCCAGCCCGTCGTGGATCAACTCGGCGAAATGGTGATTCTGGAACCCATGCCTTCCATGCCGCTTTATTTTTGGGATGACAGGGACGACGAGCGCTACCGCAGCAGCTACTTCGAGACCTACCCCGGCGTCTGGCGGCACGGCGACTGGATCAAGATCACACCGCGCGGCTCGGTCGTCATTTTCGGTCGCTCCGACGCTACCCTTAACCGGGGCGGCATCCGCATCGGCACCGCCGAGGTGTACAGCGCGGTCGAAAGTCTGCCCGAAATCAAGGACAGTTTGGTCGTTTATTTGGAAAACGAAGATGGCTCAGGCGATATGCCACTGTTTGTGGTTCTGAAAGAGGCGGGCACTTTGAACGATGCTTTGCGCCAGCGCATCGCCGCCGCTCTGCGCTCCCGGTTCAGCCCCCGGCACGTGCCCGACCGCATCGAGGAAATCGCCGAGGTTCCTTACACCATCAGCGGTAAAAAGCTGGAAGCACCGGTCAAGAAAATCCTGATGGGCCACGACCCGGCCCGCGTGGCCAGCCGCGATACGATGCGGAATCCCGATGCGCTGGACGCTTTCGTGGCAATGGCGGCCAAAGCGCGCGTCTGACCAGCAACCTTTCAAGTTTTTTTGCGTTATTTAGAAGGTATTAGGTTATTGGGTTGTTAGGCATTAGGTTTTAACATCCTGAAAATTAACATTCCACACAAGGAAAACTACCTAATAATCTGATACCTGACAACCTAATACCCTAACAACATGCAAGAGCCCACTCCCCAGAACCCAATAAAAAATTCCCCGCAGACCGTTCGCCTTCCTATCATTATCAGCCTGACGCTTGCGGCCGGGATGCTGATGGGGGCCGCTTTTTTTAGCGGTGGCAAGAGCCTGACCGACACCGCTAAAAGCTACGCCAAATTCCGCGAAGTGCTGATGCTGGTGGAGAATAACTACGTGGATTCGGTCGACACCGAAGAGCTGGTGGACTATTCTATCCAAAAAATGCTGGAAAAGCTCGACCCGCACACGTCGTATTTTGTTGCCGAGGAAGCCACCGCCGCCCGCTCGCAGTTGGAGTCGGGCTTCGATGGCATCGGGGTGGAGTTCAATGTGTACAACGATACCGTGTACGTGGTCAGTCCGCTGAGTGGTGGGCCGTCGGAAACGATGGGCATTCAGAGCGGCGACCGCCTGCTAAAAGTCAACGGGGAGAACCTCTCGGGGCCGGGGGCCAGCAATGCCAAGGTGTTCAAGCTGCTGCGCGGCAAGCGCGGTACCGAGGTCAAACTGCTCGTCGGGCGCTCGGGCCTGAAGGAACCCATGACCTTCGACATCGTCCGCGACCGCATCCCGACTTACTCGGTGGACGCCGCCTACATGGTGGATGAGGAAATCGGCTACCTCAAAGTGAGCCGCTTCTCGGAAACGACCTACGAAGAGTTCAAGACCTCGATGGCTTCCCTAAAAAGTCAGGGTTTGAAAAAACTCATCCTCGACCTGCGCGGCAACCCCGGCGGCTACATGGAACGCGCCACGAGCATCGCCGACGAGTTCATTTCCGGTGATAAACTGCTGGTGTACACCGAGGGCAAAGACAAGCGCTACAACCGCAAAACCGAGGCCAAATTCAAGGGAATGTTTGAAGAAGGCCCCATCGTCGTGCTGGCGAACGAGGGTAGCGCGTCAGCCTCCGAGATTCTGGCCGGAGCTCTACAGGATCATGACCGTGCCCTGGTTGTCGGGCGACGTACTTTTGGCAAGGGCTTGGTGCAAATGCCCATCAAGCTGAACGATGGCTCCGAGCTGCGTCTGACGATTTCGCGCTACTACACGCCCAGCGGCCGTAGCATCCAGAAACCCTACGAACTGGGCAAGGGCGAAGACTACAACAAAGACCTTAGCGAGCGCTTCGACCACGGCGAGTATTTCAGCGCCGACAGCATTAAGTTCGATCCCAAGCTGCGCTTCCAGACCGACGGCGGCCGGGCCGTGTACGGCGGCGGCGGTATCATGCCCGACGTCTTCGTGCCGCGCGACACGAGTATGAACAGTAAATTTCTGTTTGAGCTCTACGCCAAAAATATCCTCCGCGAGTACGCCCTGCGCTACGTCAACGACCATCAGAAAGCACTGGACAAGCAGAATTTCGACGGTTTCCTGAAAAAATTTACCGTCACCGACGCCATGCTGAAAGAGCTGGTGCAGGATGCCAAGAAAGCGGGCATCAAACCCAAGGATGACGACCTGGCCCGCTCCAGATCACTGATTCTGGCCCAAACCAAGGGCTACATCGGCCGCTACCACTACGGACGCCAACGCAAGGACGGCCTGAACAACGAAATCTTCCAGGTACTCAACCCGACCGACAACGTCTTTCAGGAGGCCATGCGGCAATTCGGCAAGGCGGCTGATCTGGAGCGGGGGGATTTTAGTAGTTTGAATGTGGAGAAGTAGTAGAGCTAGAACCCTGAAAATAACGAAGCGATTATGAGAACGTTGTTCGTAACTCAGGCAGACTACCCTGATGAATACCGTTTGGATATTACCTTTTCGGACGGCGCTTCACAAATCGTTGACTTTGGCCCATTTCTGGTCAATCACCCACATCCTCAACACGATAAGTATCGTACCGTATCAAATTTCAAACGCTTTAAAATTGAGCGTGGTAACTTAGTTTGGTGACGTAGCTGGGATTTATTTTTTCCAGTCGAACAGTTGTACGCAGGGTATGTGGCTCCCACCGTGTATTAGGCTTTTCGCCAGGTGTGATATGAGTATTGTAGCTCGCTTCCAACCTTTTTGCCATAATTGGAATCCTGGTTACGACTTCGCTACTCACCTGATCTCCTTCTGTTATGGAAATGCTCTTATCGCTGCTGGCCAAACTCACCAGACTACCCAAAAAAGACCTGATTCCCGCGCTCGATCATTTCGAATCGATCCAGGTTCCTGCCAAAACTACGCTACTGGCACTGGGTCAGATTTGCCCGAAAGTGTGGTTCGTTGGTTCAGGTTCGTTGCGCGGCTACTACCTACTGGAAGAAAGGAAGCGAAACAAAAGCGGGCTTGATGGGGACAAAGCTACCCGCGAAGTGACGGACTGGCTCATTCCGCCGGGCGGCTTGTACGCACCCATGCCGAGTTTTTCAAAACAAGTTCCCTCGACGTATTACGTCGAGACGTTGCAAGCGTCCCAGTTGTTTACCCTTTCCTACCGAAATTACTTGGCTTTGAAAAAGCTCCAGCCCGAATTGGTCATCAGGGTTTACGAACACATTACGGATATGGATCAATTACGGATAGAGATGTTGAGTATGCGGCAACCCAAAGATCGTATCAAAAGGTTCGCGCTGACCCATCGTGGGATGATGCCTTATCTTACCGTGCAAATCCAGGCATCCTATATCAATGTCGCACCAAATTCGCTGAGCAGGTTGCGCCACTAGGTCGAGTGGCGCTATTTTCTAACCCGAGTTAGATGATTTTCTAACTCGAGAATGATTGTGATAACATTGTGCCGCGTAATTTTGACGGCATAGGATTTTCTGGTTTCTCCTTGTGATGAAATTTATAAGTAGGGAAGATCAAATCTTAAGCCGTTGAGTATCCGAGCTTAGGAAAGCTAATCGGGACACAATGTTATCGCTTATGAAATAAAAGTTGTAAAAGACAATATGCCAATGCGAATAGGCAGTATGACAAATCTAAATCAACGTAAAACTAAATAAACATCAAGATGAAAAAGAATCTACTTATCCAAATCTCCTTTGCGTTACTGATCTGCGCAGGCCTTAATGATCAGAATGCATATGCCCAAGAGGTAGAGCTAATCACCCCTCTATCTCTCAATTCCCTTGCTTTAACAGAAAAGGCTCAGTCAGCAGGGTGCAGAGCAGTCCAAGTTACCGAAACATTCAATACATCAAGATTGGCGACCTCACCAAGATTCAAAAGAACGGAATCTTAAAGTTCACGTTGCCAGGCGTTCCTGAACAGATTGTAGCATCGGCGGCGCGAGTGACGGTGAATTCTGAAAATAATTACGATTGGTACGGCGAGTTATCCGACGGTGTCGGGTATATGAATGTTCTGTGCCGCGAAGGTAAATACACAGCAAGCATCTTTGTCAACGGTAAGCTCTACGAGATATACCACATCGACGGGGATACTCACGTGCTTCTGAATACGTTCGTTGACCCAAGCAAATCTGATTGTGCAACAGAAGGGTCAATAAAGTCTCCTGTCAAAGGCATAATTCCCAACGGTGGCAGGTCAAATTATGAGACTGAGTGCGTTAGTTATGTCCGTGTGCTTGTTCTTTACACGCCCGCTGCTGCCAGTGCTGTTGCGAATATAAATCAGACAATCAATGTGTGCATCAGTAATTTCAATAATATGGTGTACAGTTCTGGCATCACCTCGCGGATTGTGGTTGAGTTAGCCGGGCAGGCTGAATACAATTTTAGTGAAACGGGTGATATTGATCTTGACCTTGTGACACTTAGAAATGACGGAACAATCAGTAATTTGCGAAACAATGTCACACATGCTGATTTGGTTGTATTATTGACCAGCACCTCATATAGCTCTTATGGAAAGGCACAAACCCTCGATCTCGTGGCTAGTGACGCATACGCCATCGTAGAAGCACCAGTAGCAATAAGTAGTCGTCAAACATTCTCGCATGAGGTTGGTCACTTGTATAGCCTAAGGCACGATAACGATTTCGCCTCTTCTTCCCAGTATCAGCAATATGCGCATGGCTATGTCTTTTACACAAACCCATTTCAATCTTGTGCGACTGTTATGGTGTCGGGATATAACATACCCAGCTCTGGGCGTTTGCTACGATTTTCTAACCCTAATCAAACTTATAGTGGAGCTGTCACAGGTACGTCGGCCAACCATGACAATGCAAGGAGGATTTCGGAGACCTACAACACTGTGAACAACTTTACAAGCGATATTTTCAGACCTTTCAATGCTTTGGTGTCTGGGCCAGCGAACGGGTTATCTCGTGAGTGGTACACTTGGGAAGCGGGCATGACTTGTGGCTCGGCCCCGTACACCTACGAATGGCGCACCAGCTACGATGGATTCAATTTTAGTTCAGTTAGAGGAACAGGCGAGACTTATACTGAGAACTTACCGTGTCCCGATGGGAATTACTATTTTATAAAAGTAACGGTTCACAGCGGTGGACAGACATCTTCCGGTGTCAAATCGGTTTATCTTGACAAACAACGTTGTAATAGCAGCAGTCGAATAGCAGCAGCTAATCCTGGCGATTTAGGAGGAGATAAAGCTGAACTCTATGAGTTAATGCCGAATCCAGTGAGCAGTAGTGCCGAATTCCGTTACTATATACCCCGATCTCAATCTGTGAAATTGGAATTGATCAATACCCGGGGGCAACTGCTGAACGTTTTGGCAGATGGGGCAAAGGAGGCGGGTACTCATATGGAGCATTTTGATACTGCGAATTTGCCCGCAGGTCTCTATTTCTATCGGCTGGAGACAGAGAATGCCAGTTATACAAATCGCATGGTTATCATTCGTTGATAAACGTAATATCGATGAAAGCCTGTCTCTCAATTATATTTATCATTAGTTGTCTGATCGCTTGTCGATCAGACGACGTTCCTCCTTTGGGAACCGCCAGCGCATATCTGAACGGTGAGCCTTGGATTGCTGATGAAGTAACCATACAGCGTGATGAATCTTGTCTTAGAGGTCGATCAATAATTAGATTAGTGAAACAGCGGCCTGATTTGGGATTAGATAGATTTACTTTAAACAACGTAACAGTAGCGACTGGTATCTATCAGGTTTATCCTGCGAGTAGTGGTAATCCCTGTAAGGATACTTTGGTTTACACAGGCTTTGCCACTTTGATAGGGGATGATGTAGGCAAGGACTACTACGTTGCGCTCCCAGGAGCCAATAATACTTTAGAAATCACCTCTATCAATAAAAAAAGAACAGAAATCATCGGGCAATTTAATGTCACCTATATTGTTTTCCATAAACAGGATCCTCTTTCTCCTGACACAATCAGGGTTACGGATGGCTACTTCCGAACACGGATTGGCAAGTGAAGCGCTATTTTCTTTTGGCATTCTAAGCTTGTGTTTCAGATTTCCTTCAATCAAGCAGCGTAGCTGTTGCTATCTTGGAGATTCGACCGCGTGGGAGACTTTAATAGCTTAAACGCGGAGAAATGGCTTCCCTTCAATCCTGCCGAACATAACGCGCAAGGCTGGGCGTCAACCGCAACGAGGTTCGATAATCGGCTTCGGCCCCGACTCGATCGCCCAGGGCAAGTTTGGTTTTGCTACGGTAATTGTAGGCCGTCGGTGAATCGGGCCTGGCCGCGATGATGCGGTCGAAGTCGTTTAAGGCTTGTCTGAATTTTTGCAATTTGAAATAAGCCGCCCCCCGATTGTAGTAAGCGTCCGTCTGCCGTGGGTTCAGGCGCAGGACTACGGTGTAATCCGTTACCGCTCCGGCATAATCCCCGGCATCGAAGCGGGCGGTGGCGCGGTTGTAGTGGGCGTCGGCAAATTCCGGATCGAGACGCAGCGTCTGGTCAAAATCGGCGATGGCTCCGGCCAAATCCCCGGCCTTGAAGCGGGCATTGCCCCGGTTGAACCAGGCCACGACCAGGCGGGGTTCCGCCAGCAAGGCCTGGTCATAAAAACGAACAGCATCGGCGTATTTTTCCACTTCGTATTGGTGATTGCCTTTTTGCAGATTGTCTTGAACAAAATTAAGGGAATTGTTACGGCTCGGGCCTTGCTGACAAGACGCGAGCAGACACAGCCCGAGAAAAAGCGGGAGGAAGTTTTTCATGAAGTTTATTGAGGTTGAGTAGGTCAGTCGAGATTCAGTGACGCCAAATGGCAGCGTCTGTTAGGGGCATAATTCGTCGGTAATGTCATCCCAGGAGATATCGAATTGATCGCCGGTGATATCCAGGTGATCGTACTTGGTCGAATCGAAAATGCCGATAGCACCGAAAAGGGTTACGAGGGAAAGAATGAAGAGTTTCATAAGCGTCGATTGTTTTTAGTTAAATAATTAAAGGGGAAAAGCTTCTGCTGATCAGTAGTATATGAATGCTAATCAAGATGTTTAATGATCCTCATGCTGGCTTTTTGTCGTTGAACCATCCAAAATGGGTAACAAAGTGGTCAAATTAGCGGGTGATTTTTTAGCGACAGGTCATTTTATGTCAGGTCGGAATGACTACGTCAGGTCCTTTTAGTGAGGACATTGCAATATTAGTTCTAATCTAGAACGGCAGTTTGTTCCAATAGGTCAACTTCTTGTCCTATTGTGCCAAAATGGAAAAATCAGGCTTGCTCTGTTGTTGCAGACGTGTCCTATCGTTGCAAAGAACCTCCTCAGAAGCTGGAAATCCGGTTCTCAGACAGAACTAGTAAGCCATACACATAAAAAAAGGAGTCCCTCTGATCGGAACTCCTTATTGAAGAATATTCGGGCTATAATTAGGGAAGCGACAATTTCACATCTTCCGCGACCATTTCCTGCGTCGCCCGCACGATGCCCGCCGCATCGAAGCCGCATTCGCGGTACAGTTCGTGCGGTTCGCCGTGCTCGATGATACGGTCGGGGATACCCAGCCGCTTGATGCGAGACGTGTAGCCGTGTTCGGTCATGAATTCCAGAATGGCACTGCCCACACCGCCCGGCAGGCAGCCATCTTCGACCGTCATAACGCGGTCGTGTTTTTGGAAAACTTCGTGCAGCATCGCCTCATCCAGTGGCTTGGCGAAGCGCAGGTCGTAGTGGGCGGCGGAAATGTCTTGTTCAATCAAAATTTCGCAGGCTTCTACGGCGAAGTTGCCGACATGGCCCAGCGTCAGAATCGCAAAATCTTCGCCCTCGCGGATCTGTCGGCCTTTGCCCACTTCGATTTCCTCCAGCGGTGTCCGCCATTCGGGCATTACGCCCTGTCCGCGCGGGTAGCGGATGGTGAAGGCGCTCTTATTTTTCTGAATTTTGGGTAGCTGGGCCGTGTACATCAGGTTACGAAGTTGCTCTTCGTTCATGGGAGCCGACACAATCATGTTGGGGATGCAACGCATGTAAGCGAGGTCGTAGGCCCCGTGGTGCGTCGGGCCATCAGCCCCGGCGATTCCCGCCCGATCCAGGCAGAAGATCACGGGCAAACCCTGAATGCACACATCATGCACCACTTGGTCGTAGGCCCGCTGCATGAAGGTGCTGTAAATATTGCAGTACACCACACTGCCGCGCGTAGCCATGCCCGCCGAGAAGGTCACGGCGTGTTGCTCGGCGATGCCCACGTCGAAAGCGCGATCGGGCATGGCCTTCATCATGATGTTCAAAGATGAACCCGACGGCATGGCGGGCGTGATGCCCACGATATGCGGATTTTTCTCGGCCAGCTCCACAATGGTATGGCCAAATACCTCCTGGTACTTTGGCGCCTGCGGTCGGTCGTAAGTTTTCTTCTTGATCTCGCCCGTTACCTTATCGAACAGGCCCGGCGCGTGCCATTTGGTTTGGTCTTTTTCAGCGGGCGCGTAACCTTTGCCCTTCACCGTGAGGCAGTGCAGCAGCTTGGGGCCGGGAATGTCTTTCAAATCGTTCAACACGTCGGTCATGTGCTCGATGTCGTTGCCGTCGATGGGGCCGAAGTAGCGCAACCCGAGGGATTCAAAGAGATTGCTTTGATCCAGCAGACCGACTTTGAGCGTGTTCTCCACTTTGGAGACGATCTCCTGCGCGCTCTTCCCAAACTTGCTCATCTTACCCAACAAATTCCAGACTTCGTCGCGGACTTTGTTGTAGGTGTGCGAAGTCGTGATGTCAGTAAGATAGGCCTTCAAAGCCCCCACGTTCGGGTCGATGGCCATGCAGTTGTCGTTGAGCACGATCAGCAGGTTCGTGTCGGCCGTACCCGCGTGGTTCATGCCTTCGAAGGCCAGTCCGGCGGTCATGGCCCCGTCGCCGATTACAGCGATGTGCTGGCGCTGGCGGTTGTCTTGTAATACCGATGATACCGCCATACCCAGCGCCGCCGAAATGGAGGTAGAAGAATGGCCCACGCCAAAGGCATCGAAGTCGCTCTCGGCCCGCTTGGGAAAGCCCGCCAGCCCGCCGTAGACCCGATTGGTAGAGAAATTGTCGCGCCGTCCGGTCAGAATTTTGTGGCCGTAAGCCTGATGGCCCACATCCCACACGAGCTGGTCGTCGGGGGTGTTGAAGATATAATGCAGGGCCACGGTCAATTCCACCACACCCAGACTTGCCCCAAAATGCCCGCCGTACACCGATACGTTGTCGATGATGAACTGTCGTAGTTCATTGCAGACCTGCGGCAACTGCGCCCGATCTAACTTCCGAAGCTCTTCGGGTGAGTTAATCTTGGCGAGTAGTTCTCCTGGTGTAATAAGCATTTATACGGCCCTGTTTTGTCTTGCGACTTAATTTAGTGTACTTCTAACTATGGGAGAACAATTCTGTTCAGATTCGAGTCACCACTCCACATTCATTTTTGCTGGCTGGCTTTGAAGAGTTTCTGTTTCTCCTCCTTGGTCAAGCTCTCGTAGCCCGACTTCGATATCTTGTCTAAAATAGAGTCGATCTCATCCTGGTCGGGCATTTCTACGCTGGCGGGCGACGAGGACGACGAATAGGCCGAAGCCGTGCGCTGGACTTCCTTTTGCCGGTGCGTGACCCGCATGGGCGGACGACGGCGGAACAAGTTGCTCCAAATCGCCATAAATATATAAATCGGCTTTCCCATGTCGGTACCGTTCTGCAACAGTTTGATGAACAGGAAGCCCGTAAGTGCGCCGCCCAAGTGCGCCAGATTGCCGCCCGCGTTGGGGCCGATGGACTGCGCCAGCGAGAGGATAATGTAGAAGAACGCTATGTACTTGATTCGGATCGGCCCGATGAAGATCAGGTTGAAGGTGTAGTTGGGCAGAAGCGTGGACGCGCCTACGGCTACGGAGAAAACCGCCGCCGATGCGCCCAGCATGGTCGAACCAGCCACTTGCGACTGAAAGTAGGGCAGCAGATTGTAGATTAGTACATAAGCCAGTCCCCCGGCAATGCCGCCCAAAATGTAAAGGGCAATCAACCGACGGGAGCCGAGGTACTCGTCCACCAACTTGCCGAACCAGTAGAGGAACAGCATATTGAAAAGAATGTGGAAAATCTCCTCGTGGGTAAAGAAATAGGTGATGATAGTCCAGGGCTTGTACAGAAACTCGCGCGGCGCGGCGGGTAGTTTCAGCATATCCACCAGCCACACGTACGCCTCCGACGACTGGCCGAGCGTGAAAATCACCTTCGTCAGCAGCAGACTCAGAAACACCACCACATTGATCAGAATGATCCTGACCAGCGTGTTGTCGGTTTTGGTGAATTCCCGCTTGAAATCGTCAAAAATACCGCTCATTTTTTTAGGTGTTAGGTATTAGGTTGTTAGCTATTAGGTTTTCTTTTGATCTAGAAAATTTACTTGTTCACGGTTGTTAAGCTTTGATAATCAATAGTACCTAACGCCTAACAACCTAACAACCTAACAACCCAATTCAATAAAACTTATTCTTCTCAGCCCCCCACACTTTCAACATGATAAAGGCAAACAGCATTCCACCGAGGTGGGCAAAGTGGGCTACGTTGTCGCTTTGGGCGTTTTGGATGCCCGAATACAACTCATAGATCCCGTAAAAAGCCACAAAATACTTCGCTTTGATCGGAAATGGAATAAACAGCAGAAAAAGCTCGGTATTGGGGAATAGCAACCCGAACGCCATCAGTATCCCAAAAATTGCGCCCGATGCGCCCACCATAGGGATACTGACCTGCTGCTGCAAAAAACCTTTCACAAAGTTAACACTCTCCCGAATAATAGTGGGGTTTTGGGGAGCCGCTTCAAATTCATTTAAAAAATCGAGATTTCTTTGGTAGAGTGATCCCGTATGCTGGCTCATGAAGTCCAGCAGCCCTTCGGGTGTGGGATACTCGAGGTACACACTAGCCGCCCGCTGAAGCTGGGAAGTTTCGTAGAAGTCGATTCCGGCAAACAACAAACCTGCCCCGATGCCCGTGACAAAGTAAAAGATCAGAAAGCGCTTCGGCCCCCAAATTCTTTCCAACATCGGCCCGAAAATAATCAGGCCAAACATATTGCTGAAAATATGCCCGATGTTGGCGTGCAGGAACATGTAGGTAACAAACTGAAAGGGCAAAAAAGACGGCGACATGAACGAATACAGCGCAAAACTCGGCGTCAAGGGCAAGATGTAGGCATCTACGATAAAGAACACAACGTTCAGGATCAGCAGTTTTTTAACAACAGGCGTAAGTTGGAACATATAATGATTGTGGTACGGCGGTTCGACGCTTCGACGTCCTGCCCGTTTGGGCAGTACGCTACTCAACTAGTAAAACATCAATCTGGGAAAACTTTCAACGGCCTAACGCCCCTTTTCGTTTCTTGCAAAAAATTATTTAAATAGCCCCGCCAGTTTCTCCATCGTCAGCATCACCGCCACGGGTTCGCCACTGGGCGTGCGATTAGGATCCGAAGAAGCAAATAACTGACCCAACAGCGTCTGAATCTCCAAGGGTGACAGCCGGGTCGCATAGCGCGACGAGAAACGCCGCGCCAGGGCCCGCGCCAGACTATCGGGTTTGTTGAGTTTCAGGTCGGAATAGCTTTGCTTCAACTGCTCGACCAACTCCTCGAACAAATCCTGCTCGCTCTCATTAGGCAGGTCGGCCGGGACGCCCCGCACCACGATTTCGTTCGGCCCCAGCTCGTCGAACTCGAAGCCCAGACCGCGAATCTGGTCGGTCGTTTCGCGGACGAGCTGCATGTCGGCGGGCGTCAGCCGGACGGTTTGTGGAAAGAGCAACTGCTGGCAGGAACCGTTGCGCTTGGTGAGCATCTGGCGGTAGCGCTCGTACAGAATCCGCTCGTAGGCGGCCTTTTGATCTACCAGCATCGCGCCCTCCTTCACCTGCGACAAGATGTAGCGGTTGTGGAGCTGGAACAGTAGCGCGTCGGCGTCGGGGGGCGAGATGGTCTCGTCGGCCAGGCGGTTGATCTTGCTGGCGATCGTCACCGACTGCGGTGTAAGCGCGGGCCGCGTCGTCACGGCCTGGTCGAGTTCCAGGGCCGCCTGTTGCCGCGCCGTTTCGTCCGGGCTCTTCAGGCCTTCGAACAACTTATTCCAGTTGGTCAGGTTGCCCTGCTTCCGCGTGCTGCCGTTGCCTTCTTTGGGTGTGGCGGCCCAGTCGGGCTGTACGGCTTTGGGCGTCGCTGCTTCCTGCGGCAGCGCGTGCTGAGACATAAAATTGACGTTGTCGTCAAAATCAATGGGCGGGGCCAGGTTATGGACACCCACCGCCTTGCGCACGGCGGCCATGATGATGGCGTACACCGACCGCTCATCGTCGAACTTGATCTCAGTCTTGGTCGGGTGGATGTTGATGTCGACGTGCGAGGGGTCGATCTCGATGAACAGCACGTAGAAAGGGTGGCTCCCCTCCGGCAAAGTACCCTCGTAAGCGCTCACAATGGCGTGGTGCAGGTAGCTGTGCTTGATATAGCGTTCGTTGACGAAAAAGTACTGCTCGCCGCGCGTCTTGCGGGCAAACTCCGGCTTGCCGATGTATCCCCGAACGCTGATGTAGGTCGTATCTTCCTGACAAAAGACCAACTGCTCGCGGTAGCTTTTGCCGAACATATCCGTAATCCGGCGCACCAACTTCCCGGCGTAGAGATTAAATACCTCCACGTCATTGTGGTAGAGCGAAAAACCCACCTCGGGATGCGCCAGCGCGACGCGCTGAAACTCGTCCAGCACGTGTCGCATCTCCACGGAGTTGGATTTCAGGAAGTTGCGTCGCGCGGGAACGTTGAAGAACAAATTTTTTACTAAAATATTTGTCCCGGGCAACGTCGCGACCGACTCCTGCGTCTTTACCTCCGAACCCTCGATGCGGATCATGCTGCCGATTTCGTCGGCGACGCGACGGGTACGTACTTCCACCTGCGCTACGGCGGCGATAGAGGCCAAAGCCTCGCCCCGAAAGCCCATCGTCCTGATTTTGAAGAGGTCGTCGGAGTTGCGGATTTTGGAAGTGGCGTGCCGCTCGAACGACATCCGGGCGTCGGTTACGGACATCCCCGCGCCATCGTCGATCACCTGGATGAGGGTTTTGCCCGCGTCGCGGATGATGACCTGCACGCTGCGGGCTTGGGCGTCGATGGAATTCTCGAGCAATTCCTTCACCACCGAAGCCGGTCGCTGCACCACTTCACCCGCCGCAATCTGGTTGGCGATGGAATCTGGGAGCAGGTGGATGATGTCGGACGTGGTCATTTCAACAAATTAACGCTTTTATTTTTTAATAATCCCGGCGAAATTTTTTGGGTAGAAAGCGAAAACTTCTTTCTTGCTTCGTTGGTTGTGTTATTGACTTAATACCATACTCAAGGCTACTTAACGAGGGGAAGCAATTTTTGGCACGGCTATTGCGGAACACTCTATTGAATGTATATGTTACTGTAAAAATGTCACCCCCTAAATCCTTCAGACTATGAAATTACCCACTATGAAGAAGTTCAATTACGCGATGGCTCTCCAGTGGATTATCTTCCTGCCCGTCATCCTGCCGCTCTGCCTGGTGTTCGGTGCCCTGCAGGGTGTGGTCAACATGGTGGGAACCATGGCCCAGCGCATGATGCTGGACATCCACTCCTGATTTAGTATTCTACGATTTCTGCTTTTTCTTGAATAGCCCGCCCAAGCGGGCTATCATTCTTTTCTCGAAGGCCCAAAAGAAGCTGAACTTCCCCCACACCCAGCCCCAGATCAGCAACACGACCTGATACAGCGGCAAAACGACCACAACCGCCAGCATCCAGCGCAACCACGCAGGAGAGGCCGAAGTGATTCCCATCCAGCCGTAGATTATTTTCTTTAAATAAAGAATCGAAAACCCCGTGCAGGCGAACACCAGCAGGATGACTACTACGTCCCAACTGCTTTTTACGTTCCAGCGATGTTTGAGTTTTTGCCACATTTGGGCTTTAAGCTATAGGCCGTAAGCTGTAGGCTTTTCGATTGACTAGCCAGTGGTAGCCTGCTTTTGCGGTGTTTTCTTGTTAAAAAATGTACTGAATCTTACTCGTACAGGTACTTCATCTTGTCGAGGTCGATTTTTTCGGTATCGAGCGGCAGGAATTCTTCCCAGAACGGGTCGAGCGGCAACCCGGCCTTGATCAGGATGGGCTCTTTCTTTACCGGATGCTCGAAATATAGCCGCCGGGCGTGGAGGTTGATGCTGCCGTCGCCGTTGGGACGGTCGTAGCCGTACTTCACATCGCCCCGGATGGGGCTGCCCATGCTGGCCAACTGCACCCGGATCTGGTGCGGTCGCCCGGTAATCGGTGTTACTTCCAATAGGAAAAACTTATTCACTTCACCCAGCACGCGGTAGGTCAGTTCCGCCTTTTGGCTGCCCGGCGCGTCGTAGTCGAAGGCCGTCGTGACGTTGCGCTTGGTATCTTTCGACAGCCAATGCACCAGTTTGCCTTTGGACTGCGCCGGACGGCGGCGCACGATGGCCCAATACGTTTTCTGAATATCGCGCCGCCGGAACAGTTCGTTCATTCGTTCCAGCGCCTTGGAGGTGCGGGCAAAAACAACCAAGCCGCTCACGGGGCGGTCGATGCGGTGGACGGTGCCCAGGAACACGGCCCCCGGCTTGTCGTACTTTTCTTTGATGTACTGCTTCACCAATTCCAGCAGACTCACGTCGCCCGTCTTGTCGCCTTGCACCAGTACCCCGGCAATTTTGTTGACGATGATGAGGTGGTTGTCTTCGTAGATTACTTTGAAAGATTGTTTGGGCATGGAGAGGGGGGGGTGATGCGTTGTGGTCGTATTTCGTAATTAGTTTTGTGTCAAGCGACTTTTCCGAAACCGGATATGAGGTCAATGAACCTTTGTCTCCCGGAATAATTCTATCTCCTAACAAAATAAATTTGCTCTATTGCCCTATCTGACCCCTTCCAAATCATAGATCCTGACAGAGTTTCCAAGGAAAAATTATTCGATATGAGTCCAATTTGTTCAAGGAAGCGATCTTCATCTTCCACAAAGTGAGTTGTACCGACAGGATAGTTGTACTGGACAAGGAAATAAGCTTTAGGCCCTTTCCCCTTTTGGTTGTAAAGCCAGGGGCCAGCTATTAAATCAAACCGTACTGGGTATTTCCTCGCCTTGTATTGAATTTCTCCCTCATACCGTCTGAGCTCAGTGGGGTGGTCTGATTTAGCGGCACACTTTACTTGCGAGTTTTTGGTAATACTGACTCTCAAAATGTTCCGGACTCTGGTATCCCAATGACGAGTGCCTGCGCACTCGATTGTAATAAACTTCAATGTAATCAAAAATCTCAACCTTGGCGTCTTGCACGTCTAGGAACGCTCCACCTTCGAGCATTTCAGCCTTCAGTCGGCTCCAAAACGACTCGGCAAAAGCGTTGTCGTAAGGGTCGTCGGCCCGGCTCATGCTGGGCCTTATCTTCCACAATCTGACCAGTTCGCGCAGATCGTTCGAGGCATATTGGCCGCCCCGGTCGGAGTGGACTACCAGCCCTGCGGCAGGCTGGCGCGTCTTCAAGGCATTCCGCAAGGGGACGACGACCAGCGCGTCCTCCATGTTGTCGTCCACCTGCCAGCCAACTATTCGCCTGGTGAACAGCGGGGTGGCCCGTGCCATCCATCCAACTTGCCAGGTAGCACCAACCCCCGCCCACCAGCGGCAGGTACGTGATGTCGCTCACCCAGACTCGGTCAGGTGCCTCTGGCGGAGGCTGATTCAGTAGCAGGTTCGGCGGCATGGGCCGTCCCACAGTAGCCTTTTCCGTGCGTGCTGTCGGTTGTTCTCGGCACAAACGACTTGGGCTGGATGGGCCGCAACTCGCTGGCCTTCATCAGACTCTGAACTTGGTGGCGACCGATATCATGACCTTCATCTTGCAACTCGGCCACTATCCGCCGGCTCCCGTACCTGCGCTTGTGCTGCCCGAAGACTCTTTCCACTAGAAGCTTTTTTTCTTCCCTTCTAGCAGTAGGCTGGTAGCTGCCGCCTCGCTTGTAACGGTAGTAGGCCGTGCGGCTGGCCCCTAGCACCGAGCAAAGCACGCTGACAGCGAACTCGCCGGACAAAGAGTCGATCAACTCATAAAGCCCCGTCAGCTCGCGCGGCTGAAAATGCTCCGCGCGGCGTCCGCAAGGCTTTTTTTAAAATCTCCCGCTCGGCCTCCAGTTGACGAACCCGTTCTTTGAGCTGCTGGTTTTCAGACGACAGGTCGCTGTGGTGAACCGACTTTTCTTTTCCCATTTTGTTCTTATTTTTCCAGCCATAGATCAGGGCCTCGGAAATGCCCAGGGCTTCGGCGGTGTAAGCGACGGATTGCCCGCTATCCACCATCCTCAACACCTCCGACTTAAAGGCGGCGTCATACTTGCGGCGTTTTTTTGGTTCTTGCATAGTCTTGCTAAATTAAGCAAGTTCACTGTGCCGATAAACCGGACCATCTCACCACTCTTAACCCACCCCAGGTTATGTCTTTACAGCACCAACCACAATAGATGGATGTGAAGATACAGCCTACGGGAAATTGTGAGGACAGCATATAATGTGAAAAGCACTAATTCACTTTACTGTATTCATAACCGGGCCCATCTTGCGCTATACCCATGTCAAAAAGCATTCGATTACTATTGATGTACAGGTCGGAATCACGCACGTACCAGTTGTCTTTTTTAGGCTGGGATTTTGTTTTAAACTGTAAGCCATATTCCGTTTTAACTATTTCATAGTCAACCTTGTCAACCTGAATTCCGTCTAGCACAACGTTGATCTGATTTACGGTTACCATGAGTTCTACATTCGGCACGGGAGGGTTGGGTATCATGGCAGACACCCTTACGAGCTTCCATTTACCGGGTAACCATTCCTGAGCTTGCTGCAGGCTCCGAGTGTGTTCATTTATGGGACTATTCTCAGTGGCGAGTGCAGGATCGATTTTGGATGTATTTCGGCAACTCGCAACTCCTACGGTAACGAGTATCAACAAGCTTAAAACAGTCTTTTTCATACTTCGATAGATTGGTTCATTCTCACGACCCCGAAAAGACGATAAAGGTTGGATTTCCTTTCATCGTGGGCTATATCTCCACAGCCCCAGCAACGAAAAAGGGCTGTGACGGGCATTGCTCTTGGCGACAATGAGCATGGCAGATAATCTTACAGAGACTCAGATGCCCCAAAAATAAACAACCTTCAATACGACTCCTTCTCATTCGGAAACGACTCACCCTTCACATCCTTCACATACTGCGCAATAGCATCATGCATAACCCCGGCAAGGTCAGCATAACGCCGCAAAAAGCGCGGCTTGAACTCCTTGTTAATTCCCAACATATCGTGCAACACCAGAATCTGTCCATCGGCGTGGGGGCCTGCCCCGATGCCGATGGTGGGGATCGTGATGCTTTCGGAAGCTTGCTTCGTCAGGGCCGCCGGGATTTTTTCCAGCACCACGGCAAAGCAGCCGATTTCGTCCAGTAGTTTGGCGTCGTCCAGCAGTTTCTGGGCTTCCTCCTCTTCCCTGGCCCGCACGGTGTAGGTACCGAATTTGTAAATGGACTGCGGCGTCAGTCCCAAGTGCCCCATCACCGGGACGCCCGCGCTCAGGATGCGCGTGATGGATTCCTTTACTTCCAGGCCGCCTTCCAGCTTCACGGCGTGGGCACCCGATTCCTTCATAATTCGGATCGCCGACCGCAGGGCTTCCTCCGAGTTGCCCTGATACGACCCAAACGGCAAATCCACTACCACCAGCGCCCGGCTGACGGCCCGCACCACCGAGGCAGCGTGGTAGATCATCTGATCGAGCGTGATGGGTAGGGTAGTTTCGTGGCCCGCCATGACGTTAGAGGCCGAGTCGCCCACCAGAATCAGCTCGACCCCGGCGGCGTCCACGATGCCGCCCATCGAATAGTCGTAGGCGGTCAGGCAGGAGATTTTCTCCCCCCGCGTTTTCATTTCCTGAATGATGTGCGTCGTGACGCGCTTGATGTCGGTGGCTTTGCTGGTGGACAATTTTTTATGAGTTCAAGGGTAGAGAAAATGTTTTACAAGGAATGTAAAGAGAGCAAAAGCACTGTCAACTGTCAACTAAATTATTACCGCCGCAAAAGCCACTGTTCGGGATTCATTCGCGTCGTGTTTCGCCACACCTGAAACTGCAAGGAGGACGTTCCCTCACTATCTGCCGCTACGGTACCGATATTCTCCCGTGCCTTCACTTTCTGCCCCGCCCGCACCGAAACGCTGGCGAGCTTGGCGTACACCGTCATGTACTCGCCGTGCTGGATAGCGATGACGTTGTTCATGCCCGGCATGGCGGTCACGTCCAGCACGGTGCCGTCATATACCGACCGCACTGATTCGTTGGCGGCGGTTTGGATGTCGATGCCGAGGTTGTCCACGATTACGCCCTTCAACACGGGGTGCTGCTTGCGGCCGAAGTGATCCGACACGAATCCCCGCGCGGGCCACGGCAGCCGCGCCTGGGAAGCCTTGAACGACGAGGCTAACTTGACTTCCTCCTCCGTCATGCCGCCGTCGTTGACGGGTTCGGCGGGCTTGGCGGGTTCCTCCACGGGCGGTGGCGTTTCGCCCGCCGCGATGGCTTCCTCGCGCTTGGCTTTTTCGCGGGCTACGCGTTCGCGTTCGGCCTTTTCGCGCTTTTCGCGGGCCAGTCGCTCGCGACGTTCGCGCTCGGCGCGTTCGCGCATTTCGCGCTCGATGAGGCGGCGGAGGTTGGCTTCCAGCGTGGCGGCGGCGCGGCGGTTGGCGACGAGTTCGGCGCGGAGTTCCGCTTCCTTCTGGGAGAGTTCCCTGACCACCTCATCCTGTTTGGTTTGCAGAGCGGTGAGTTTCTGGGCTTCCTGCACGCGGGTGGCCAGCACGGTTTGTTGTTGCTGTTGCTTGGCGGAGATGCGCTCGCGCTTGGCGACGAGTTCCTGCTGCACCTTTTCCATTTGACGTACCTGTCCCTGTCGGGCTTCGGTGTATTGCTGGAGGTACTTGTAGCGCAGCACCAACTGATTGAAGTTTTCTGCCGAAAACAGGAAGACTAACTGACTAAGATAGGTGTTTCGCTTAGAGGCTTCATAGATCATCTGCCCGTACTCCTTCTTGAGCTTGGCCAGGTCATTGGCCAGTTCGCGGCGGGCTTTTTCCAGACTTTTCAGTTCGGAACCGAGCAGCCGCAGATCATCCGAAAGCAGGTCGATCTGTTTTTTCTGGGTGGTCACCTGCTGGTTGATCGCCCGCAGTTGCCCCACGCTGACTTTCTTCTCCGAGGCCGTTTTGTTCAGGACGCTCTGGATGCTTTTAATCTTCCGAGCGTTTTCCTTTTTATCCGCTTCGAGTTGCTGGCGGCTTTTTTGGGCCAAAAGTGGCGCGGCGAAACCCAGCGTCAGCAGCAGACAACCAACCAGACTTTTATACAATATTCTTTGAAAACGCATAGAATTCTCACGTGGAGGCGGAACTCCGGGGGAACGAACCCCGCCCTTTATTTCGCAAAGGTAAGCAGAGTTATCGTTTTTAGCCCCTCTGCCTTACTTCCGCTCGTAGCTATCAGGAATCGAGAAGGGAAAGCCGGGGTTTTCACTGCCCAACTCCACGCGGCTGTGTTCAAGGCGGATTTCGGATTGAACGTAAGGCTGGTCGGGGGCGGGTTTGGTGTTCAAAATGATGAGGCCGACGTAGGGGAAGAGGTAATTATCGAGTTGCTTGAAGTCGGCGTAGTCGAGTGAGAGCGCATTTTGGGACACAGGATCGGTAGCCTTGATTCGTTCCAGTTTGCGGTCGCTTTCGCCGAGGTAGTTGTCCACCGTGAGATGCCCGGCCCGCTGGCGAAGTAGAATCGCGTCACCGGAGCGGTAGAGTTTTTGGCCGGGCTGACGCGGAAAGGGCAGGTTGCTGGTGAGCAGCGATTGCAGCAGGGCGAAGCTGAGGTCGAACTTGAATTGGCGGCTCAATTGCGGGTAGCTGAACTGAAAATAGTCCTTATGAAATTTGTCCAGAACCACGATTTCCTGCGGAGAAATTAGCCCCCGCGCTACCTCGAAGCCCATCGCCGTTACTGAAAACCAGATCAGACTGTCTTTCTTGACGCGCAGATTGATGTTGGCGTTGTCGATGTTCTGCTTGGGGCTTTGGAAGGAGAATTTCGACTTGGCCGTCAGGTAGTCGAAGTCGATTTCCTGAATCGCAAAAGCACCCTTGCTTTCGTCGAATGGTGCTAGTCCGGCCGTGAGCGAATCGGGCAGGGTGGATTCCAAACCGATGGCGGTTTTGTCTTTGCGGTTCTTCTTGCAAGCGGACAAACCAAGCACTGCGAACGTCAGCAGCCAGAGTATTTTACTGTTCATGCAGCGTGCCGGTGGCAATTTTCTTGTCGAGTTGATCGCTGGTTTCACCCATTTTCTTGGCTTTGTTCCATTGCTCCACGGCCTTTTCGCGCTCGCCGAGTTGGAACAGCACGTCGCCGTAATGCTCCACGATGGTGCCGCTCACGCCCTGCGGGGCCTGCACGGCTTTTTCCAAAAATTGCTTCGCTTTTTTATAATCCTTACGGATGTACAGCACCCAGGCGTGGGTGTCGAGGAAGGTCGGGTCGTCGGGGTATTTAAGCACCAGCCGCTCCGACATTTGTTGCGCCAGTTCCAGCTTTTCCTTGCGTAGCGAGAGGAAATAGCTGTAATTATTGAGCACGTGGTCATTGTTGGGGTCGTCTTTCAAGACCAGTTCGTAAGCGGCATCCGACTTCTCGTGGTCTTTCATGCCGTTGTAGGCGTCGCCGAGTTGGGCGTTGATGAGCAGCTTCATCTGGGGATCGGGTACCAGACGGCGGCTTTCTTCCAGCGCCGATACGGCCCGCTTGTAGTTGCGCTTCATCAACTGCGCCGAGCCGTTGGAGTACCAAATCATGCCCTGGTTGGGAAACATTTCTAATGCCAATTCCGAATGCGCCAGCAGGCTATCCACCTGATTCAACTCGCCGTCCAGTTGCAGGATCGCGCCCCACACCTCATAGACCGAACTATTGATGCGGGCGGCTTTTACGTACACATCGCGGGCCTCGGCTTTCTTGCCCTGCTTCACCAGCAGATCGCCGTACAGCACGTAGGAACGGGCTTCGTTGGGGTGCGTTTCGACCAACTGCCGCGCCAACTCAACGGCTTCATCGCGGTCTTTCTCCGTTTTTAGCATCGATAGGTAGCCCGTTAGGACGCGTACCTTGGGTTCGGCGTCGAGGTTAGGGTTGGCAAATACGAGCTGTAATTCGCGGTTGGTCTTCTTGACATCGCCCTTGCGGCGGTAGATGTCGGCCAGCAGCACGTGGGCCTGCGCCTCGTCGGGGTTGAGCCTCAGGGCCTCTTCCAGCGGAGCCACGGCGTCGTCGATGCGGTCGTTGGCCATGAGCAGCTCGGCCAGTTCCAGGCGGTAGGTCAGCTCGTCGGGTTCGGCGGCGATGAGCTTTCGGGCCTCCTCGGTAGCCTTGTCGATGTCATTGTTACGTAGATAAAGCTGCTGTTTCTGATGCGTGATTTCCTCGGTGACGCCCACCGCTTTTTCCAGGCGGTCGTAGGTGTCGATGGCTTTGTCGAACTGGTCGCTGAAAATGTACATCGCCGCCAGTTGGACGCCGTACGGAATGCTCGCCGGGTCTTTTTTGACCAACACCTCGAACAGCTTGGCGGCCTCGCCGTATTTTTTCTGATTGGTAAAAACTTCCGACAACTGCTCGACGTAATACCCGTTCTCGGGTTCGGCTTCGTAGGCCATTTTAGCGTGGGGCAGAGCGTCGGCGGCGCGGTTGAGTTTCAGCAGGGCCGAGGCCAGCATGAAGTGGCTCGCCGGGTCGTTCGGGCTCATGTCTACTAGTTTCTGGAAAACGGGCAGCGCCCGCGACGGCTCGTCCATCATCATGTATTTCATGCCTTCGATGGCCGTTCCTTCGTCTTCCAGGCGGGTGGCGGTGTCTTTTTGCTCGACTTGTTGGTCCTTATCGCGCTTGCGGTCGCGCTTCTGCGCCTCGCAGGGCAGCACGCCCAGCGTTCCCGCCAGCATCGCTAGGCCCAGGAAAGTTTTTAGTACTTTATAAAACATAAAAAGGGAGTTGCATTCGGTTTTGAGGGAAGTAAGATGTCGAGACCCGTAAATATCGGTTTTGCCTGCCAAAAATAACTGAAAATGGGGTAGTTTATTGCCATTTGGGTGAACGGGTACCTGATAAGGTCAAACGTGTATGTTTATCTGACAGCATTTAGGCAGTCTCACCGCCGTCCCGCGTCATACAGCCGCTCATCGATCGCCAGCAACTCCGAACGTACGACTCGACAATCCGCATACAGCGGATGGCGGGGATTAATGAGGTAATTACTCATAATGGGTAGAATCACGCTCGGCACTTCCATCACCAGAAGGTCGGGTTCTTGCAACCAATCCAGCAGGAAAGTCTGGGACGATAATGGCTGCGAAGTGCCAACCGATTGCCAGCCCTCGGGCAAGTCAATAGCTCGGTATGACCGCACGGAGTCAGGTACTTCGATTGTTACTAAATGGTAGTTAGGAATGCGTTGGGGGTCGATGTGAACGAGAATTTCCAGCAAACTAAGCGCTGGCGATTTGGTAGTGTAAAGCAGACCGATGCCTTTGGGATTCCAGCGCCCGCCGTAACGCGCAGCCCCTTCTCCCGACAGCGGCTCATGGCTGAAAGCTGCCTTAATCAAACGATATACCAGCATAGGTCGATCGTCAGAAGAAAATACCGTGTTCGATTCGGCCCAAAACGTCGTCCACTTGGGTGAAGCCCGCAATAGTGGTCAGGCTTTGCAGCGGTGTTTTTCCGTCTAATTCACCAAGCGGGTAGCGCAGCCATCCTTGCAGCGCCTCGGCATCGCCGTCATAAACCCGCAAGCCATGCTGGACAATGCCTTGGAGTAGTTCGATTCTTTCGGCAGTCGTACCTTTCAGGCTCGACTGCTTACGGAAGCGATGAAGGGTACTCTCCGAAATTTGCAGTAAGGGAGCCAACTCTTTTAGAGTAACGCCTAGCTGTCTGGCCAACTGGTTAAAGCGAGCATCCTGAACGGAGGGAATCCTTCCAGTTCGTTTTTTTTCTGTTTTAGGCGACGAAGCAGTTGTTTTCATAAACAGGACGACAGTTAGATGACAATTGTACGACAATCATTTGACAATTGCAAAGTTGTTGGGTTCTTCCCGCTTCTCTACACGCTTCTCTCTGAAACGCCTTGCTACGTTCAAAACATATTGATGGGTGAGCGAAGTTGTAAAGAACCGAATTGCGCCCTTTCAAGGCTTGTGAGCTCAGGCGGTCGACCTATGCGCAGGGCTTCACCCTGCGCTGACAGATCACGCCCTTTCGGGGCTTACAGTAGAGTTTACAGACTAATTCACCTATCAATAATTCGAAATAATAGTACTACTTTCTTTAAAATAGGTTTTACTTCTCGATTACAAAGAAAGAAGCCCAATTCCTTACGGAACCGGGCTTCAGGTACACTGTATTCAACCTTATTACACAGTATTCTATTTTGCAGGACGGGCCAATTGAATCAGTAGCGCGTCAGTGTTCTTGACTGGGGCAAAGGTAGGCGAAAACTTTGAACGAAAACAGAAATTTCTCCTCAAAATAGCTCCCCCTGAATCACCTGTGCCCTGATTTCGGGGGGTTGCAGCGATAGTCCCATTTTTGCGTTGAAGCCTTCGATCCAGTACTTGGTCAGTTCGGGCGAATAAATGTTGTCTTCGGTGTGAATGAAGATATAGACCTGCTGCAAGCCCTGTTCCAGCCACGAGCCGATGCGCCGTAGCCATTCGTCGGTGCGCGAATAGTCGGTACGGTGCAGTTCGTTGCCCACGAAGCGAACCGTCAGCGTCGGGGTAGTGAGTGCCATGTGCAGCACATCGCGGCGACCCGAAACGTCGGACATGACCGTCCCGACCCCTAACTCGTGAAACAGTTCCAGCGTGCGTTGCCAGGCGTAATCGTCGGTAAACCAACTCGGATGCCGGAATTCCACGGCGATAGGAAATTCGCGGGGCAAAGCTTTCAGGAAGCGCTCGAGGTTCTCAAACTTAGATGTATCGAACGAAGGGCCCAGCTGTAGAAAGGTCGTCCCGAGCTTGTCTTCCAAGCCCAGTACCGCTCGCACAAACTCGTCCGACGGCAGCATAGCGTTCACTAACTGGGCGTCGTGGCTAATGATCTGAGGCCATTTGGGGCAATACTTGAAGCCGTCGGGGGCGGTGTCGCGCCAGCGGTCGATGGTGTCGTCGCTGGGGATTTGGTAGTGCGTCACGTTCAGCTCGATGGTATTGAACTGCCGGGTATAGTGGTAAAGGAAGTCCTTGTCTTTGGCGTTGGTCGGGTAAATCTTGCCGACCCACTCCTTATTGGCCCAAATTGGCGGACCGACGTACACTTCTTTTTGGGTCGAAGGGTCGGCAGTCGCCAGTACTTCCGTCGTGAATTTATGGGTGTCAGGAAGCGTGAAGTCTATGTCTTCGATGTCGTCGAGTTTGCCGAAATCCATGGGAAATCAATGAGAGCGTTAGCGAATGAGTGATCTGGAGAACGCCCTAGTGCTTATATTTGGGTATTCTTCGCGTAAGAGAAAGTAACAAAATTATGCCAAATCGGCTCGATTTTACGAAAAGTGCTTTTCCCTATCTTGCCTACTTAAAACAAACGCACATCCAACCAACCCCATGAAGAAAACTTTCCTTCTTATCCACCTGAGCCTTCTGACTGTCATCCTGAGCGTAGTCGAAGGACTCCCCGCAAAAGCCCAAACCACCGTCCACCGTGATCCGGTCATCACGCAACTCGTCGGGCAAGTTTCCGCCGACAGCCTGAAAGCCCACGTCGAAAAGCTGGTCAGCTTCGGGACGCGGCAAACGCTCAGCGGCAGGCAGGGCCAGCGCGGCATCGTGCCGGCGCGGGAATGGATTCTGAGCAAGTTCCAGGAATTCGGCAAGCGGTCGGGCGGCAGGCTCACGGCCACCATCGACACCTGGACGCTGCCCCCCGACGGCCGCCGCATCGACGAAGCCGTGGACATGGGCAATGTCATGGCGACGCTCAAAGGCACCGATCCGGCCGACGACCGCATTTTCCTCGTCAGCGGCCACATGGACAGCCGCGTGAGCGATGTCATGAACCGCACCGACGATGCCCCCGGTGCCAACGACGACGGCTCCGGCACGGCGGCAGTCATCGAGCTGGCGCGGGTGATGAGCCAGCAAAGCTTCCCGGCAACCATCATTTTCGTAACCGTAGCGGGGGAGGAGCAGGGCCTGCTCGGAGCCGATCACCTGGCGCAAAGGGCAGTGGATGAGAAGTGGAACCTGGAAGCGCTGCTCAACAACGACATCATGGGCTCCAACAACAGCCACGACACCAAGCTCATTAACAATACTATCGTGCGGGTGTTCAGCGAGGGCTTGCCGGGCTTCGAGACCGACAAGAGCGCGGCCTCGCTGCGGCAGTACGGCCTGGAGAACGACGGCAAAGCCCGCACGCTGGCGCGCTACGTGAAGGAAGTCGGCGAACGCTACGTGGATCATCTGGAAGTGCGGATGGTCTATCGCAACGACCGCTACCTGCGCGGCGGCGACCACACGCCTTTCGTCAATCGCGGTTTTGGGGCCGTGAGAATCACGGAAATGAACGAGAACTTTCAGCACCAGCACCAAGACCTGCGCGTGGAAGACGGCGTGGACTATGGCGATAAGGTCGAGTACATGGATTTCGAGTACCTGCGCAAGAATACGACGATGAACCTGGCGAACCTCGCCAATCTGGCCAAGTCGCCTTCTCAACCCCAAAACGTAACCATGGACGTCCGCAGCCTGACGAATACGACCAAACTTTACTGGCAAGCTCCCAAAACGGGTGAAGTGAAGGGCTACTATATTCTGATGCGCGAAACGCACTGGCCGTTTTGGCAAAAGAAATTCTTTACCGACAAACTGGGTGCCGAAATGCCTTACTCCAAAGACAACTATTTCTTCGCCGTGCAAGCGGTAAGCGAAGACGGCAACGAAGGCTTTCCGGTGTTGCCGAAGCCAGGGATGCGGTAGACACCAGCACATTGTATGATAAATTATCACAATAAGAAGTTCCGCCCCGTCCAAAACACCGACAACGGCGAGACCTCGGCGGAAACTATTTTCCATTACCAGCAAGGAGGAAATATCCTCACTTCCGACTACGCGGGCGGCAAAATCAAACGTGGCCACCTAATCGGCTTGGTGGACGAGGCAGGAAACATCGACATGCGCTACCACCAGGTCAACGAAGCGGGCGAGCTAATGACGGGCGTCTGCCAATCGCGGCCCGAAATACTACCCAACGGCAAAATCCGCCTGCACGAAACCTGGCGCTGGACCTCGAGCGACGGCTCCACGGGTAGTTCGATCATCGAAGAAATCTAATATCTCCTATCTCATAATTCATATCTAACCCCTACCTTTGCGGCTGTTTTGCAGCAGACAAAAGGGGGAAATGTGTTTTACATGTGATTACCCACTGTCCACTGTCCACTGTCCACTGTCCACCGTCAACCGTCAACTAAAAAAATGTCCGCAGTAGCCGAGCAAACCCCATTATTGGCCGATCGTATCACCGCCCTTGAAGAATCTTCAACCCTGGCGATGACTAAAAAAGCCCGTGAACTGGCCGCCCTGGGCCACAAGGTGATTAGCCTGAGCGTGGGCGAACCCGATTTTAAAACCCCAACGCACATTTGTGAAGCGGGAAAACAGGCTATCGACGACGGCTTTCACGGCTACTCGCCCGTGGCGGGCTTTCCCGATCTGCGCCAGGCCATCGCCGATAAGTTGCGTCGCGACAATGATATCGACTGGCAAGCCGAAAATATTGCGGTGTCGACCGGAGCCAAACACTCGCTGGCTAACGCCATTCAGGTACTGGTGAACCCCGGCGACGAGGTCATTATTTTCGCGCCCTACTGGGTCAGCTATTCCGAAATGGTGAAGCTGGCCGAGGGCAAAGCCGTGGTGGTGGATGGTGCTTTCGAGAACGATTTCAAAGTAACGCCCGAGCAACTGGAAGCGGCCATCACACCCCGCACCAAAGTGGTCATGTACGCTTCACCCAATAACCCAACGGGAGCGGTCTATTCCGAAGCCGAACTGCGCGCTTTGGGTGCGGTGCTGGAAAAGCATGAGGACGTTTTCGTGCTGGCCGACGAGATTTACGAATACATCAACTTCACGGGCAACGGCAATTTCAGCATGGGGTCCATCCCTGCCCTGAAAGAGCGCGTGGTGACCGTCAACGGCGTGGCCAAGGGCTTTGCCATGACAGGCTGGCGCATCGGCTTCGTCGGCGCCGCCAAGTGGATCACGCAGGGTGTCGAGAAATTGCAGGGCCAAGTAACGTCGGGCACTTGCTCTATCGCTCAGAAAGCCGCTGTGGCCGCATTCACGGGTACGCTGGAACCAACGATGGAAATGGCCAAAGCCTACGAGCGGCGCCGCGACCTGGTAGTGAAGCTGCTGAAAGATATTCCCGGCTTCAAGGTGAATGTACCGCAGGGCGCGTTCTACGCTTTCCCCGACGTGAGCCACTATTTTGGTAGATCCGATGGCGAAAACACCATCAACGACTCGGACGATTTCTCGCTTTGGCTGCTCAACAACTCCTACGTCTCGACTGTCGCCGGTTCGGGATTTGGGGCGCCGGACTGCATTCGCATCTCCACCGCCGCCGCCGATGAAAAGCTGGAAGAAGCTGTACGGCGGATTAAGAAAGCCGTGGCGACCTTGAAATAAAGTCAAGATTTTTGATTTATTGCAATGGCCCCTGGCCGGGATTGATCCCAGCCAGGGGCCTTTCTTGTATTTAGAGGCCCGCTTGTAAAAAGCACACCGAACTACCTGGCATAACCTAGTACCTTTGACCTATTCAAAACCTAAAACAACACAGCCATGAACTTCAATAACAGATTATTCAGAAACATGAACCAGCGGGTCATTGGCGGCGTCGCCGCCGGATTGGCCGATTACTTTGGCGTAGACATCATCCTGATGCGCGTCCTTTTCGTCCTGGCGATTTTCATCCCGATTCCCACGCATATTTTTCTGCTCTATGTCATCCTATGGGTAGTCATGCCGAAGAATCCTCTGCGGATTCATCAGACTGCCACCGGGCCAAATCCGCAAGGATAACCTACAAACTGCAAAAAGTAAGCAAAACCGCCGCTCCGAAACCCTCGGGCAGCGGTTTTTTGTTTTAAAATTAATTCCTACTTTTACAAATGGTATGCTTGCATACTAGTAAAGGAGGAAGGGAGGAGAGGAGGAAAGAATAAAGGGAACGAGGCCACCCATGTGGGCTGGTGCAAGCAATCCTTTCCTGCTATCTCCTTTCCTCCCTTCCTCCTCAACTACACTTACAATTCATCACTCCATTTATGAACGCATACATCGTAGCCGGATACCGCAGCGCGGTCGGCAAAGCGCCCAAAGGCGTATTTCGTTTTACCCGTCCCGACAACCTGGGGGCGGACGTCATCAAGCACACCATGGCGCAAATCCCACAACTCGACCCCGCGCAAGTGGACGATGTGATCGTGGGTAACGCCGTTCCCGAAGCCGAGCAAGGCATGCAGATGGGACGCTTCGTTTCGCTGCTGTCGCTACCCGAAAGTGTGTCGGGCATGGTCATCAACCGTTACTGCGGCTCGGGTGTGGAGGCCATTGCGCTGGCCGCCGGGAAAATCAACGCGGGCATGGGCGATTGCATCATCGCGGGCGGCACCGAGTCGATGTCGATGGTGCCGACGATGGGCTGGAAAACGGCTTTGAACTACGAAATCGCGCACACCAACCCGAACTACTACCTCAGCATGGGCCTTACCGCCGAGCAGGTGGCGCAAGACTATAAGATTAGCCGCGAGGATCAGGATATGTTCGCCTTTCAGTCGCACCAAAAAGCACTGGCCGCACAGGCGGCGAATCGCTTCGCCGACGAAATCGTCCCCATCAGCGTGAAGGAAACCTACTTCGACGCCGAGGCGGGCAAGAAAAAGACGCGGGAATATACGGTAGACCAAGACGAAGGCCCGCGGCCCGACACCTCACCCGAGGCCCTGGCGCGGCTGCGTCCGGTGTTCGCAGCGGGCGGCAGCGTCACGGCGGGAAACTCGTCGCAGACCTCCGACGGCGCGGCTTTCGTAATCGTGATGTCGGAAAAAATGGTGAACGAACTGGGCCTAAAACCCATCGCCCGGATGATGGCCTACGCCACAGCGGGCGTCGATCCGCGCATCATGGGCATTGGCCCGGTGGCGGCAGTACCCAAAGCGCTGAAACAAGCAGGCTTGCAATTGTCCGATATCGAGCAAATCGAGCTGAACGAAGCTTTTGCCGCGCAGTCGTTGGCCGTGATGCGGACGCTGGACATGAATCCCGAAATCGTCAACCCCAACGGCGGGGCCATCGCCCTGGGCCACGCCCTTGGTTCGACGGGCGCACGCCTTTCCGTGCAGTTATTCAACGAAATGCGCCGCCGCGAACAAAAATACGGTATGGTCACGGCCTGCGTAGGCGGCGGACAAGGCGTGGCGGGAATCTATGAGTTGCTGTGATTTGAGGGCTTGCTGGTGAAGTTTGAGAGTTCAAAGTGTAAAGTCTGCTAAATGGACACTTTTTACTTTAAACTCATAAACTTTGAACTCCCCTTTACCATAACTGATGCACTGACGGCTTAATGTACTTCTCATACACTTCATTCACGGCTTTTTTCTGCCCGGTGGTGAGTGGCGGTAATTCGGCGGCTTGCAGGTTGGACTGCACCTGGGCGGGACGCGAGGCACCGGGAATGACAGTGCTTACCCCGTCGAACATCAGCACCCAACGCAGCGCCATGGGTGCCAGATTCTCCTGATTTGGAAAAGCAGCTTTCAGTTCTTCCACCGCCGCCAGGCCCGTTTTGTAGTCCACGCCGGAGAAAGTTTCGCCTTTATCGAACTTCTCGCCCTGGCGGTTGAAGTGGCGGTGGTCGCCTTCGGTGAAAGTGGATTCTTGCGAGAACTTCCCGGTCAAAAGTCCACTCGCCAGCGGCACGCGGACGATTATGCCCACGTCTTTTTTCTTAGTTTGTTCAAAAAACAGTTCTGCGGGCCGCTGTCGGAACATATTGAAGATGATCTGTACCGTGGTGACGTTATCGAACTCGATGCCCTTCAAAGCGTCTTCTACCTTTTCGACACTGATGCCTAAATTCTGCACTTTTCCTTCTTCTTTCAACCGGTCGAATAGCCCAAAGATTTCGGGGCGGTAATAGACTTCCCTGGGCGGACAGTGCAGTTGTACGAGATCGAGCGTCTCCAGTTCCATGTTTGTTAGGCTAGCTTCCACGAACTTTCGTAGCGCGGCGGGCTGGTACGCGTCGTTGGTGTGCGGATTGAGCTGCCGTCCGCACTTGGTGGCGACGTAGATACGCTCCGAACGGCTCTTGACAAATTTTCCCACGGCTTTCTCGCTCTCGCCGGCACCGTACACGTCGGCCGTGTCGATGAAGTTGACGCCACCATCGACAGCTTCGTGCAGGATGCTTTCAGCGAGCTTGTGGTCGAAGTCGGCGCCCCATTTGCCGCCGACCTGCCAGGTGCCGAGGCTGATTTCGGATACTTCAAAATTCGTTTTTCCTAGTTTTCGGTAGTTCATGTTTTCAGTTGGACTGGTGGGAATTGGTAAGCTGGAAGAGGGTGGCCCTTTTATTCCGGTACCAGGCCGATAACTACCTCGCCTTTTTTCTTGCTGGGAAAAACCAGATTGGTCAATACCGCAGCGCCATCGTTAGCGAAGATTTCGACGATAGAATTGTCCACGAAAATATCCAGTTTCATCTCGCCGTTGACGGGCGGCACGGTCATGGACTCCACGCTGGCGAATTTTTCGTGAAAAGCCACGTTACCCGATTGAGTGCGGTCGAAGGTAAGTTTTTGCGCCTCGATGTCGTACGATAAAATGGCCGCCTCTTTCTCGTTGCTAAAGAGTTTTATTTGAAAATTTTCGGCTTCGCTCAGCTCGAATGTCAGGTCGAGGCGGTAGGAATTGCCATCCATTCTTAAAATAACACCCGCTCCCAAATCGGGCGCCTTCATGGTCAGCGTTTTGGTGACAATACCTTTTTTGAAAACCGGTTGCTGAATCAGGTGATGCACCCCGCTGCTGTCAGTTCGCAATGAGAGCTGGCGCGGCAGCGAAAACATGCCGCGAAAGCCGGTAGTCGGGGTCTTGTTGGCATAAACCCAGTTGCTGGCCCAGCCCATGATGATGGGCTTCGGCTGGTCAGGCGGCAGGTTGTTGAAGGGAATGGCGGCGTAAAAATCCTTACCGAAATCCACACGCCGCACGCCTTCTTGTCGATCGGCTTTAAAGCGCTTGCCGTCGAAACTACCCACGAAATACTGCATTCCCGTGAAGTCCGCGTCCTCCGCTGCGCTCGAAATCATCATCACCCATTTTTCCTCGTCGCTGCTTTCCACGGGGACTCTGAACAACGAGGGGCATTCCCACATCTTGGCCACATCGCCCATCTTACCAAATTCGCTCAGCCGCTTCCACTTTTTGAGATCGCCCGATTCGTAAATCTGCGCCAGGAACTCTTTGGGCTTGACCACGACCATTTTCCACTTCCCATTATGCCAGAACACATTGGGATCGCGGAAGTCCTTCATACCGATGTCCAGCACGGGGTTTTTATCGTAATACTTCCAGGTGCGGCCCTTATCGGCACTGTAAGCCAGGCTCTGGTGCTGCGCCACGCCTTCGTCTTTGCCGTCTATCTCCCTGTGAACGTGCGAGGTGTAAATGGCTACCATGCCGTTTTTCAAACCCGGCTCGAAGAAGCCGGAGGTATTCATGCTGTCCACCACCACGCTGCCCGAGAAGACCATCGTTTCGGTGCTGTCGGCGTTTTGGTATTCCGGCAAAGCCAGCGGCAGTTCCTCCCAGGTCATCAAGTCGGCACTTACGGTATGCGCCCAGCTCATGTGGCCCCAGGTGTCGCCTTCGGGGTTGTACTGGTAAAAAAGGTGATACTCGCCGTCGAGATAGACCAGCCCGTTGGGATCGTTCGTCCAGTTTTGCGGCGGGGCGTAGTGGTAGGCAGGGCGGTAGTCGCCGGGTTTTATGTCGGGAACGGTGGGTTTTTCCTCTTGGCTGGATGTGCAGGCGGTGAGGAGGGCGGTGATGGTGAGGAGTGTGAATAGTTTTTGCATTGTTATCGAATACCTGTGAGAGACCGTTTTGGCTTCTAAATAAACCATGCCCAACACTACGCCGCCACCGCCTCCCCGATCCCTTCCAGCGACGTGCCCTTCGTCTCGGGCATCATCCGCCAGACGAACAGCAGTTGCAGCACCATCATCCCGGCAAAGAAGGCGAAGGTCGGCCCGCCGCCGAAAGTTTGGGCGATGAAGGGAAAAATGAACGAAATAACCGCCGCCGCAATCCAGTGCGTGAAGCTCCCCAGCGATTGCCCGTAGGCACGGACATCGTTGGGAAAAATCTCCGAAATAAATACCCAAATGACCGCGCCCTGCGACAGGGCGAAGAAGGCGATATAGATAAACAGATAAATCGGTACCTGCGCCCCGCCCAAATTCTCGCTGAAAAAGGCATTGGCCACCAGCACCAGCGCGGCGATGACGCCCAGCGACCCGACGTACATCAGGAACTTGCGTCCGAACTTGTCGATGAGCGACAGCCCCAGCAGCGTCGCCAGCAGGTTGACCAGGCCGATGCCCGCCGACGACAGCAAAGCCGACTCCTTGCCCAGCCCCGCCATCTCGAACACGCGGGGGGCGTAATAAATAATGGCGTTGATGCCCGACAATTGGTTGAAAAGTGCGAACAGTACCGCCAGCCGGACGGGCGTTTTGTAAAGTGGTTTGAATAAATCGCGAAAACTACCCTCGGTGGACTCGTTTTTACTTTTCAAAATAGAAACCACCACGCGCTCGGCTTCGGCGGAGTCGCTGACGTTGAGGATTTCACGGGCTTCGTGGATTTTGTTTTTCTTCAAAATCAGCCAGCGCGGACTTTCGGGAATGAAGAAAATGGATACCATGAACAGTACCGCCGGGATGGCCTCCACGCCCAGCATCCAGCGCCAGGCGTTCTCGCCAATGCCTTCCAGGGCGTAGTTGGAGAGGTAAGAAATCAGGATACCCAGCACGATGTTGAACTGGAAAAGCGCCACCAGCCGTCCACGCCGCGAGGGCGGCGCGATTTCGGAGATATACATCGGGGCCACGACCGACGAGATGCCCACGCCCACGCCACCGATGAACCGAAAGACCAGAAACATGCCCCAGCCCGTCGCCAGTCCCGAACCCAGCGCCGACACCAAATACAGCACGGCCACGATAAGCAGGCTGTACTTGCGCCCGTACTTATCGGCTGGCACCCCGCCGAACAGCGCGCCGACCACCGTGCCGATCAGGGCGATGGAGACCGTCAGGCCGTGTTCGAAGGCCGTGGAGTTCCAGAGAACTTGCAGGGTCTGCTCCGCGCCGGAAATCACCGCCGTGTCGAAGCCGAAGAGGAAGCCGCCCAAGGCGGCGGAGATGGACCAAAGAAAGATTTTGGCAGAATTGCTCATATAAGGCAAGGGTCGGGTTTTGAGGAAGTACCAAATTTGCGGCGAATATTCCAGGAATCCAATAATGAGGGAAAACGTGACTTTGGATTACCTTTGGCAAAACCCTAACTCCTGAAAAATGCCCTCGTTTTCCAAAATCGCTCTCTTTCTTCTTTCTTTAACGACTACCTGTATTGGTTTGAGAGGTTATTAACGATATTGCATAGTATTTCAACTGCCACTACTATGAAAGTTCACAAAAACGCCGGGCTGACCCCTGGCCAGCGGCAGCAGGTCCGGGAGCTTTTCGCCACGGGCCAGCACTCGAAGACTTCGCTCGCCAAACGCTTCGGCGTCAGTCGGCAGACCATCGCCAAGTGGGCTGACCGCCCCGAGAGCGCCGACCGCAGCAGCGCGCCGCTGACCAAGGCCACAAGCATCACGCCCGCCTTCGAGGCGGCCGTGGCGGCCTACCGAAGCGACGAGCCGACCAGTCACCACGGCAAGGTGCGCATCGCCCACGAACTGAAAGGCGAACACGCCTGCAGCAACCCGAGCAACGTCTACACCGTGCTCAAACGGCTGCGGCTCAACAAGCCGCCCAAGCCCGCCGCCGAGCGCGAGGCCAAGCCCATACCCGTCGGTAAGCACCGCACGCAGATGGACATCCAGCAGCTTCCGGCGGTCGAAGGGGGGCAGGGCTTTGACGGGGCCGCCCGCGCGGTACAAGATATCGATGATCCATCTGTCAACCAGGGTCAAGTACTCGGAAATCCACGGCGACTGCACCAGCCAGACCGTGGCGGGGGTATTCCAGAGGTCGCTCGACAACCTCCCCCCCTTTTTATAACATTCACCGACAACGCCATGTATTTCACCATGAAGTATGCCTTCAAGTCCCACTACCAGACGACCTTCACCAAGGCCGTCGTCAGCGGCGGGCGCATCCACGCGCTGATTCCGAAGGGCAAGCCGTGGAAGAACGGGTTCATCGAGCGCTCCAACCGCACCGACAACGAGAACCTCTTCCATAAGATGCGCTTCGCCGACTCGGAGGAACGCAAGTACCAGCTCAAACTCTGGGAGATGGACTACAACTGCCATAGGCCCCACCAGGGAATCGGCAACCTGACACCAATCCAGATGGCCAGCCGACAACACCCACTCTGGACGAAATACGCCTTGTCAATAACCTGACCAACCAATACAACTACCCACTTATTCGCCCAAAGCATCATCCGTGGCCCGTACCTGCAACGCCCCACCGCTGATGGCGTCACCATCCGCTGGCGCACCGACACGCCCACCGACGGCCGCGTGCAGTACGCTGCCGCCAGCGATACCGCCAAATTTCTGGCAAAAGTCGATAACGTCTCGACTACCGAGCATGAGGTCGTCCTGACCGGGCTGTCGCGCGATATGAAGTACTTTTATAGAGTCGGCAGTACTCAGAAAATTTTGAGCCAAGGGGGCAACCAGTTTTTTACGACTGCCCCGGCGGCCGACACCAAGCGCCCGATTCGTTTTTGGGCCATGGGCGACTTTGGGACAGCCGACGAACCAGATGTTGTGGTGAGAAATAACCAGCGGACGGTTTTTGAGCAATATCTGGCGAAAAGAAAAGACCCAGTCGACCTGTGGGTGTGGCTGGGCGACAATGCGTACTGCTGTGGTACCGACTCCCAGTATCAGTCGCAGGTATTCGACTTTTACGGAGGTCAGATCTTCGGTAACCTACCTATTTTATCCACTCCCGGAAACCATGAATATGGCGCTTCAAGTACGGGCAAGGCGGATCGGGAAATCCCCTATTTTGACATTGTTACTACACCTACCAAAGGAGAGGCCGGGGGCATTCCTTCGGGAAGTGAAGCCTATTTTTCGGCCAATTACAGCAATATCCACTTCGTCTCGCTCGACTCCTACGGGCTGGATGACGGCCGATATCTGCTGAGTGACACGGTGAGTAAGCAGTACCAATGGTTGAAGACAGCTCCGGCCCGGCGATGCGGTAGGCCCGCATCCTACCTCGGCCTACGCCAATGACCAGGTCGGCGGTTCCAGTGTTTTCACGGTACAGGACAACCGACTGGATGGCGAATGGATTGCCGCCGCTGGCCAAATTCGCGACCGCTTCACGGTATTCAAAAATGTGAACAAGCGGACTGAAAAGAGCATTGACTTGGGCCAGTCGGTGGAACTGACCGCTTCCTGGCCTGGCACTCATCGTTGGTCTACGGGACAAGTGAACGCGCAAACGATTAGCCTAAAACCGGATCGAGATATGGTCGTTACGGTGCGCGACTCGCTAGGGTACTTAGCCGATGAGTTCAAGATTTCTGTCAAAATCCCGCCCGTGCTGGCCGTGGCTCCTGCAGCCGGGGAGTTTATCATTTATCCTAATCCTGGTAACGATCTGCTCGTCATTGAAAACCCCGGTAGCCAAAACGCCGAGGTAACGGTGGTCGTCACCGATCTGGCCGGAAGGCGAGTTTTAGAAGAACCCGTGTTTTTCAACGGTAGGCAGGAAGTTGATATTCGCTCGCTGTCGGCGGGAGTGTACGTGGTAGAAGTGAAGACAGCGGCGCAAGTGTGGCGAAAGCGGATCGTGAAGCAGTGAGGTGTTTTCCAGATTGTAAAAAATATATCCAGCCAAAGCTTATCCATCAAGGCCCAGCGGAAAGAACTCGCCCACACCATTTTTCGGCCCGCTTCAGCACCTTAGCTGGTTTGCGGCCAGTCGTGGAGAAATTCGTTATTGTAGGCAGACCATCCTTGACGGAATTAGCCTCGCGTTCAATCTCGAACGTGAACTTTTTGGCCCCTTTCAATTCCATATCCGCGAAAGATTCTCTGAACTTTTCCCAGTCGATGTCCTGGCAATTCTGAGCCCTAATTTTGATTTTTACGCTGGTGTTTAGCTTCGAAATTTTTACTCTATCATTTTGCGCGAAGCAAATTCCGTGAACTAGCAAAAAGGCGAAGAGCGTCGAAATGAGGGGCTTTTTCATGGTTTTACGATTTGGTTTTTTTTGAAAAAAGCAAATATACATAAAGGACATCGACCTGTTCAGTTATTTTTTTTCAAAACCTGACACAGAAACCCCATTCAGCAAAAATGGGGTAAAAAACCGACATCGTTCTGCTTTTAACTTCAAGTCAAATCATTCACTCACTGCACGGATGCCTCTAGCCGTCGCTTTTTTCAAAAAATCAACAATTGGTAGTAGTTATAGGCAGTTCCAATACCGACATGGTCGTAAAGGCGACAAAACTTCCCGGCCCCGGCGAAACCATTCTTGGCGGTGCCTTCCTAATGAACCCCGGCGGTAAAGGGGCCAATCAGGCGATGGCGGCCCAGCGGTTGCAGTCCGGAAAAAGTCAGGTCGTTTTCATCGCCAAAGTCGGCAGTGACATTTTTGGGCAAGAAGCCGTGGAGGGCTTCGAAAAGGCGGGCATGGATACGCGCTTCGTATTGCAAGACGACGAGGCCCCGTCGGGCGTCGCCCTCATCGGCGTGGACGAGCAGGGTGAGAATTCCATTATGGTTGCGCCCGGGGCCAACGCAAATCTTACGGGGGCGGAAGTTTCCCGTGCTTTGGCAGAAATTCCTACCGCCGAATGGGTGCTGTTGCAATTGGAAATTCCGCTGGATACCGTAAAGAAAGCCATTGCGGAATGCGCGCGGAGGGGCATGAAGGTAGTACTGAACCCTGCCCCCGCCAAGCCGCTCGACGACGAAATCCTGAGAAACCTCTACCTCATCACCCCCAACGAACCCGAAGCCGAACTGCTGACGGGCGTTACCATTACCACCAATGAATCGGCGCGGGAAGCCGCTCAGATATTACACCAAAAGGGCGTCGCGAACGTCATCATCACGCTGGGAGCGAAGGGGGCCCTATTCTATGACGGCACTACCGATCTGCTGGTGCCGGCGCCCTCGGTCAAGGCGGTGGACACCACGGCAGCGGGCGACGTTTTTAACGGAGCATTGGTGCTGGCCCTCGCCGAAGGCAAGCCGATGCCCACCGCCATTGCTTTCGCCTGCCGGGCCGCCGCAATATCCGTCACGCGCATGGGAGCGCAGTCATCCATCCCGCAGCGCTTCGAAGTGGATGCGGCTTTGGGATGAGGGGCAAAGGGGCAGAGGCATAAAGGTCCAAAGGCACAGAGGCACAGAGGCGCAAAGTAAGCTTTGTCACACTGAGCGAAGCCGAAGTGCGTCGCCAGCAAAGTTCCTCATCTCCACAACTAAACGACTAAACGACTAAACTCTAAACCCTAAACAAAACACTCAAGCCCCCATGTTCATCATCGAAAACTACACCGTCGCGGTACTCTTCTGCATTATCACGATGCTTTGCTGGGGTTCGTGGGCCAATACCCAGAAACTCGCGGCGGGTTCGTGGCGGTTTGAGCTTTTTTACTGGGATTATGTGATTGGCATCGTGCTGGTGGCCTTGCTTTTTGCTTTTACGCTCGGTAGCTTCGGCGCGGGCGGACGCAGCTTCGTCGCCGACCTGAACCAAGCGGACTGGGGCAACATCGGCTCGGCATTTTTAGGGGGAATTATTTTCAACGCGGCCAATATTCTGCTGGTGGCGGCGATTGCCATTGCGGGTATGTCGGTGGCTTTTCCGGTGGGCATCGGCCTGGCGCTGGTCATTGGCGTGATCGTCAACTACGTCGATAATCCCGTGGGCGACGCCACGCTGCTGTTTCTGGGTGTAGGGCTGGTGGCCGTGGCGATTCTGCTCAATGCTTACGCCTACCGCAACGCGGCCCGGCACCGCCAAGGCGTTTCGACGCGCGGATTGCTGCTCTCAGTGATCGCCGGACTGCTCATGGGGTATTTTTACAAATACGTGGCGGCGTCCATGTTCACTGATTTCAACGTGCCGGAACTCGGTAAACTTAGCCCTTACACGGCAGTTGTTTTGTTCAGTCTGGGCATTTTGCTGAGCAACATCGTTTTCAATTCCATGCTCATGATGCGGCCCTTCGAGGGTAGCCCCGTCCACTACGCCGACTACTTTGGCGGCAGCACCAAGAATCACCTGACGGGCATCTTGGGCGGCGCGATCTGGTGCGTGGGGATGTCATTCAGCATCATCGCCTCGGGCAAAGCGGGCGCGGCCATTTCCTACGGCTTGGGCCAGGGCGCAACGGTAGTCGCCGCGCTCTGGGGCATCTACATCTGGAAAGAATTCAAAGATTCCCCCAAATCGACTGCTGCTATCCTGAACGCCATGTTGCTTTGTTACGTCGTGGGGCTGGGGTTGATTATTGCAGCGAGGTAGTTTTCTTGAGTACCTGAGTACCTGAGTACCTGAGTACCTGAGTACCTGAGTACGCCACGGGGCGCCCGGCTGGGTTCCAAAGGGGCAAAGTTCCAAAGTGCGGGGCCGCTGCGGCGAACCGACCCCGAGGCGTACGGCATTCCGGCACAGAGTTGGAGAAAGACTTACGTCTGACCTACTTTGCCCCTTTAAAACTTTGTGCCTAAATTCACTCATTCACCATTCACTCATTCCCAATTGAAAAAAGCATACATTTTTCCCGGACAGGGTTCCCAATTCAAAGGCATGGGAGCCGATTTATACCAAAGTTCACCCAAGGCCAAAGCGCTCTTCGACCAGGCCGACGAAATTCTCGGCTTCGACTTGACCAAAGTTATGTTCGAAGGCACGGACGGAGAACTCAAACAAACCAACGTTACGCAGCCCGCTATTTTCCTGCACTCGGTTGTGTTGGCAGCGGTAGCCGACGATTTTAAGCCCGACATGGTCGCTGGACATTCGCTGGGCGAGTTCTCAGCGCTGGTAGCCGCCGGAGGATTATCCTTTGAAGACGGCTTGAAACTGGTGGCCCAACGCGCTGATGCCATGCAGAAGGCCTGCGAACGAGAGCCCTCGACGATGGCCGCTATTCTCGGGCTGAGCGATGGTGTGGTAGAAGAAATCTGCGTCTCGATCACCGATGAGGTGGTCGTAGCCGCCAACTACAACTGTCCCGGCCAAGTCGTGATTTCGGGAACGATGGAGGGCATTCGCACTGCTTGTGAAAAGATGAAAGCAGCCGGAGCAAAGCGCGCTCTGCCGCTGCCCGTGGGCGGGGCGTTCCATTCGCCGCTCATGGAACCGGCTCGGGAAGAACTGGCGCAAGCCATCGCCGGTACAGCCTTCCGCGCCATGCCCTGTCCGATTTACCAGAACGCCACTGCGGCTCCCTCGCAGGACTTGGACACCATCAAAGCCAATCTCATCGCTCAGTTGACTGCTCCCGTGCGCTGGACGCAGTCGGTCGAGAGTATGGTGCGCGATGGGGCCGGTGTGTTCATCGAGTGCGGACCCGGCAAAGTTTTGCAGGGATTAGTTCGGAAAATCGCGCCGGAAGCAGAAGTGAACGCTATATCCGCATAGTGACAGCCAAGAGCAAATTAATTTTTTGGATTAATACTTGACACATACAATCATTCCGCTTACTTTTGCACCACTATTTACAGAATTGGCAGGTGGTGTAAAGGTAGCACAGGAGATTTTGGTTCTCTTAGTCAGGGTTCGAATCCTTGCCCGCCAACAAAGATAGTATCGAAACCGCTCAGATTCTTCTGAGCGGTTTTTGTTTTATCTCCTTCTCCGTCTTTTCGTGGATGACCCCTAAAAAGCCTCTCACAGTCAATTGACCCCGATTTTTATGCGCATGCATTCCGCTGCCACACAGTAACTTTTAGGGTAAAAGAAAAACATAAGTAAACATTTTTCGTACCTTGTTGGCCCAATCGGCTACACCCGATGGTTATTTCCAACTATTATACACTCTAAAACGTCCGTAAAATGGCAACCGAAAAACAAAAAGTAGTCGCCGAGACCAAGGCGAAGGCAAAAGTGAAAAAGCGCGACCGCGAGCGCACCAAGGGCCGAATCCTGAAAGCCGTTGGTAAGGTAATTGAAAAATACGGCACCAAGAAGGTAGGCGTCAATCTGATCGCCCGCGAGGCTGATGTTAACAAAGTGCTGATCTATCGCTACTTCGGTGGCGTGGATGGCCTGATGGAGCAGTACGTGAAAACGGGAGAGTACACTTCGACATCGAGCCACGAGAACATCGAGAATATGGAAACGCCCGCTCCTGAGGATCGGGCCAAGGCATGGACAAATGTCCTGACCACCTCCATGAAAGACCTGCGCGAGCGCAAGGCCACTCGTGACTTGATCCGCTGGGAAATTGGCCTCGGAAAGGCTGTACTGGCCGATGTGCGCAACGATACCGGAGCCAAAATGGTCGAGAAGCTGGGCTCTCTGCCCAACTATGAGGATACCAATGCCTTGATCGCCCTCATGATGGCGGGCATCTACCACTTGACGGTTTCAGCCGATTTTCGCGACAAGATGATGGATGTGGATCTGCAATCGGATGAAGGCTTTGCCCGCATCGAGAAAGTGATTGGTGACATTGTCGTAGCACTCGATAAGAAATAAGCGCATACTTTCTTTTCGTGAAAAGCTCCTTCTCAAAAATCGGAAGGAGCTTTTTTTATGCAAAGCCCCAATGCCCGCGTACCTTTGCGGGGCTAAACTGAATAGAGGATGCGGCGAATCGACGCGCTCCATTCTCCATTCTCCATTCTCCATCCTCCACTTAGATTAATTGAGCGTACTGAAAAAACTGGCGGGCGATACCGCCACTTACGGCGTCAGCACCATGCTGGCGCGGCTGCTGAACTACCTGCTGGTGTTCATCTACGCGAGCTTCGACCCGTCGCTGATGGCCGTGCAGGTGCAGCTTTACGCTTACGCCGGGTTCCTTTTCGTCATCTACACTTTCGGGATGGAAACCTCCTTCTTCCGCTTTGCGCGGGAAGAGGAGGACAAGCAGCAGTACTACAACCTCATTCTGAGCGCGGTGATGGCGGTCAGCGTCTTAATCTCGGCGCTGGTTATTGTGTTCGCCGACCCCATCGCCCGGTTTATCGAATACCCCGAGGAGGGCACCCTGGTCCGTTGGATGGGAATTATCATGGCTACCGACGGCATCGTTTCCATTCCTTTCGCTCGCTTGCGTCTGGAGCGGAAAGCGAAGAAGTTTGTGCGTATCCGCATCACCAACATTCTGATAAACATCGGTCTGAATGTTTTCTTTCTGATCGTTTGCCGTAATATTTACGAGGGCGAGTACCTGCCTGCCCTGCGGCCTTGGGTGGCGCAGATTTATAATCCCAATGCTCCCGCCACCTACATCGTGTTGGCCAACCTTATCGCCAACCTCACCTTTTTTTGGTTTCTGCGGCAGGAGTTGCAGAAATTTCGCTTTGTCTGGGCCTGGAAGATTTTCCGCCCGGTCTGGGTGTACGCCTTGCCCATCATGCTCATGAATATCGCGGGCGTAGCCAACCTGCTCTTCGACCGGATGTTTCTGCAGTACCTATTGCCCGAGGGTTTCTATCCTGGCCAAACTACCCGCGACGCCATTGGAATCTACGGACAGGCGATGAAGCTTTCTATTTTCATGAATCTGGCGATTACAGCCTTCAAGTACGCCGCCGAACCTTTCTTTTTTACCAAAGCCGAGGATAAAAATGCGCCGGAAGTCTTTGCCGATGTCATGAAATGGTTCATAATCGTCTGCGTGCTGATGGGCGTGGCGATTTGCCTCAACCTGAACGTGCTGGCCGATATTTTCCTAAGTCTCAAAATCTACCATGAGGGGCTGCCCGTCGTACCGTGGCTGCTGTTGGGCTTTCTCTTCCTGGGGATTTACTACAACCTGGCCACGTGGTTTAAGCTCACCGACAAAACCCAGTATGGCACCTACCTGACTCTCACGGGAGCTTCCATCACGGCCCTTCTCAACTACCTGCTGGTTCCTCGGATGGGCTACCTCGGCTGCGCCCTGGCCTTTGCCTCCTCTTCGGTGGTAATGACGACGCTCTGCTATTTGTTTGGGCAAAAGTTCTACCCCGTGCCCTATAAGGTCGGCTCGGCGTTGGGTTACGTACTTTTCGGAGCAGTAATCGTGTACCTGGCCGGGCTACTGCCCCGCTACGATTTTTGGATCGAACTGGCAGGAGGAATCATGGCTTCTGCAATTTTCGCCGCCATCATTCTATTCATTGAAAGAAATACTCTGCCATCTCGCTTTCGTCGCTATCTGGGGAGTAGCAAAATTCATAATTCATAACTCATCATTCATTTACTCCCGCATATCCCGTAGCAGCTTATTGGAGAAAACAAACTCATTCAACGCCTCTACGTCGGAGTGCATGATGGAATGATTGTCGCCTTCCCAAAGCTTCTTTCCTTTTTGTAAGAAAATCACGTTGTCGCCTATTTCCATCACGGAGTTCATATCGTGCGTGATGACCAGCGTCGTAATCTTATATTCGTCGGTAATTTCGCGGATCAGTTCGTCGATTTTCACGCCTGTAAGCGGATCTAATCCGGAGTTGGGCTCGTCGCAGAAGAGGTACTTGGGGTTCATGACGATGGCGCGGGCGATGGCCACGCGCTTTTTCATGCCGCCGCTGATTTCGGAAGGCATAAGCTTGCCCGTTTTTTCCAGCCCCACGCGCTGCAGGCAAAACTCCACCCGCTCGCGCTTCTCGTCCGCCGACTGATCGCCCAGCATATCCAGCGGGAATTGTACGTTTTGGTGGACGGTCTGGGAGTCGAACAGCGCGCCACCCTGGAACAGCACGCCCATTTCGCGGCGAATGGATTGCTGTTCCTCCTTCTCGCTACCGTAAAAACTGCGGCCGTTGTAGAGAACCTCGCCCGCATCGGGCCGTACCAGGCCGATGATGCACTTCAGCAGCACGCTTTTGCCCGTACCGCTACCACCGATAATGAGGTTGGTTTCGCCCTGCCGCAACTTGCAGCTGATGCCTTTCAGTACGTCGTTGTCGCCAAAGGACTTGGCGATGTCTTTTATTTCGATCATAATTAGCTATCGGCTATCGGCTGGGCACGGGTTGCTTTCGCCTGCTAGACGAGGCATGCCTCGTCTCTACATTGCTTTGTGCCCTTTTCACAAAAACAACTGCGCTAAAATGTAATCCGCTATCAGAATGGCAATACAACTCGTGGTAACGGCCTGGGTGCTCGATTGCCCTACTTCCAGCGCCCCACCCCGGGTAAAATAGCCCTGATAGGCTGAAATAGTTGCAATGAGAAATCCGAAAACCACGGGCTTTACGCACATGAAAAAAACGTTGAAAGGTACGAAGCCATCCCGGATGCCATACACGTAATCGCGCGGGGAAATGACGCCCGACAGCGTTCCGGCCAGGTAGCCGCCCAATATGCCCAGAAACGCCGCCATAATCACCAGCATTGGGAAGGTGATCATAGCCGCCAGCACCTTGGGCAGCACCAGGTACGACGCCGAGTTGATGCCCATGACTTCCAGCGCGTCTACCTGCTCGGTGATGCGCATAGTACCCAGTTCACCGGCGATATTGGAACCAACTTTTCCGGCCAGCACAATGCAGGTAATGGTGGGGGCAAGTTCAAGAATCACCATGTCGCGCACCACCAGCGATACGGTGGAGACGGGGATGATGGGGCTCACCAGGTTGTAGGCCGTCTGGATGCAGGAAACCGCACCGATGAAAGTAGAAACGATGGCCACGATCAATACCGAACTGGTGCCGATGCTCACGCACTCTTCCATAAAACGCTGCCAATAGACCTTCATTTTTTCCCGGCGCGTGAAGAGCGCCCCCAAAAAAATGAAGTATTTGCCGATGATCGCCATGAAATATGATCTTTATCCGATAATTTCGGGAAAATTAGAAAAAATAGCCCCAAACAAAAAAATGAACCCACTTGCCGTCATCACCGGAGGAACCAAAGGAATAGGTCGCGCCACCGCCGAGCGCTTTCTGGCCGAAGGCTTCGACGTAGTCACCTGCGCCCGTCAGTTGAACGACCTTGAAGCGTTCAGCGAACAAGCTACGAGTCGTTTTCCCGGCGTCAGACTCTTTATAAAACAAGCTGATCTCTCATTGCGGAACGAAACCGCCGGCTTTGTGGCCTTTGTCGAGGCATTGACCCGGCCCGTGGCGGTGCTGGTCAACAACACGGGCGTATTCGTCCCCGGACAACTGCACTCAGAACCCGAGGGTATCCTCGAACGTTCCATCGAAACCAACGTTTACAGCGCCTACCACATTACCCGTGGGCTGTTGCCGAAAATGATAGCTGAAAAGAGCGGCCATATCTTCAATATCTGCTCCACAGCGAGCCTGATGGCCTATCCTAACGGCGGTTCCTACGCCATTTCCAAGTTCGCGCTCTACGGCATGACCAAGGGCTTCCGGGAGGAGTTGAAGCCTTTTGGCATCAAAGTGACGGCGGTGCTGCCCGGCCCGACGCTTACCGCAAGCTGGGCGGGCACCGATCTGCCCGAATCGCGATTTATGAAGTCCGAAGACGTCGCCGAGAGCATCTGGTCGGCTTATAATCTGTCGCCTGCGGCGGTGATCGAGGAGATTTTGATGCGGCCCGTAGCGGGCGATATTGGCGGTAATTAGGCGAATTGGCCGATAAATTATTAACTTTCCCCTTCAAAACTCCCTATACCTTACCTCATACTTTACAGAATTTCATGGATCAGTACCTCGGCATAGACGTAGGCGGCACCAACGTCAAGATGGGCATCGTGGATGCGACAAACGGCAGAATCTCCAATTTTTACAGCCACGATACCGCCAGTTGGCGCAAATCGGGTCACTTCGTCGAGCGCCTGGGCGACGCCATTGCGCTGCAACTGCTGGAAGAGCCGCACGTCAAGCGCACGGGCATCGGCGTACCGGGCCTCATCACCCGCGACCGCAGCACACTGATTGAAATTACCGCCATCCCCGAGATCGACGGCGTCCGTATCGTTCCCGAGTTGACCGCCCGCTTTCCCGGCCACACCTTTTTCCTGGAAAACGACGCCAACGCGGCGGCTTTGGGGGAATACTATTTTGGGGAGGAAAAACTACCAGAGGATTATATCTTCGTTACCCTCGGCACGGGCATCGGCGGGGCGGCCATCATCGACAAGAAGGTTTTCAAGGGCGGTGGCGGCAACGCCATGGAGCCGGGGCACGTGCCCTCGCGCCACGGTCGGGTACTGGAACGCAACATAGGTAAAGTGGAGCTCCTGTCAATGGCCACCGAGATGCGGGCCGCCTACAAAGGGGAAACCTCATTGCCCAACGATGGCACCATCTCCACCACGGGCCTGGTCGCCGCTGCCGCCAAAGACGATGAACTGGCCCTGCGCATTTTCGAGGAAATGGGGGCGATGCTGGGCGACGGTTTGGTGGCGATGATCCGCATTTTGGACATCACAACAATCCTCATTGGGGGCGGAATTTCAGCTTCCTTCGACTTCCTGATGCCCGCTGTCAATAAGCAGTTGGAGTATTGGCTTACGCCGCATTACTTGAAAAACTTGTCCGTAAAACGGGCCACGCTGGCTAATGATGCGGGTCTGCTGGGGGCGGCTTCTTTGTGTTTCGAGTAAATTATAATTCACTCCTCCCACCCGAACGATTTCGTCACCGCCTTCTGCCAGCCTTTGTACAGCGTTTCGCGCTGCGTGTCGTTCATAGCGGGGTTCCAGGTACTGGCAATCGCCCAGTTTTTCCGCAGATCGTCCAGGTCTTTCCAGTACCCCACGGCCAGTCCGGCCGCGTAGGCGGCACCCAGGGCGGTGGTTTCGGCTATGGCAGGAGCCACGACTTGTGCGTTCAGCACGTCGGCCTGGAACTGCATGAGCATTTGGTTGGCGACCATGCCGCCATCCACGCGCAGCGATTTTAGCTCGATGCCCGAGTCTTCCTCCATCGCGTTCACGACGTCCACGGTTTGGTAGGCGGTGGCTTCCAGCACGGCGCGGGCGATGTGGCCCTTCGTGACGTAGCGCGTTAGTCCGGCGATGACGCCACGGGCGTCGTTGCGCCAGTAGGGCGCGTAAAGGCCCGAGAAGGCCGGGACAAAATAAGCTCCGCCGTTGTCTTCCACGCTTTGAGCCAGTGCTTCGATATCGCTACTTTTTTCGATCAAACCCAGGTTGTCGCGCACCCACTGCACCAGCGCACCCGCAATGGCGATGCTGCCTTCCAGGGCGTACTGCACGGGTTGGTCGCCGAATTTGTAGGCGATGGTCGTCAGCAATCCTTTTTCCGATACCTGCAGTTCGTCCCCGGTATTCATCACCAGAAAGCAGCCCGTGCCGTACGTATTCTTGGCCATGCCCGGCTCGAAGCAGGCCTGGCCGACCAGCGCCGCGTGCTGGTCGCCCAAGGCTCCGGCGACGGGTACGCCCGGTAGTGACTCGGAAGCCACGTGGCCGTAGACCTCGCTGCTGCTCTTGATGGCGGGCAGCATGGCCTTGGGAATGTCGAAGTCTTTGAGCATCGAGGCATCCCACTGCAGCGTCCTGAGATTCATGAGTTGGGTGCGGCTGGCGTTGGTGACATCCGTGACGTGGATGCCATTTCGGGAGCCGCCCGTCAGGTTCCAGATCAGGAAAGTATCCATGTTGCCGAAGAGCGCGTCGCCTTTCTCGGCGTCGGCACGAAGGCCTTCGACGTTGTCCAGCAGCCATTTCAGCTTCAGGCCGCTGAAATACGTTGCCAGCGGCAAACCCGTGATGGCGCGAAAGCGGTCGATGCCGCCTTCCTTTTCGTACTTTGCTACCAAAGCGCCCGACCGAGTGTCTTGCCAAACCAGGGCATTGTGGTACGGCTTGCCCGTGCGGCGGTTCCAGACGACGGTCGTCTCGCGCTGGTTGGTGATGCCGACCGCCGCCACGTCGCCCACGGCCGCCGATGCTTTGATGCGGGCCAGGGCGATGACTTCCAGCGTGTTTTTCCAGATTTCGTCGGGATTGTGTTCCACCCAGCCGGGCTTGTGATAAATCTGTTCGTGTTCCTTTTGACCCACAGAAACGATGTTCCCCTGCCGGTTGAATAGGATGCAGCGGGTGCTGGTGGTGCCTTGGTCGATGGCGGCGACGTATTTAGACATGAAATTAATGATGAGTGATGAGTGATGAATGATCGAGCTGACACGCAAAGAATTCCTCTGGCGACCTTAATCATTGCAAATGTTCGAGATGTCGTTTTTTAGCTATTTTTGAAAAACTCACTAAATGAGCGGATTATGGAACAGGCATCGCAGGTAGCAGAAATTCCAAAGGTATTGATTTATGAAGAGTTCGACGGACACCCGATCTACCGCAAAGGGTACGGGGATTATGTGTTAGGGCTGAAAAAAATCGAGGAAACCAACACAGGTACGACCGTAATGCAGTGGACAATCACCAACATCATCAACAAACACCTGATGGTTTCTTTAACTCGTGATTATCGGTTTGGCCTTAGTGAGTTGGGACTTCATACCGCCGAAGGGACTGATTTTTTGGCAGATATAGCCATTTATCGCCTGGGAAAGTTTTAATATGATCTTCAGTCTATCAACTACGCCGACACACTGCCGGATGTCGTGATTGGGATAGACATCAAAGCCGACGAGTCTAACTACTTCACTAGCGAGGAAGACTATTTTCACAAAAAAACCGAGCGGTTGCTTGAATGGGGCGTTGAGCGAGTGATTTAGGTATTTTCTTCTTCCCAGCGGATTCTGGTCGCTGACAATCTGGAAGAATGGAAATTCATCCGTTGGGATTTACCCTTCACTATTTTGGATGGCTGCGAGATGAATCTCTGGGATTTGATGCTAGAGGGCGGAATCAAGGCTTAACCTTGACCCTACTCCACTTCCAACACCACATCGTCGCTCATCGGGTGCGCCACGCAGGTCAGGATGAATCCCGCCTCCAGTTCGCTTTTAGAGAGCGCGTCCTCCTCATCCAGATGCACCTTGCCCGATACGCAGCGCCCCATGCAAGCCGTACACATGCCCGCCTGGCAAGAGTAAGGCAAATCTATATCCAGGTCCAGCGCCGCTTCCAGCACCGTTTGGTGCGGTTCCACGCGGAATTTATACTCGCTGCCTTCGTACATGACCGTCACTTCGTGGGCTTTTGGCGAGTCGTCGTCGAGGGTTTCGGGGTTCTCGGTCACGTCGCCGTGGGCCTTGGCGGTGGTGGCCGTCAGGAAGCTTTCTTTATGGATGCGCTCGGCGGGAACGGCCAGGATGTCCAGCGCTCGTTTGGCCTCCTCCATCATGTCGTCGGGGCCACAGAGGTAGTAGTCGGTGGCGGCGGGGTCGGGCTTTGGCAAGCCCTCCATGATTTTCAGGATTTGACTCTTATTGAGCCGACCCGTTGCGCCCGACCAATCCGAAGAGGGCTGGCTGAGCGTATGGATCAGATGAAGGCGCTCGCCGTATTTGGCTTGCAGCGCATCCAGCTGCGCTTTAAAGATGATGCTTTCCTCATTCCGGCTGCCGTACAGAAGGTAGACCGTACTCTCCGGCTCCACCATCAGCACCGATTTGGCGATGGACATCAGCGGCGTGATGCCGCTGCCCGCGCCGATCAGCACCATGTTGCGCTTTTGGTCGGCGTCCAGCGCTGGAACAAAGGTTCCCATTGGCTCCATGACTTCCAGCACGTCGTCCACTTTTACCTCCCTGGTCAGGTACTCCGAGGCAAAACCACCGGGCAACCGTTTCACTGTGATGGCCAGCGACACATCGGTGTAAGGCGAGCTCGACATCGAGTAGGAGCGACGCACCTTCGTGCCATTTTGCGGCAGCAGAAACGTCAGAAACTGACCCGGTTGGTACTTCACAACTTCACTCAGTGGGTGCCAGAAATGCAGCGTAACGGCATCGGGCGTTTCCTGGGTGATTTCCTTTATTTTTAAAAAATAGTATTTGCTCATGGTGTTGGCGGCCGGACCTCGGTTTTCGGCAGTCGGCGAAGTAGGTTTGTCGAATTTTTTGACAAAAGTACGACTTCAACCAAAACCCCCTAAAGAAAATCACATTCTCCTTTCCGTTCCCTCCTCCTTTCTTCCTTTTTTCCTTCCTCCTTTTGAAACTCAAACATTCAACCAGTAGGTCAATTTCAATACCAGCGCCCGATTTTTGGAATGGAGCCAACCGAGGTTGTAGGGCTGGTCGGGGTCGGTGGCGAAGTAGTTGTCGGTGTAGACAACGAAGAAATCCGAAACGGGCTTGAACCGCCACTGGAAGCGGGTGTTGAGGTTGACGTTGTTGACCTGGTTGTTGTATTGCACCACGGTGTTCAGGAAAACACTCTTGCTAAATGTCAAATCCAGTCGCGGCCCCAGTAGCACGAGGGTGGCGTCGGAAAAGCCCAACTTCTCGGGCAGGTCGATGCGGTTGTAGCTGACATCGACCGACAGGTTGACGAACGGCTGGTAGCGGTAGCTGACGTTGGCGGTCAGGTTCTTGATATTGCCGTTGAAATAAGTACCGACGCGGCCGCTCAGGTCATAGTTGAACAGGTCGGCGCTATTGGAAGCGTACGAAGCCCGCAGACTACGGTAGCGGTAAGCCGTTCCCTGCGGCAGGGCCTTGCCACCCTGGTTGGCAGGGTCGAAGCTACGATCGAAGAGGTAGGTATAATCGAGGCGGACGGGCGTGAGCCTGAAGGAACTGTTGTCGCTGAAGCGCACAAAAAACTGGACGGGCGAAAAGTCCCAGTCGGTGTATTTGCCGGTAGAAGCCTGAATGCGCGCGTCGCCGTCGATGCCGAAGCCCCAGCTATTGACGATGCGGTTGATGCGGGGATTCTTGGGGAAAAAGGAGTAGGCCACGCTGGGCGAGGTACGCCAGAGGTCATTACGTGGCACGAAGCCGATTTGACTCACATTGTAGCCCGCCCCAATGCGCGTAATGCCCGCCGAGAAATCCAGCCGTGAGCTGCTGTAATCGAGCGTGGCCGCCGTGGCCGTGGCGTCGCGCGGGCTGTCGGGCGTAAAGGACTTGTGCACGAAAAAATTACCGCTCAACTTGCCGTCACGCGAGGCCAACTTGTAATCCACGCCCGCCATGCGGTTGTAAGCGCTCTCGGGCTGACGAATAGACTCCTCGGAATAAAAACTCTGTTTATTGGCCAAAATCAAGCCCAGCGTGGAGCGGGAGAAAACCCGCTGCTGCAAAGCCAGCACGGAGTAGTTGGCCGACGCCTGAACGTTCTCCTTGGCGGCGGTCTGCATTGTGAGCAGACCGACCCGCAGACGATTGCTAACCTTTCCACTCAGCCTTGCTCCGCCCAAAATCGGCACCACGGCGTTGGCTCGGGTCACGGTATCGCGCCCGATGCCGATGCGCCGCGAGAAGAAGGGCGTAATGACCGACGAACTGCCTCCGCCGCCGCTGCCCGAGCTACTGCTCGACACGCCACCCGCGCCGAAGCCCGCGAACAGGTCGCTATTTTCCAGAAAAAACTGCCGCCGCTCGGGAAAGAAAAGCTCGAAGCGGCTGAGGTTGGTCACCTGGCGGTCCACCTCGGCCTGGGCGAAATCAGGGTTGACGGTGAGGTCGAGGTTGAGCGAGGGCGTCACGGCGATTTTGGCGTCGATGCCGATGCCGGGTTTGCTTACGCCGTCTTTTTGGTTGAGGTAGTCGCGGCTGGTATTGTACGACACGTAAGGAATCAGCGACACGTTGCCGCCCGGCTGCGGCGGCGGGTTGTCCCAAATCAGCAGGCCCGAAAACGCAATGTTGTTGCTTCGCAGTCCGCGCGGGATGGGTGCCCAGGCCGAGCGCTCGTTGATGTCGAGGTTATTACGGAAGAAATTGACATTCCACTCGTTGGTGCCCTCCGTGATTTTATAACGCAGGGTCTTGAAGGGAATCGCCAGCTCCACCACCCAGCGGTCGTCGAAGTTGGTCACCTCGGTGTACCATTTATTGTCCCAGTCGTTGGTCACGTCCACGCCGTTGGAGAGCAGTCCCTCGCGCTGCACGCCGTAGGGATTCACGGCAAAGTGGAAGGCGTTCTGCTTGTCCTTGAAAGTGTCGAGGTTCACGATGATAAGGTCTGTGCCGCCGCCTTGCGGAAAATCGCGCCGCAGCGACTGCACCGCGTAATGCCGGGGCTGGTAGATCACATAGCCAATGTACAGGTTCTCATCGTCGAAGGTCATCCGCGTTTCGGTCTGCTGCACGGCGGCGGAAGTGTCATAGGGAAAAGTTTGCCGGAAAGGGCCCGTCACCTCGGCGGTCTCCCAGTCGGCTTCGTCGAGGCGACCATCCAGCACGATTGTTCCCGTGGCCTTGCGGATATGCAGGCGGTAGTTTTCCTCGTTGGGGGTTTGGGCCTTCACGAAGGAGGAAGGGAGGAGGGAGAAGAGGAGGAAAGAAGCGAGGAGGAAACGTTTTTTCAAGAGCTGAGGGTCAAAGGGAAGGCGGTCAGTTTATTGGGCGTAAATCTACGCGATTTTTCAGCGGGGCGGCAGGCCACAACTTTATTTTCTCGAGAACAATTTGCAGAACCCGATTCTTCGCCCTACTTTGCGGAAGAAAATCGCGGCTAGCGAAATTTCGCCAAAGCTTCAAACAACATGAATCACCCGAACACCAACCTGCTAAACGACCTGCTGCTAATCGCTTTCTAGCGAATGGAGATGGTTTGGTTTGATATATTGAAAACCCTTTCTCCCAACGGAGGAAGGGTTTTTAATTGATTAGAAATATTTATTTTCGTACTTCCTTAATTTACAAAAAAGACCCCCTACCCATGAGTCAGCGAGTTTATATCTTCGATACCACCCTGCGCGACGGCGAGCAAGTGCCGGGCTGCCAATTGACCACCGAGGAGAAAGTCGTGGTAGCGAAACAACTCGAGTTGCTGGGCGTGGACGTGATCGAAGCGGGTTTTCCGCTTTCCAGTCCGGGCGACTTCCAGTCCGTGGTCGAAATCTCCAAAGCCGTGCGTCAGCCGACAATCTGCGCCCTGTCCCGCGCCCTGCCAGGCGACATCGACGTAGCGGCCGACGCCCTGAAATTCGCCGAACGCGGCCGGATTCACACCGGTATCGGCTCATCCGACATTCATATTCAACACAAATTCAACACCACCCGCGAGAAGATCATCGAGCGGGCCATCGACGCTACCAAGTACGCCCGCAATCTGATAGACGACGTGGAATTCTACTGCGAGGATGCGGGTCGGGCCGATCTCGTTTTCCTGGCGCAACTGGTGGAGGCCGTCATTGGAGCCGGGGCCACGGTAGTCAACATTCCCGACACGACGGGCTACTGCCTGCCCGAAGAATACGGCGAGAAGATTCGCTATATCTTTGAAAACGTCAAGAACGTCCACAAAGCCACGATCTCGATTCACTGCCATAATGATCTCGGCCTGGCCACCGCCAACTCACTGTCCGGTATCCGCGAAGGTGCGCGGCAGGTGGAAGTGACCATGAACGGGATCGGCGAGCGTGCGGGTAACACCTCGCTGGAAGAGGTCGTGATGGCGCTGCAAGTTCACAAGGAACTCGGGTTGATGACGGGCATCGACTCCACGAAAATCTACCCAACCAGCCAGCTCGTGTCAAAAATGATGCGGATGCCCATCCAGGCCAACAAGGCCATCGTGGGCCGCAACGCCTTCGCGCACTCCTCGGGTATTCACCAGGACGGCTTCCTGAAGCATTCACTCAATTACGAGATCATGAACCCGCACGATGTGGGCGTGGACAAATCCGACATTCTGCTCACTGCCCGCTCGGGCCGCCATGCCTTAAAGCACCGCATGGAATTGCTGGGCTTCGACTACGAACAGGACGCACTGAACGAGGTTTACGACCGCTTTCTGGAAGTAGCCGATGTCAAGAAAGAAGTGAATGATAAGGATTTGGTGGAAATCGCCCAGGCGTACGCCATCGCTTAGGGGCTATCGGCTGTTGGCCGTCGGCTGTCAGCTTTCGGTTTTTTGTGGAAAACATTTTCTGCCAGAAAGGGTATTAAGTGAGTAGCCAAATTCTCTGCGTATCAAATTTAGCTTACTACAAAAAACTATCCACTTTCAACTCTCAACCATCCACTGAATAAAAATGGCTCAACCTAACCTTAACTTGATTCAAGCCTTACGCCGCACGGCGAACAAGCTTCAAAAAGGTGCTCCCTATCAGTGGGGCCACATGGGAAGTTGCAACTGCGGGAATCTGGCGCAGGAACTCACGACGCTCACCAAGGCCGAAATTCACGAACACGCCTTGGCCGCCGCGCGCGGCGACTGGCAGGAGCAGCTCAACGACTACTGCCCCACGAGTGGCCTACCCATAGATTTACTGATCGCCGATATGCTCGAATCCGGCCTTACGTCCAGCGATTTACAGCATCTGGAAAGATTGACCGATCGCCGCATCCTGGAACGACTCCCCCGCGAGAAGCGGTATCTTCGCCACAACTTCCGTGACGATGTCGTGCTCTACATCACGGCTTGGGCGGATTGGCTGGAAGAGCAACTTTTGGATAAAATCAAGTTGCCGACGCTGGAATTGGCGAAGGTCGAAGAAGAGGTTTACGCCTAGCTCAAACTTCCCGCAGGAGCTTTTCTACAAACTCCCGTACGCAGCCTTCACCGCCTTTTTTGAACATCACAAAAATCCCCGGCACGGCCTTCACTGCGTCCGTGGCATCCATCGGGCAAGCGGCGCGGCCTGCTTTTTCCAGCAACGCCAGGCAGTTCAGGTCGTCGCCGATGTAGGCGACTTCGGCGAGTGAAATCCCTTCTTTTTCGCATATTTCCTCGGCGGCAGCGAGTTTGCCGCCATCGCGCTGGCCTTGATAAAGATAATCGGCCTTCACCTTGGCGGCGCGACGGGCCACGATCTCAGTAACTTCGCTGGTGATGATGCCCGTTTTGATTCCGGCTTTCCTCAACAATTCAAAGGCCATGCCATCGCGGGTGTTGAAGCGCTTCAACTCGTCGCCGTTCTCGGCGTAGTACATGCCGCCGTCGGTCAGGACGCCGTCCACGTCGGTCAGGAAAAGTTTGATTTTTACCATGCGGTCCATCCTCCATCTACGGTGAGTATCGACCCCGTCATATAACTCGAAGCGTCCGACGCCAGGAACGTGAAGGGGCCGATGAGTTCCTCGCGGTCGCACATGCGGCCCAGAGGCGAAAGTTTTGCAAAGTTTTCCAGAAATGCTTCGTCGTGGCCATTCAGCACGCCGTGGGGGACAATGGCGTTGCAGCGAATGCCGTCTTTGGCGTAAAAAGTTGCGACATAGCGGGTAAAGTTGGGAATAAAAGACTTCGACGCCACGTAATCCACGGGCTTAAATTGCTTGACGCTTTCGCCAAAATCGTACAAACTTTGGTTGGGAGCTACCAGCGAGTAAGTGGAGGCCACGTTGATGATATTGCCGCTGCCCTGCGCCAGCATTTGGCGGCAAGCGGCCTGCGTCATGAGCACCGTTCCCGTCAGGTTCACGTCCACCGATTGCCGCAGCAAATCGGCGGGGTAGTTTTCAAAGCGGCTGGGGTCGATGTGGGCCGAGTGGGCTTTGTCAAATTTGGCGTCGATGGCGGCGCTGTTGATGAGGACGTCCAAACGCCCGAATTTTGCTACCGTGCTGCGCACCATTTCTTCGCAGCTCATCTCTTGCGTGATGTCAAGAATTTGAAATAACCACTGCGCTTCCTCAAACTCTTCTGCCAACTGGCTACGAATTTCCTCCGCTCTGCTTTTGTCCCGATCAGCCAGAACCACTTTGGCCCCCTGCTGCAGGAAAGCCCGCACGAGCGTCAACCCGATCAGCCCGAAAGCCCCCGTGACAAGAATGACCTGGTCGGCTACGGATAAAGAAGGGTGGATGGCGGGAATATTTTGAGTCAAGGCTTTTCTAAAAATCTATGTACAAATCCTTAAAATCGCCTCCGATTCGGTCAAGGCTTGGGAGGATGAATCTTCAAAACTACCCTTATTTATGGTTTGTAAAAAATCGCGGGTCTGATCCTCGAAAAGTTGGTTACGGTCAAAATTTTCCAGCGTTTGTATCTCTGGCCCTTGGTCGGGTCTTAGTACCGCGCAAGTAGCTCGCAGGTAATCCACTTCTACCGAACCATCGGCAAACACAAAGCGATACCAACGACGCGGCACACGTTCGTGAAAATTGAGGTGGCAGTGCGCCGTGACGCCATTTTCGTAGCGTAACGAGACGTCAGCGCCCGACTCCACGTCGATTTCCAAATTGGATCGGTAGTTTTTTAGCGTATTCCAGGTCGCGACGGGGCTGCTGACCAGCCAGTTGACCAGGTCAAGGTCGTGGCTGAGCGTGAGGGCCACGCCGCCACCCAGGTCGCGGCGGGCGGCGTACGACTGGCGGTAGTCTTCCCAGGGGTGCCAGTCGGGCAGGTACTCGCCCCAGTAGGTTTGCATACTCAGCAATCGGCCCAGTTCACCGTTTTTTGCCCATTTTTTTATTTTTTGAAAGAACGGATGATAGCGCAGCATATAAGCCACCCGGACGAGCGTTGGGTGTTCCCTCAGCGCGTCCTTTCAGTTCCTGAAAGCCGTCCAGCGAATGCGAGAGGGGCTTTTCGATCAAGACCGGAATCTGCCGCCGCACGCACCAGAGCGCCTGATCCAAATGCTGCGCTGTGGGCGTACAAACGATGGCGGCTTTGAAGGCAATTTCATTCAAAGCAGATAAGTCAGTGACAATGTGAAAGTCGGATGAATCGAGCGTCCGCAGCGGCAAATTGCGCTGGCGGTACACCCACAAGTTGGTATAGCCCAGTTTTTGCAAAACACCCAGATGCCGCTCCCCAATGGAACCAGCTCCGAAAATCAAGATATGACTATCCGTGGCGATCATGACGAAAACTTGACGCAGTCGTGGGACAAAATGTACGCTTCGGCCCGCTGGAAGCTGAAAATATCGTCGATGTCGATGGCGCGTTCCTGTGCCACTACGTAAGGCAGAATGACCCGGCCCGACATGGACTTTTGCTCCATAATTACCTTAGGACGAATCACGTCCAGTGTGCCGATTTGCCAGTACATCGTCGGCAGCGATTGCCGGGGTTGGTTATAGGGTTCAGCGACACTATCCAAAGCCAGCAACGGTTGCATAGGTTGTCCTTCTTCTCCCAATTGCCACATCTTGTAGGGCGTGTGAAAAGCTTGCGTCACGATGCGTAAGCTATCGGCCTCGGGACTGTTGGCGAGTCGCTCAATGCAGGTTTCGATATCGGCTACGTAGCGAATCGGCGAGGTGGGCCGCAGTTGCACGACCAGATCGGGCGCGTAATTTTCGTTTTCCTGCAACCAGGTCAGGGCGTGAATGAATACGTCGAGATCCAGACTATCGTCGGCGGCGTAGGCCGCCGGGCGGATAAAGGGCACCTCCGCGCCGTAGCGCCGGGCGACTTCGGCGATTTTCTCTGAGTCGGTCGAAACGACTACTCGCGTGATGCTCGGGGTGGTAAGCGCGGCCTCGATGCTGTACGCGATCAGCGGGTGGCCCGCCAGCGGCAGGATGTTCTTGCCGGGCAGGCCCTTGCTGCCGCCACGGGCAGGGATGAGGGCGAGGATGTTTCTTTCTTCGAGAGGCAAAGGTGCAAAGAGACAAGGGCACAAAGTACCGGGTAGAGCCAATTATTCGGGCCAAAAAGTCAAAACTACGCAAATGTTGCTTAGCTTGGCTGTTGGGAAAAGCAAAGCCCGTTTCGATTTTGACTACTATTTATCTACTTTTAGGCTCCAATTTGGGCGACCGCGCGGCGATTATGAAAACTGCCGTTGCTCAGATTAATGAGCGGGTAGGGAAGGTGGCGCGGGCGTCGGCTTTGTACGAGACCGCTCCCTGGGGCGGCATCGAGCAGCCCACTTTTTTGAATCAAGTACTGGAAGTAGATACGGAACTGACCCCGGAAGAGATCCTGCGCCTCGCGCTGGAATTGGAACACGAGGCGGGCCGCATCCGCTACGAGCGTTGGGGCGCGCGGCACTTGGACGTCGATATTTTGTATTTTGACCAAAAAATCATGGACACGCCCCGCCTCACCATCCCGCACCCGCGCCTGCACGAACGGCGGTTTACGCTGGCACCGTTGTCGGCAATCGCCCCGAACTTCATGCATCCAGTTCTAAAAAAAACGAACGCTGAACTTCTGGAATCATGTTCAGATCAAGAAACCGTAACGCCCTTCAAAGCGGTCTAAAAATATTCACTCAATCACTAATTCACAATTGAAAGCCATCCGTTGGGGCATCCTCGCTCCGGGCCACATCGCCCATAAATTCGCCCAGGATCTGGCCCGCGTCGAAGGGGCCAAACTCATGGCCGTCGCCTCGCGCGACCTGGGTCGCGCCAAAGAATTTGCCGACAAATACGACGCGCCCTACGCCTACGGCAGCTACGCCGAACTAGCCGACTGCCCTGAACTGGACGTGGTTTACGTCGCCTCGCCGCACGTAGGACACCACGCTCATACCTTACTGTGCCTCAATGCGGGCCTGGCGGTGTTGTGCGAAAAGCCTTTCGGCATGAACCTCGACGAGGTAAAGGAAATGACTGCGCTGGCGCACAGCAAAAAGCTTTTCCTGATGGAAGCCATGTGGAGTCGCTTCATGCCCTCGACCCTCAAAAGTCTGGAACTCATCCGTGCCGGAGCTATCGGCAAAGTATTGGGCGTCCGGGCCGACTTTGGCTTCAAAGCATTGAAGGATCCCCGCAAGCGATTGTTCAACAAAGAGCTGGGCGGTGGCGCTTTGCTCGACATCGGAATCTATCCGCTCTTCTGGTCGTACTTCATCCTGGGAATGCCGGAAACGATCAAAGCATCGGCGCTGTTCGGCGACACGGGCGTAGACGTGTCCACGGGCATGATCCTCACCTACGAAGCCGATGCTTTTGCTTTCCTGGACTGCACCCTACTGGCCCGTACCGACTGCGAGGCGATCGTGTACGGCGAACTGGGCTGCATCCGCGTCCACAGCCGCTGGCACAACAGCCAGGCCCTTACGCTGGAACTGATCGACGCCGAACCCGAAGCAGTAGAATTCGAGCGCGAAGCCCACGGCTATAATTACGAAATAGAATCCGTCAACCACGCCCTGAGCGCGGGCCTCACCGAAAACCCCGATTGGTCGCATCAGGACAGCCTGAACCTCATGACGCTGCTGGATAACGTGCGGGAGGAGATAGGGCTCACTTACAATTAGTGAATTAGTGATTGAGAGATTGAGTGAATAAATTTGCCCGAGAACTCACTCAGCTTTCATCTTCTTGGGCAGAATGTACAGTATTCACTCAATCACTCATTCTCTCATTCAAAATTAAAATGCGCTACCTACAACGAGGCGTTTCCGCCGCCAAGGAAGATGTCCACAAGGCCATCGCCAACATTGACAAGGGGCTCTTTCCGAAGGCTTTTTGCAAAATAGTCCCCGATACCCTGGCGGGTGACGCGGACTACTGCACCATCATGCACGCCGATGGCGCGGGTACCAAAACCTCGCTGGCTTACCTCTATTGGCAGGAAACGGGCGACTTGTCAGTCTGGCGCGGGATTGCGCAGGATGCCGTGGTGATGAACACCGACGACCTGCTGTGCGTAGGCGCGACGGGGCCGATGCTGCTATCGTCCACCATCGACCGCAACAAAAACCGCATTCCCGGCGAGGTGATCGCCGAAATCATCAACGGTACCGAGGAGGTTTTGGAAATGCTGCGTGGCTTTGGGGTAGAAATCCACAGCACGGGCGGCGAAACCGCCGATGTAGGCGATTTGGTGCGCACGATCACCGTCAACAGCACCGTCATCGCCCGCATGAAACGCGCCGAGGTGGTGAACAACGCCAACATCCGGGCGGGCGATGTGATCGTCGGGCTGGCCTCGTACGGACAGGCGACCTACGAAAACCAGTACAACGGCGGCATGGGCAGCAACGGCCTGACCTCCGCCCGCCACGATTTGCTGGATAAGTACCTCGCTACGAAGTACCCCGAAAGCTTCGACCCGGAGGTGGACGACGCGCTGATTTACAGCGGCAGCAAAAACTTACTGGATGCCGTGGAAGGCACACCGCTCAATGTCGGCCAGCTAATTCTTTCGCCCACGCGCACTTATGCACCCGTTGCGAAAGCCCTGCTCGACGAGCTGCGGACCGAGATTCACGGCATGGTGCATTGCAGTGGCGGCGCACAGACTAAAATCCTGCATTTCATCGATAACCTGCACGTAGTCAAGGATAATTTGTTTCTGGCGCCGCCGCTATTCAAACTGATTCAGGCCGAAAGCGGGACGAGTTGGCAGGAGATGTACCAGGTCTTCAACATGGGCCACCGCCTGGAAGTGTACTTGCCCGAAGCGCAGGCCGCGCAGGTGGTCGAGATTTCGGAATCGTTCGGCATCGCGGCGCAGGTCGTGGGGCGCGTGGAGGGAGCGGATAAGAAACGGTTGACGATCCGGTCGGAGTTTGGGGAGTTTTTGTATTGAAAGATGAATTGATGAGCCACACCGACGACGAAGACGAACCCTGGGACCTTGAAATAGAACCTTCGTCGGGATTCTTCGACCTGAACTGGCGCGAAGTCTGGCAGTACCGCGACCTGATCGCGCTTTTCGTCCGCCGCGACATCGTGGCTACCTACAAGCAGACCATCCTCGGGCCGATCTGGTTTTTTATCCAGCCGATCCTGACCACGCTAACGTATGTGGTGATTTTTGGCAACGTGGCGGGTATTTCTACCGGGGGTATTCCCAAAATTCTCTTTTATCTGGCGGGCGTCACGCTCTGGAATTATTTCCAGGAATGTCTCATGAAAACCTCCGACACTTTTATCCTGAATCAGAACTTGTTTGGGAAGGTGTACTTTCCCCGGTTGGCGGCCCCTATTTCCATCGTCATCTCCAATCTTTTCAAATTTCTGATCCAATTAAGCCTATTTCTGGCCGCTTGGATCTATTTCCTGTCTCAGCCACAAAGTGCAGTACATCCAAATAGCACGCTGCTACTGTTTCCGGTTTACCTACTCCTGATGTCGGGTATGGGCTTTAGCTTTGGGGTACTCATTTCGTCGCTAACCACTAAGTACCGCGACCTGCGGTTTTTGATACAGTTTGGCGTTCAACTTCTGATGTACGGCACGCCCATCGTGTACCCTCTGTCCATCGTTCCCGAAAAGTACCGCTTGCTGTTACTGGCTAACCCTATTACCAGCGTCGTGGAAGGGTTCAAGTATTCCTTTCTGGGAGAAGGCTATTTCTCCTGGATTGGCTTAGGATATAGCTTCGTTTTCATGATCATTTGCCTATTCCTGAGCATTCTGGTGTTCAATCGGGTAGAGAAGACGTTCATGGACACGGTCTAGGAACAAGTCGAAAGCGCTTGGCTGAGCAGGGCGTTTGGTCAAAGCTTCACATCATTGCTTTCTGAATATCGTCTGGAATTCGACCGGGTGGCAAATTGCGTGTTTGTAGTGGTTTGCGCGTTCTCAGTTGTCACAGCATCGTACGACAACATGGAGGAAACGCACGAAGTGCTTTCTTTGTAATATGATCCCAGATCCACTCTACATGAAACACCGAACCCTTTTGCTTTTATTTTTCCTTTTTGCCAAGAGCCTCTGTTTCGCTCAGGTTTCATTAGAGATGATGGCTTTGGAAAAAGGAACGTACGACGTTGGATTCAGCCATTACACAGCTGTCGACAGCACCCGGACATACCGACGGGTTTTTGATTGGAACAATGAATTCATATTCCGGCCCATTCCGGTGAGCATCTGGTATCCGGCGCAGCCTTCATCCGCCGCCAAACCGGCCCTAACCGTGCTGGATTACCTCGAAATTCTGAAAGAGGAGGAGGAGTGGGAAAACCTGCCGAACGAGTACGTTCTGAACTGGTTTTATTACGCGAACACCCCCGACCACCGGGCGCATTTGCCCGAGAAGTCACTGGCGCGTCGGGGTACGGAGAGGGTGCGTGGAGAGTTTCCCGTAGTCATCTACGCACCCAGCTATCAGGCCTCTTCCGTTGAAAACTTCGCCTTATGCGAGCTCTTGGCCAGCTACGGCTATCTGGTCATTGCCAGTCCAAGCCGGGGAACGGAGAGCCGCCAATTGGAGGGCGGGACGAGTCGGGATATGGAAACTCAGGCGCGTGACATCGAATTTCTTGTAAAGGAAATTCAAAAAGACCCCAACGCCAGTCTGGACAAGATTGCGACGATGGGATTCAGTTTCGGTGGCTTGTCGAACATCCTTGCTGCGGTGCGAAACCGAAATATCAAGGCCGTTGTGAGCCTGGATGGCTCCATCAAGTACCAGTACCCTACGCTAAAAAAGTCTTTGTTTTACTCCGTGGAGAAATTCGATGTTCCTTTTATTCATTTCGCCCAAAAAGACATTCCAGAGATGGTTTTGCGGGAAGATAAAATAGATTCTGCCCTAAACAACCGATTTGATTTTTACGACAGCCTGACTTACAGCCAGGCCTATCGTTTCAAATTCCATCACTTGACGCATTCGTATTTCAGCACGTTGGGGGTGCTTTTCGGGGAAAGGGACACGCGGCAAGATAAGAGCGATCCCGAGATAATGGCGTCGCACCGATTGATGGCTTCGTACACACTGGATTTCCTGAACGCTTTCTTAAAAAATAATGAGGAATCATTAGCTGTTCTATATGAGGGAATAGGCAGCGGAAGTGCTCAGGAAAAGCTAACAACTAAGCAAGCTAAATATCCAAAGGAGAAACCATTCTCATTTGAAGATTTTAACGAAGCAGCACAGCAAAGCGGTTATCGAAATCTCGACAAAGTGTACGGCGACATACACTCGAAACACCCCTCCTTCAAACCGGAAGAGTGGAAACTGAACAATCTGGGGCTACAGCTAGCCTTCGATCCAAAAAATCCACAACGTAGCATTGAGGTCTTCGTATTTGCTACGAAGCTGTATCCCGAATCAGCTAACCTGTTCGATAGCTTGGGCGAGATCTATCTTTTGCTCAAAGACGAGGAAAAAGCAATGGCAAACTTCAAAAAGTCGCTACAACTAAACCCGCAAAACAGCAACGCTACCGAGCGACTGAAACAATTGGAGCGAGAGAAATAAAGCGTATCCGACGCCCTACCACCGCCAATCCTGCCCCAGTACCAATTCCTGCTTCAAGCCCTGGGTGGTAAGGTAGTCGCGGGTTTGGTTGTCGTCGAGGCGCTTGGCGGGAAGCGTTTTAGCATTTGCCAGGGCGTAAAGGTACATCGCCCCGATGCGAACGGTGTTCTCCAATTGCTGCTTGTCGACCAGGTCGAAGCGGTCGCAGTCGGCGTGGTAGCAGTGTAGCACGTTCATCGGTAGGGTGCCCGAAAGCCCCACCACGGGAACACCCTGTAGCATGAACGGCTGGTGGTCGCTGTGTAGCCCGGCGCGGCTGGTAAACTGGTTGCCAAAGGCGGGGTCGACGCTCTGGATGTCGGCCCCCACTTTCTGGAGAAAGTCCGACATATCGCCACGGCCGAAACCGTTGGCTCCCTTGGGGTCGTTGGTCATGTCGAGATTCATCATGTAGGCGACCTTGGCGATGTCGCCCGTTTTTACCAGTTCGCGCACCATGTGCTTCGAGCCGAGCAAACCCTGCTCTTCGCCCATAAACATGACAAACTTGATGGTACGCCGGGGCTTGATTTTCAAGGCCTTGAACGTGCGAGCAATGTCCAATATGCTGAACGAGCCGATGCCGTTGTCGATGGCTCCCGTGGCCAGATCCCAGGAATCGAGGTGTCCGCCGACGATTACGCACTCGTCGCTCTTGCCTTTGAGCGTGGCGATAACGTTGCGGGCCTTGATGGGCTTGGAGAAATTGCGCATGTTGATTTGCGCTTCCAGCGGGCCTTCCTCGTCCAGCCAGGTACGCAGTTCGCGGCCGCTGTCGTTGGAGATGCACACCGCCGGAATGCCGATGAGCGCGCCCGTGACCGAAGCCGTACCCGTGAGCAGGATTTTGCCCGGTGCCTGGTTGACCATGATGATGCCCTCTGCGCCGTACTTGATGGCCAGGGCGGTCTTCTCGGAACGGTGCAGGTTTTTCTTGCCCGGCCCGCCCACCAAGCCAATATTGGCTACCGCGATTTTGCCCTTGACCTTATCTTTCGCGGCTTCGAAATCCTCTTCCAGCCCGTTGCCCACGTCCACGATGCCCAGTTTCAGGTCGGCCATGATGGGTGAATGCGCCAGCGATACTACGGGAACTTCGCGGTAGTTGTCGCTGCTTTCGGGAACGATGCTCAGCGTCACGGTGTCGCGGCTCCACGACTCCACCTCGAAAGGCTGGTACTGCACGTCGCGGTAGCCGTATCCTTTCAGCAAGTCATAGGCGTACTCCTCGGCTTCCATGCCCTGGGTGCTGCCCGTCAGGCGGTGGCCGATTTTTTGGGTGGCCTCGCCAAGGGTGCTGTACGCCCGACTGTTTTGACGCACTTCGGTATCGATGCGGCGGAAAGCTTTTTCCCAATCCCCCGGGGCCGGACTAAAGCCGACTGCTACCAGCACACCGCCCGCGAGGGCTATTCGTAAATTTTTATTCATGGGTTGGAAAGATGAAATTTTGAGAAAGATGTTACCCGGCGGCGGTAATGAAGTGACTTAATAACAGTTTTTTGCAAAATAGGTGCGCGCAAAACCGCTTTGAAAGAACAAATTAGGGAAGAATTCCATTTTTTAGGTAATCTTGACGGTTAATCTCTTGTTAAATTTCTGCTTTCCGCCCATTCTGTTCCCAAAAATTCTTCTCCAACCCAATTGTCCGTATGCTTTTTGACAAAAAGAATAACCCTCCCCAAGCCGCCAAATCCCCCACCACTTTCACCCTTCACGACGATACCCGCACCGACGACTACTACTGGCTGCGCGAACGGGAGAACGAAACCGTCCTGGCTCACCTCCGCGCCGAAAACGCTTATACCGACGCCGTAATGGCTCCTTTGCAGGATTTCAAAGAGGCACTTTTCCAGGAAATGAAGGCCCGCATCAAGGAGAAGGACGAGTCGGTGCCCGTCCGCGATGGGGCTTACTATTATTATGCCCGCTACGACGAGGGCGCGGAATACCCGCTTTACTGCCGCAAGCACCTCAGCCTGGAAGCGCCCGAAGAAATCATGCTCGACCTGAACGAGCGCGCCGCCAACCACGGCTACTACGCGGCCACCTTCCCCGAAATCAGCGACGACGACTTAATGGCCGCCATCGGCGAAGATACCGTCAGCCGCCGCCTTTACACGCTGCGCTTCCGTAACCTCCACACGGGCGAGTGGCTTCCCGACGAGATACCCAATACCGAAGGAGGCAGCTACGCCTGGGCCGCCGACAACCGCACCGTTTTTTATATTCGTAAAAACGTGGACACGCTGCTCGGCTACCAGGTCTGGCGACACGAGTTGGGAACCAGCGTTGGCGACGATGTGCTGCTTTACGAAGAAACCGACGATCAGTATTATCTGGGTTTATACAGGACAAAGTCCAAAAAGTACATCGCGCTGGTGGCCGCCCACAATGGCGTGGCGACCGAGTATCGGCTCCTGAACGCCGAGAATCCCAAAGGCGAATTGGAGGTGGCCATTCCGCGCCGGCGAGGCCACGAGTATTCCCTGGAGCATTACGGGAATATTTTTTACCTCGTCACCAACCAGGGTGAAGCCGAGAACTTCAAGCTGGTGCAGGTTGCCGAGGACCAAGTGAGCGACGAGAGCCAATGGCGGGAAGTCATCCCCCACCGTGCCGAGGTCTTTTTGGAAGGCATCGAAGTTTTCAGCCAATACCTAGTGGTACAGGAACGAAGCGAGGGGCTGCTGCGCATCCGCGTGATGCCGCAGAATACCGAAGAAAAGGAGCATTACCTCGACTTTGGCGAAGCCGCCTACACAGCCTACACTAGCAGCAACCCGGAGTTCGACACCACCACGTTGCGCTACGGCTATACCTCGTTGACCACGCCCAACTCGGTTTATGATTACGACATGAGCACCCGTGATAAGGTGTTGATGAAGGAGCAGGAAGTGGTGGGCGATTTTGACAAAACAAAGTACACTACCGAACGCCTCTACGCCACCGCCCGCGACGGGGCCAGGATTCCAATTTCGCTGGTGTACAAAAATGACTTTGCGCGGGATGGCCACGGCCCGCTGCTGCAATACGCTTACGGTTCCTACGGCTCGTCGATGGACCCGACGTTCAGTTCGGTGCGGCTGAGTCTGCTCGACCGTGGCTTTGCTTTCGCCATTTGCCACATTCGGGGCGGACAGGAAATGGGTCGCGCCTGGTACGACGGGGGGCGCCTGCTGCGCAAGCTCAACACCTTTACTGACTTTATTGATTGCGCCGAGTTTTTGATTCAGGAAAAGCGGACGTCGCCCGAGGCCCTTTACGCGATGGGCGGCAGCGCGGGCGGTCTGCTGATGGGTGCGGTCGCCAACCTACGGCCCGACCTCTACCATGGTATGGTGGCGCAGGTGCCTTTCGTGGATGTGGTGACCACCATGCTCGACGACACCATTCCGCTTACCACGGGCGAGTATGAGGAGTGGGGCAATCCGAACGAGGAAGGATTTTACAAATACATGAAATCGTACTCGCCCTACGATAACGTGAAGGCGCAGGCTTATCCCAACCTGCTCGTCACCACGGGCCTGCACGACTCGCAGGTGCAGTACTGGGAACCCGCCAAATGGGTGGCCAAATTGCGTGAAATGAAAACCGACGACAACCTCGTGCTGCTGCACTGCGACATGGAGACGGGCCACGGCGGGGCTTCGGGGCGGTTCAAGAAACTGCACGACATCGCGCTGGAATTCGCCTTTTTATTAGGGCTGGCAAAGAAAGTGTAGGGCACGAAAAAACGCCCGGCACATTGCCGGGCGTTTTTAAAAGAGCAAATTTTTTAACTGGCGGGCTTTCCTATGCTGCTGCCAGTCTGCCACCGGGCGGCGTACCGCTGGCGGCTCACTCCTTGGTTATTTCCTCGGATTGTTCGTGGCATTGCTGTTCATAGAACCGTTGTTCATAGAACTCATATCCACGGATTTTCCGTTTTTGTCGTAATACATTTCCCTATCGCCAACCGTGGCCGAGTAATAGGTGTCGTTGCCGCGTTTCACCTCATAGGCGTTGGTGGCGTTCTTGCCTTTCATCGAGTTTCGCACCGATCGGGGGAAATCGTTCATTTCCATACTCGTACGGGATTCCGTCATTTTGCCATCTTTATCATAGGTGACAGACATGTCCCTGCCGTCACGCTGGAAGGATGTCCGGTAGTTCTGCCCGTCGCTTTCCCACTTCGTGCCGGTAGCTCCGTTGTAGCTCGATCCGTACGTGTCCCGGATGTTCTGGGGTACTCTGGAATCGTTCAGCGTATTATAATTCGTCTGACTCTGGTACGGGCGATTGGCCGTGTTGGTTCCCTGCTGGGTCGTGGTCGTACCGTTGTTGGTCGTTTGGTTATTCGTCGTGGTGGGAGTCGTCGTTTGTGCGTTTACTCCCAGCATTGCTCCGGCCAGTAATGCGGCCAACATAAGTTGCTTTTTCATGATTGAAAAATTTTAAGTTTGATTGTCAATGAAGTGAACTATGTACTTGCTGGATTTTGGTAAAATTAGCCACGGCACCAGTTTCGGCCGTAGCAACATCGTTGATCAGCGTTCAAAATTAAGGTCAGGCAGTGACGGCAGTGTCCGCCTTGCCACCGACAGGAGTCGCGGCAGAGGACGACCCATCCGAAGTTCCCCGAACGAAATCGATCAAGTCTTTCGTCAGACGGTCTTTTTCCGGGTAAAACAGGCCGTGCGGTGCCCCGTCGTACTTAATGAACTTGGCGTGTGGTATGGCATTAGCGGTTCGCTCGGCGGATACCTCGATGGGTACTATGTCGTCGCTGGTACCGTGAATAATGAGTGTCGGAACTTTGATAGTGGTCAAATCCTGACGGAAATCAGTACTGGCGAAGGCGTCCACGCAGTCAAGCGTAGCCTTGTGCGATGCCTGGTAGGCGCGGGCGAAATCTCCGTCCATGTGGGCCTGGCTGACGGGCTTGCTAAGCAAACCTACTCCGTAAAATTGCTTGCTGAAACCCTGCAAAAAGGCCGCGCGGTCTTCGTTGAGGTTTTCCTTCATTTCATCAAATACCTTGTGGCTCACCCCGTCGGGGTTGTCCTCGGTTTTAAGCATATAGGGGGTTACGGCGCTCAGGAAGACCACCTTCGATACCCGTGCACCACCGTGGCGACCCATGTAGCGAGCCACCTCACCGCCGCCCATCGACATCCCAACCAACGTTACGTTTTGTAGGTCCAACTCATCCAAAATCGCCTTCAGGTCATCGGCGAAAGTGTCATAATCGTAGCCGTCGAAGGGCTTGGAAGATTGTCCGAAGCCGCGACGGTCGTAAGCGATGACACGCATATCATGATTGGGCAGCTCGGCCAGTTGGTAGTCCCACATGACACTGCTCAGCGGCCAACCGTGGATAAGAACCACAGGGTTGCCCGTTCCCAGATCCTGATAAAAAAGTTTGATTTCGTTGCCGTTGGCGTCGGTTGCTGCTTTGACGAAATTCATGTATGGAAGGGCTGAATTGTTAAATTTTTATTTACAACCCAAAGCAAAAAAATACCATACCAACCTCTGATTTTTGACTAAAAACAAAAACCTCTTCCAACGTATAGCGAACGGATTTCCCCAAATACGGGGTGAATTTGTGGAAGGAATTCCAAGTTCATAACTTCCTTGAAACTAGCCGCATGAGGCGTTCCAGCCCAACCTGATCCGCCTCACCGAAGTCGTCCAATTCGTCGCTATCCACGTCCAGAACCATGGCTACCGTACCATTCAGGCGAAAGATGGGGACGACGATCTCGGACTTCGAGGCCGAGCTACACGCAATGTGGCCGGGGAATGCTTCGACATCCGGCACGACGATCGTTTTCTGCTGCGTGTAGCAAGCCCCGCAAACGCCTTTGTGGAAGGGGATGCGCGTACAAGCCATCGGTCCCTGGAACGGGCCGAGGACGAGCTGTCCTTCTTTCACTACATAAAACCCTACCCAAAAAAAACCGAATGCCTCCTTCAGGGCCGCCGCCACGTTGGCGAGGTTGGCCGTCAGGTCGCTTTCGGTGGCGACGAGGGCTTCGATTTGGGGATACAGCGCGTCGTACAATTCGGCGCGGTCAGTGGTCGTGGGGAGAGCGAGCGTCTCAGCCATAGTTTTTGAATGCTAATAGCTAAGTGCTATTTATTTAAAGAAAAAGCCCGAAGGTGCAATACCGACTTTGATAGAATCCAGTTTTTCACCACTGGGCCGGTAGCGCACTACGTAGCCTGCCTGAGCGTAAGAGGGCGTCACGCCGCCATAGATAAGCCCCTGCAGCGGATCGACGCCCAATCCTGTGAAGGCGCGGTTGATTACAGGCTTGTCACCGGGAATCGAGGTAGCATCGATGCTGAAATAGTGTGTCTCTCCCTTTGGCACACCACTGACCGCATCGTAGTAGGAATACACGTAGTAAAATCCATTTCCGTTGGGCGCGATGGCAAAATTGGAGGGCGTCCGGCGGGAATCACTCCCTACGCGCATCTTGGCTTCGATTTGATCCGTCTTGGTGTTCAGCCGGACGACTGAGAAGCCAGTTTTCACCCACAGCTTTCCGTTAGCGTCGGGGGAGATTGGTTCCGGTCCAGCCCCGACTTTCAAGATGCGCTTCACGGTATCCGTATTACTGTCGATGACTAGCAGTTCATCCGTACCGTTATCATTGCCTAGATAAACCTCGTCGCCAAGTTTCACCATGCGTCCGGCCCCCCTGGGAGCAGGAATTTTCCTGACTACTTTCAGGGTGCTTAGGTCAATTACGGCTACGTAACCAGGATTGGCAAAGTAGTTGGCACCGACTCCCGTACTACCGTAGCACGACACGTAGGCCTTCGTAGGGCTGATGCCAACCACCGCGCGAGGGTTCTCTACGTCGGGTGCACCCAACGCAGCTTCCGACTCCCAGGTACCAAGGTTCACGATTTGCACCTGGTCCAACCCAGCTTTGAAATTGTCTACCAAAATAAGAGAATGCTCGCCCGCTTCGGCGTACCCCTGTACACCTCCGTCAAATGAACGGCCATTCTCTTTTCTGTATAAATCCAGAATTGCTTCAGTCTTTTCTCGCTTAAAAAAGGAAACACTACCATCATTGGTTGTAAAATTTCCAGAATTCAGTACCATCACGCCTAGTTCGTACACTTCGGGTTCGGGTTCTTTTTCCCGGCAGGCGTTCAACGACCCCACCAACAGCACTACGCCCAACACTTTAAAAAACTGTTTTTTCATCTCGATTCAGAATTATAGGTAAGTAAAAGGTTCAACGAAAAATTGCGCCCCGGCATGGCGTTGCGGCCCACATTTAAATACAGGGCATCAAAAACGTTGCTTGCCTGCGCCTGTAAGTCGGCTCGCCAGCGCCTCCGTTGCGCGGTGGCCTCGGCCAGCAGGTTGACCAGCACGTAACCGGGCAGCTCTCTCGAATTGTCGAAAGTAGTGAAACTCCGTGTTTGGCCGCGTGCCTGGGTGGTGAAGCGAAAAATCCCGCGCTGCGCGTAAGCACTAAAAGTACCCTGATGCACGGGAACGTACACCAGTTGCTTGCCCACAATGTCTACGGCGTAAGCGTTGTACACGCGTTCCTGCGAGGAGCGGTTAAGCGCGTAGCCCAGTGTGGCACCGGTCTGCCAGGTCGACAACGTCGCCCGCCACTGCGCCTGCGCTTCCAGCCCCCGCGCCACGACGAGTTGCAGATTTTCGACGCGGTAGTTGCGGTCGGGATTCCAGTATGCCCAGTCATCCACGCGATTATGGTAGGCGGTGAGCGAAGCCGTAACCTGCTGCGCTTCGGCGGGTTGCCACTTCACTTCCAGGCCCAGTTCTTTGTTAAGGCCGCTCTCAGGGCGGATTTCCGGGTTGCCGAGCGTTTTCCAATAACGTTCGTTCAGCGTCGGGACGCGGTAGCTGCGGCTCACGGAGCCTTTGGCGGTCAGGCGGAACGCCGCCTGGCGGTATTCGTCCTGGTCGATCAGGCGGTATTCTGCGCCCAGCGAGGGCGTCAGTGGGGGATTGAAGCGGGTGACGAACGCCTGCCGCACATTGGCCGACACCAGCCAGCGCGATCCGAACTGCCAGCGGCTGAGGGCAAAGAGATCGGCGCGGTTTTCCGTAATGAAAGGGGCTGAGTAATCGTCCACTTGAGTGCGGTAGTACGCTACCTCGCCGCCCACCCGCAGGTTCACTTTCGGGCCATTGCCCAGCGTCCAGGCCATTTCTTTTTCAAGATGGGTCAGGAAGCGGTCGGTGGCGGTGTGGGCGAGTTGGGAATAATCGCCCGCGCCGAAATCGATCAAATCGCGGGTGAAAGCGTTGCGCCAGCTCCAGGTCGGGGTTTGGTACTGCACCAGCGCGCGGCGCGACTGCGTGCGGGTAAGTTGGCGGGCGTCGGGGTTTTCGGGGGTCAGCGTGCTGCCGTTGTCGGTCAGCCAAAGGTGCGCCGAGAGCTGGCGATTTTCTTTACCCGTAAAAACAAAATCCTGCACGAACCCCCGCTGTTCAGCGGTGGAAGATTCCGCGTAGTAGCCTTGCCGTTCGCTGTAAGGGTAGTTGTTCCTCATGCGGCCATCGTAATAGAGCGTCTTTCCCGAAAAATGCCGCGCATCGCCAACTTTCGCCCCGTAATTTGCCCCGATTTGCGTCTGCTGGTTGCCAAAGCTGGCCTGGCGTCTTCCCGCCAAAAGCCGTAGACCCTGCGGCTGCGCCCCGCTACTTTGCAACAAAATACTTCCGCCCACGGCATCGGTTCCCACCGCGCTGGCCGACGACCCATATTGCACCGAAAGCCGGTCGAAGCCCGTTACGGGCAAGGTAGAAAAGTCGGTTTGGCCCAAATTAGGCTGATTGATATTCAGCCCGTTCCACAGCACCGCCGTGTGCTGCGCCGACGTCCCCCGAAACGAGACGGTATTCAACCGTCCCGGCCCGTAGTTCTTGAAAGCCAGCGGCGTGCTGAACGCCAATAAATCGCCGATATTCTGAAACTGAAACTGCCGCAGCGTCGCCGAATCCAAGCGCTGGATTTTCAGCCCCGCCATGAAACGCTCCGGCGCAAAGCCGATTACCGTCACGGGTTCCAGGGCAATCGAATCTCCCTGTCCGAAAGCCAAAGAATTTAAGGCCAAAACCAGCAAAATGAGGTACGGGCTTCCAGCCCGTCCTGCACAAAAGATGTGGTACGGGCGTCTCGCCCGTCTTGCCGCAAATAAACCCATCAAGAAAAAAGCAAAAAACAAACAAAGTTGCCGCAATCCCATTGCCGCAACGCCCTCCCGGTCTTTCCTCCGAAAACCAGAACAGCGGATCATCTTTGGCAGGTCTCCTGACTCGTCTCGCGGGTTCCGGGCCTTCCCGCATCGTAAAAAATGCAGTGGCAAGTGGATCGAACCAGCTATTAATGTATCGAGACTTACAGTTGCGGGGACAGCTCCCGATTCACACGGGATTCCCTTTTCAGCCTTGAAAGCTTTCTTGAAAAAGCATCAGGCACCAAAAACTGAGGACAAAGGTAGTTTAAGATAATGAATAGTGGATAGTGAACAATGAATAATTACCTTTGGCGCACTCCCGAAATCGAATAAAAGTACCTCCGCTTGGCCGTCACTACTACCAATGAACTTCCCCCCGTTTCTCGCAAGGGCATTTTCTACATGCTGGGGGCGGTGGTTTGCTTCGGTACGGTGGGCGCGATGGCCAAGTGGCTCAGCCGCGACTTCGACACCGTCGAGCTGGTGTTTTTTCGCAATCTTGTGGGCGTTGTCTTCGTGCTGGTCAGTATGCTCAACCGCCCGCTGCAACAAACCGGGGGCCGTCCCGGGCTGCTTATCTTTCGGGGCGTCATCGGCACCTTTTCGCTTTACCTCTTCTTCTACGCCGTGCAGACCCTCGGCCTGGGCGCGGCTACGACCTACCAGTATAGCTACCCGATTTTTCTGGCCTTGCTCTCATGGATTTTTGTGGGTGAAACGCTCAGCAAGCGCGAGTGGCTGGCGATTTTTGTGGGCTTTGCGGGCATTTTGTTCGTCTTCCGGCCCGACCTGACTGCGCCGCTGGGCCACCACGCCATTGGGCTGAGCAATGCGCTTTTTACGGCCATTGCGTATCTGTCCATTCGGCAGTTAAGCGCTTTTTACGACACGCGGGCCATCATTTTGTCTTTCATGCTGTCGGGAATTCTGATGCCGATCCTATCGATGCTGGCGGGTGAGTACCTCGACATCGAAGGCTACGGTTTTCTGATCGGGCATTTCGTGATGCCCGTTACCCTCACGCATTGGCTGGGCTTTCTGGCGCTGGGAATCGTAGCGATGATCGGGCAATACCTGCTCACCGTTGCTTTCCGACACGATAAAGCCGGACGCGTCGCCTCGGTGGCTTACGTCAACATTTTGTTTTCCGGCCTGCTTGGCTTATGGCTCGGTGATCCGTTTCCGGGAACGCTGACGCTCATCGGGATGGGTCTGATTATCGGCGGCGGAGTGCTGGTGTCGCTGCGATTGCCGCCGCGCGCTGAGATCGTGAGTCAGGAATGAGCGTGTGCGAATGAAACCGGTCGATTTGCTCGCCGTAGAGCGCCAAATAAAGGTCGATCATGCTTTCTACCCGAAACAAAGACTCAATCCTCACGCGGCAAGCGGCCCTTGAACGACTTGCAGCTACGGGCATGGCTTTCGCCAGCGCTTCCACGTCGCCCTTCGGTACGATGACTCCGCAGGAATCATTGATGATTTCCCCGACTGCGCCACTGTCAAAAGCCACCACGGGCGTGCCGCAGGCCAGGTACTCGGCCAGCACCAGGCCGAATGGCTCTTCCCAAACCGAGGTGAAAAGCGCTACTTCGGCATCCCCTAGCTGACGGGCCAATTCCTGCTGAGTGAGCAGGCCGACGTAGCGGATTTGATCGCTCAGCAAGGGTTTTATTTTTTGTAAAAAATAATCTTTCTCAAAAATTTGTCCGGCCAGCGTGAGGGAGTAACCCGCCCGCAAAGATGCCGCGATAGCCAAATGCGGCGCTTTTTCGGAGCAAAGTCGTCCTGCCCAAAACACGGTATTCGATTGCCCGCGCTCACGCCACGGCCAGCGGTCGAGCTCTATGCCGTTGTAAACGACTTCGCAATCGGGAACGAAGGGACGCCATTGTGCGCATAGCGACTCCGATACGGCTACGAAGGAGCTCCCGCCGAACTTCTGCGCCGTCATTACGCCACTTTGCAGCGATGGGAAGGGAGGCGTGTGCAGCGCGGTCACCATCGGGCAGGGCAACAAGTGCGCCATTGCGGGCGGCAGGTAGTGAAGCGAATTGTTGTGCACCAAATCGTAGTCGCTTGCGATGATTTGCAACATGATGTCCATGTGCGTGTGGTAGGAGTCCATGAATTCAAACGACTCATTCTCCTCGTGCTGCTGTAGGGGAGTGGTCGTAGAAATAGTCTGCAACTGCAAGGACATCAAGTTGAATGCTGGATCGGAATCGGGCAACGCGAAAATCTCCACACGGTGTCCGCGCTGCGTGAGGTGGCGCACCAGCAAATGGGTATGCATCTCCAATCCGCCCTGGAACGGCTCAGCGATGGGATGGTGCAGATGGCAGATTACGGCGATTTTCATGGGGCGTTTCTTAGCAATACTATCAAATGTGGGCGGCATCGGGTTGGTAGTGCGCAGCCAGCAGCGCGTCGCTTGGCAATTCGATTATTTCTAAAGAATCATCCTCCTGCCCCGACCAGTCGATAAGTCCCAGGGCGCGAAACTCAGTGAGCCAGCCGCGCATGGGCCAGTGGTGCCATTTTGTGCAGAAAAGCCGGGCGTTCTGGATAATGTTTGAAAAATGATTGAGTGGCGGCTGATACACCGGATGCTGCTGGTGAAAGACCCAGGCATCGACCAGATGGAAGGGTACTTCCGAAGCCTCCGCCCGGAAAGCCAGGTCGGTATCCTCTGCGCCGTAACCCTGGAAACGCTCGTCGAAGCCGCCGAGACGGACAAAAGTGCGGTGGTGTATGGCAAAGCACAAGCTCCAGAACATTCCGTAATTTTTCTCTTGCCGCAGCGGCACACCCAGTACCGGACGGTGTGGGTGCAGCTCGGAATTTCTTACCAAATCCTCCGTTTGCCAGTTTTCAGGCAATGCTTTCCTCAGATAGCGCGGATTTCCCATGAACAGACCGTCACTGAACACTCCGGGCTGCGTCATTTTCTCCACAAAATCGGGAGCCGGAACACAATCGACATCCAGGAAAACCAATGCTGGAAATCGCGCCGCCCGTGCTCCGACATTCCGGGCTTTGCCGATAGGAAAAGCTTCATCCGGCAACAGCGGGAGAACTATCTCGCGAACGGGTAGTTGAGGGAAACCCCCGGCCAGTGCAAGCGGCTGGGTGACGACGACCAGGATTTCGTCGGGAACCCGCGTGGAGCGGGCCAGGCCCGCAAGCAGATTACGCAAATGGCGCTCGCGGCCGTGACAAGTAGTGATAAAAGAAATCTTCATTCAGACGGCCACCCCGGATAGTTGGCCCGAAACGGGCAGCGCCGCCCGCCAGCCGTCAGCAGCCATCAGGCGGTCGAAATACGGCTTATATTGATTTTGCATCATTTCCGCTCGCTTGTCAGCCGACATCCTGATCGGTGTGGTACCCGCCAGGAAGTCCTCAATCGAAGTACAGAGGCCCTGATGGTACAGCGAGTCCGCGATCAGGCGCTGCTCATCGTGCGGGCGGGTGCAGGGAATGGGTACAAAGGGCGTCCCTGACCGCAACGCCTCCGTGACCAGGTTACTGCCGCAAGCGCCCACAATGATGTCGCTCTGTTTCAGATAAGGGGAAATATCGGGCAAGATGCCCACATTTTTATCAAAAAAATCATGGCTGGATTCGGCAAAATGACCTAGTCCCAGAATAAAATGATCGGGGTACGAGCGGCGGATTCGCGGTAACGACCCATCGACTTCACCGGCCCCGCCGAAGCCCGTCACGACAGAAATGATCGGCATTCCCGCCGGAATGTTCCACCATTCCCGAATCGAATAGTCAGCGGCTTTGTCGGTTGAGGTTTCGGGTTTGAAGCCGAGGTAGGTGGTTTTGTCCCGTACCCATTCGGGTGTGTCTGACGCTTCCATTGTTTCTGGATAGTAGGCGATCAACCCAACTGCGCCCCGGTACGCCTCGCGGTGCGCCAAATCGGAGCGGTCGCCCGGCATTCGGCGGTACACGTAGGGAACCGAACTGCTTCGCAAAAACGCAGCGATTTCTACGCTCACATCCACGATTACTATATTCAGCTTGAATTTCCGGATAGCATTGAGCACCGTCAGCGAACGTCTTTGAATAGGGGCGTAGCCTACGGGAGCGTAATGCAGGTAACGCGGCGGCGGCAGCGCATACTTTTCGCGTTCGGCGTCCGGTACCAGATCAGAGGCTAGTTTAATGACCTGCCTGGTGTGCGCAAAAGAAAAATCGCGGCTGGTAAAAACCGGAATCGTGCCGCCGGCAAGTTCATTGAAGTAGTCGGCATAACGGCAATGTCCGCTGCCGTGGGCGTGAGCGTAGTAGCCAAGTTGGGCCATGAATTAATGGTTTGGGGGGTGTGGTCTGGCTGCCGACTCGCAAAAATCTGTGCCAGTGGCGGAGCTGTGGGAATACGAAAAAGCGGTATGAAGAAACCAATGCAGTATATTTTTATCCCCTCTCCCCTTAATGCAAATATTACTGAACACCAAACCCTCCCCCACATGGGCAAAACCAAAAACTACCGCTGGATCGTCGTAGTGCTGCTCTTCACGGCCACGACCATCAACTACCTCGACCGCCAGATCATCGGCTTGCTGAAACCGATTCTTGAAGTGGAATTCAGTTGGACGGAGACGGACTTTGCCCGCATCGTCATGGCCTTCACGGCCGCATATGCGGTGGGCCTGGTTTCGTTCGGTTGGTTCATCGATAAAGTGGGGACGAAGCTCGGCTACTCGCTCACCATCGCTTTCTGGAGCGTGGCCGGAATGCTGCACGCTGTGGCGCGGTCGGCCTTTGGCTTTGGCCTGGCGCGGGTCGGTCTGGGGTTGGGCGAGGCAGGCAACTATCCGGCGGCGGTCAAGACGGTGGCCGAGTGGTTCCCCAATAAGGAGCGCGCCCTGGCAACGGGACTTTTCAATGCCGGCACCAGCGTGGGCGTGGTGGTGGCACTCATCTTGGTACCCTGGATTTTGAGCTATTACGGCTGGCAGGAGGTCTTCTGGATTACGGGCGCGCTGGGCTTCGTATGGCTGATCTTCTGGTTGATTTTTTACGATATTCCCGCCCAGCAAAAGCGGTTGACCACCGAGGAATACAACTACATCATCGACGGCCAGGAAGCTGAGGAAAAGGGGGTAGGGGAGAAGGCAAAAGTAAGCTGGGCCAAGCTCTTTACCTTCCCCCAAACTTGGGCCTACATCACGGGCAAAGGACTCATCGACCCGATTTATTGGTTTTTCCTGTTCTGGCTGCCATCCTACTTCGCCACGACTTTTGACCTCGACCTGAAGAAGTTCAGCCTGGAGTTGATGATTATATACACCGCCACCACGATCGGTAGCATCAGCGGCGGCTGGTTTTCGTCGAAGCTCATCGAGCGTGGGTGGCCGGTCATCAAGGCCCGTAAGGCCGTGTTGCTGGCCTTCGCGGTATTAGAGTTGTCGGTCATCGGCATTCAGTTTGCCGACAACGTATGGGTGGCGGTCGGCCTCATCAGCTTTGCTGTGGCGCTACACCAGGCCTGGGCGACGAATGTCTTTACGCTCCCTTCCGATATGTTCCCCAAGCAAGCCGTAAGTTCGGTTGTGGGCATCGGTGGTATGGCGGGAGCCATCGGCGGTATTCTCTTTCCGATTCTGATCGGTAGTCTGCTGGATACCTACAAAGCGGCGGGCAATTTGGAGGGTGGGTACAATATCATCTTTACGATTTGTGGGTTTACCTATCTTATTGCCTGGGGCATTATTCATCTGTTGACGCGGAAGTCGCGGATGCTGTCACTGGCGGAGTTGCGGTAGCGGGTAAAAACGGGAGGTACTCGCCCGGCATTTTTGATCCATACATTTACGGTTTTTTCGCTGTGCTGCTTGTTTTCGGGCTCCATGGTTGATGGAATTTGAAACCGTTGCCAAAAAGAATACTTTTTTTGGCAAAAAGTCAGTATCTAGCGCTCCCAAACCACTTGTTGATCCAGATACATCTACGATTACTGTGTCTGGGTTTTCTAGTAAATGTTTATTTTCACTTTCCCCCTAACCAATCTTAAGTACCATGATGAAAACATTACATCGTTTCAGGGTCATCGCCTATGCTGCTATGGCACTGCTCAGTGCCTCGCTCGCGGTGCAGGCGCAAACCCCAGCCGCCACGAAAGCGGCGGCCCGAGCTGCGAAAGTCAGCACTGATCTGCTGACCGTTATCGAAAATAACGGCATCAATACGCAAGCTCCGTTTCCTGGCGGGTTGCAGCGAGATAACCTGTTTATGACCGAGGGCAATTCCATTGCCATCAGCGCGGTAGCCAACTCTGAGCAGGAAGGACAGGTTCTGCTTCAGCGCCTGGAAGCGCTTGGCCTGACTAAAGGCCGGGTGTTAAAGCAACAGGTGACGGGCTATCTGCCCATCGACAAGCTGGACGATTTGAAGGATGTTTCCGTGCTGCGTTTTGCCCGTCCAACTTATAAACCCATCCACAATGTGGGCTCTGTTACCTCTCAGGCAGATACCGCGATGCGCTCCTACATTGCCCGCACCAAGTATAATGTAGATGGTGCCGGAGTGAAAATAGGGGTACTTTCCGACTCTTACAACACCCTTGGGGGAGCCGCTGCGGGCGTTGCTTCCGGCGATTTGCCAGTGGGGGTCGAGGTATTGCAGGAGTTCAGCGGCACAGGCATCGACGAAGGCCGGGCTATGATCGAGCTGATCCACGATATCGCCCCCGGCTCACCGCAGGCGTTCAACACGGCCTTCGAAGGACAACTCGGTTTTGCGGCCGGTATTCGGGCGCTGGCCGCCGCGGGTTGCAAAGTAATCGTTGACGACATCGGTTATTTCGCCGCGCCTTTCTTTCAGGATGGCATCGTTGCCCAGGCGGTCGACGATGTGGTCAATAACAGTGGGGTCACGTATTTTTCCTCGGCGGGTAACTCGGCCCGCCAATCCTACCAAAGTGCCTACAGAAGCACAACGCCACCCGCCAGCCCCGGTTATTACGTGGCCGCACATGACTTTGGCGGCGGAGATAAGTTTCAGTCTGTTACTATTCCGGCTGGTCGGTCAATTACCATTTCGTTTCAGTGGGACGACCCATTCTTCTCCGTTAGTGGGGGGAGTGGTGCCAGAACGGATATGGATTTGCTGGTTTATTTCAACGGGACTTTTTTGTCTAATCTTTCATCACAAGCCGCAAACATCGGGGGTGACCCCGTCGAAATCATCGGTCTGACAAATAACGGTGCCGCTGCCGCGACTATCGAGTTGGTATTTGCCAAATATGAAGATGAAGGGACCGGGCCCACGCCCGACCCAACCCTGGTAAAGTGGATTAACTTCCGTAATAATGTTCCTGTTGAATACGATACCAAGAGTTCGACGGTAATGGGACACTCCAACGCCAGCAGGGCCATTGCGGTAGGAGCAGCTCCTTTTTATAACACACCAGCCTATAATTCTGCGCTGAGCACGGCGACCATCGAACCGTTTTCTTCGGCGGGAGGCACCCCTATCCTTTTCAGCACCGACGGCACCCGGCTTAGTACGCCTATCGTACGTCAGAAACCAGAGATTACGGCCGTGGATGGTGTTAACAACACATTCTTCGGCAATGATACTTCCCGCGATCCTGATGCGTTTCCCAACTTCTTCGGTACCTCGGCGGCAGCTCCGAACGCGGCTGGCGTAGCGGCTCTGATGAAACAGAAAGTACCTGGCATTAGCCCAGCCGTCATTCTGAGCACGCTGGAAAGCACCGCTCTGGACATGGACGACCCCTTCACTCCGGGCTTCGATGCAGGCTTCGACTTCGGAACCGGTTACGGATTTATCCAGGCCGATAAGGCGCTGCAAGCCATTACACCTGCCAATCCTATGCTTACCATCACGGGCGTAACGACGATTAGCTGCACCCCTGTTCCGGGCAATCCCAACAAGCGTCTGTTGGTTTTTGCTCCCCAGTACAGTAACTCGAATGGCCAGCCCATCACTTTCTCGGTGGTCAGTGAGTCGCTTCCGACAACTGCACCGGGTCCTTACACGCTCGAAATCTATATCGATAACCCGAAGATCACGCTCAAGGCCGTCCAGCCGGGTGGCGGCGAGGCCAGGTTTGTCTACAATTGGTTGGCTGAGTGTGGCACCACTCCACCCAATCCACCCACGCCTCCCGGTCCCGATCCACAGCCGACCACTTTCGCCATCACGGGCGTAACGACGGTTAGCTGTAGCCCCGTTCCGGGCAACCCCAACAAGCGTTCGCTGACCTTCACCCCTAAGTACAGCGGCACAAACGGCCAACCCATCACTTTCTCGGTGGTCAGTGAGTCGCTCCCGACGACTGCGCCGGGCCCTTACACGCTAGAAATCTATACGGATAATCCAACTATTACGCTCAAGGCAACCCAGCAGGGAACGGGCGGTGTGACGACTTTCGTCTATAACTGGCTGGCTGCGTGCGGCACCACTCCGCCCAATCCGCCCACGCCTCCCGGCCCCGATCCGCAGCCGACTACCTTCGCCATTACGGACGTAACGACGATTAGCTGCGATCCCACACCGGGCAATCCCAACCTCCGCTTGCTGACTTTCACGCCCAAGTACAGCGGCTCGAACGGGCAGCCCATTACCTTCTCGGTCGCCAATGAGAAGCTGCCGACGACCGCGCCGGGCCCCTACACGCTCAGCATCTATACTGACAATCCTACCATTAGGCTCAAGGCTTCTCAGCCAGGAAATGGCGAGACGAGTTTCGTCTACAACTGGCTGGCCGCGTGCGGTAACAGCAGCGCGCGAATTGGGGCGGAGGCTGAGGAAGCCAGTGGACTGCAAGTCGTTCTGCTGGGCAATCCCGTGGAAGACGGCCGAGTGTCGGTATTGGTGCGCGGCGTGGCCAGCCAATCGGTCGACATGCGCCTGACTGACATGAAGGGCAAGGTACTCGATACGCACCGGATCGAGCGTGCGGGCCGCGAGGAGCGGCACGTGTTCGAGGTGAGCCGTCAACCGGCGAGCCTGCTCTTGTTGAAGGTAAGTACGCCTACCGAAACGAAAACGACCAAGGTGCTCAAAGTCGAATAGGTCGACAGAGCCTATCTGAAACGCAACGTGCCCCGGCTGGATCCAGCCGGGGCACGTTGCGTTTTTAAGTATTCGGGAGGTCGCCTGTGCTCATTCAGGAAAAGAAAAAGTCCTTTATCGTCAGACGCTTCGACCATTTCGTGAAGAAAATGGAAAAGGGCCAGTAAAGAACCGCTACCAATGCTTTGCGCCAATTTGGCTCCTCGGGGTTCTCTGTCACGGCTCTCGTGCCGTACCACACGAGTAACGATGTTACGATAATCAACAAAATTCCCTTTAGATTGAATATTTAAGGAGTTGATTTATAAATTGTTGCTTATAGTTAAGGCTTTTTTCGCTTTAAAGCCAAATCGTGCGCTGTGTCGTAATAAGAGCGAAGGTTGGTCCAGTCGAAGACGTCCGAAATATTCTCCACGCGGTTGCGCTGCATGATGCGGTCGCGGCGGTTCATTTTTACGAACTTGAAAAGGATATCGGCCATCTGGTCGGCGGCCTGGGAGTAATTCTGGGTTTTGCGGTTGATGACGTAGATGCCGCGGTTCTCGTAGTCACGCATGATCTGCATAATGTAGTCGCCGAAGCCCGACAGGTCGCTGGTGACCGTCGGTACGCCCCGCACCACGCATTCCAGCGGGGTGTAGCCCCAGGGTTCGTAGTAGCTGGGGAATACACCGAGGTGGCAGCCCCGCACGAACTGCCCGTAGTCCAGCCCAAACAGCGGATTGGTGGACGATACGAAATCAGGATGATACACGATCTTGACGCGGTCGCGCTCGTTGTTTACCAAGTTGGCCTTGCGACAAAAATCCGTGATGCCGTCTTCTTCCTTCAAATCATGCGTCACGAAGGCGGGCAACGCGTCGGTTTTCCAGGATTGGATGGTGCGCCGCAGCCGCAGCCGCCAGTACTCGTCCACAAACTGGTTGAGGTCGGGCATCTTGTGATCTGTTCCTGCCGCTGTGGCCAGGAAAAGCTTTTCGCCCACCTGCTTCTCGATGGCCGTGGTAGTTTCGTGTAGTTCGTCAAGTACGGCGCGCGAGTGCAGCACGTCGGGGTTGATGGAATAGTAAGGCTGCTTCGTAATAATGAACATCACGACGGTCATCTCCGAACCTGTCTGGATCAGCCGCCAGTTGAGCCGCGCCAGGGCTTCCAGCGTGAGGTCATACCCCTTGTTGCTGTACTCGTAGCGGCCCGAGGTGAAGAGGTACAGCGTTTTGTCGAGGTCGAAGGAATAGCTCGGAAAGAAGTGACCCAGAACGAATTCGTGAATTTTCTCCTTGTATTTGAGGTGCAGGTTCTGAAACTCGTGCGACGCTTGAAAACGCATCACGTTCAGGCCGTTGGGCGTGACCAAGTCGGGGATTCTTCCCAAAAAGACCTCGCACTCGCGGGCGGTCACGTCGCTTACCGTGGTCAGCACATGGGCGTTCTGAGCAGCTTGCCGCTCGAAGGAGGCCTGCGCCACGATGCCGAAGTGACGGGCTTCGTGTTCCCAGTCGAAGAAAGGGAGTTTATTGTAAAAGCCTTCCACGTTTTGGGCCAAATACCGCCCCAGCATGGTGGCGTGGGTCGTGAAAGTGATAGCAATCTTGACATTTGCCTTACGCAGCGCGGGTACACCGCTGCTTGCCATCCACTCGTGGAACTGCACGGCGATGTCGGTCTTCTTGGCGTTCTCGGCGGCAAATTCGGTCAAATACACCCGCAGCATCTCGCCAAAAACGATCGTTTGATTCACCAGGTCTTCGGTATTCACGGTCGCGATCCGCTGTTCTTCCCAGAGGCGGTACTTGATGTCGTCCAGCCGTCCCATGGAACCCAGCACGTCGAACAGGATCACGCGCGGTTTGCCCGTCACCAGCCAGTAGCCGTAATGAACGCCATAGCCCATTTCGCGCATCGCGGCCACGGCGCGGCCCACGGCCGTGTCGTCGAGCTCCTCGATGGGTTCAAACTCCGAGAGAGCCCTCTGGGGAAAATAGGGGCCTAACAGGCAGTAGTCTTCTTCCCACTTTTCCACCATCGCGGGTACTTTGGTGCGGATAACGGTATAGATACCGCCGACTTGGTTGCAAACTTCCCATGCGGTTTCAAACAAAATAGTTTTCTTGGGCTTCTTAATAGTCTTTTCCAAATCGGAATATGGTTAGCAAGATTGAGGTGAGGTCTGAAAGGTACTATATTCCCCTAAAATCACAAAGATTCCCGCATTTACCATGAAAATGAGAAAAAAATCAGATCTGCCGACTAAGGTGTGTATTAGCTGCGGGCGGCCCTTCACGTGGCGTAAAAAGTGGGCGGATAACTGGGATGAAGTAAAATATTGCAGCGACCGCTGCCGCTCGCAGCGCTCTAAATCACTCAACACCACCGAAACTTAGTTTATCAAACAAGTTTGGTTACAATCTTGCTGGATCGGTGTACCGCCCAGAATTGCTCTAAAGTCCGTTACTTTGAAGAATAAAACAACGAGTGACTGCGGCGTGAAAAAAACTAGTTTCGGAATTTTATCTTCTCTCTTTCTGTACCTCAGCCTGACCGCCTGCCAGGCGCAATCCGAAATTTCTGAAGTAGTTCGCCCCCCCAAGCGGGAGTTCCGGGCGGTGTGGGTTGCCACTGTGGATAACATCGACTGGCCCAGTCAGAAAAATCTCAAGCCGGATCGCCAACGCGCGGAGTTCACTGATTTGCTGGAGTTTTACAAAGGAATTGGCCTGAACGCCCTCTTCGTGCAGGTGCGGGCGGCGGGCGATGCGTTCTACGCCAAGAGTAGCGAGCCGTGGTCGGAGTGGCTCACGGGCGAGCAGGGAAGAGCGCCCGTCCCTTTCTACGATCCGCTCGACTTCATGGTGCGCGAGTCGCACCGGCGGGGGCTGGAGTTTCACGCCTGGCTCAACCTTAACCGTCTCGTGCACCGCTCGTCGCGGAGCGTCTCTTCGCAAAACCTCAGCCGAACCCGCCCCGACTGGGTACTCAGCTACGACGGGGCCAAGCTCTTCAACTTCGGCCTGCCCGAGGTGCGGCAGTTCATCACCGAGATGACCGTCAACGTGGCCCGCAACTACGATGTGGACGGCATTCACTTCGACGATTATTTTTATCCCTACGCCGTGGCCGGACAAACCTTGCAGGACGACGCGACCTTTAAAAAATACGGCCAGGGTTTTACCAATAAAAACGACTGGCGGCGGCACAACGTGAATTTACTGATCGAGCAAATTCATGATTCATTGACTGCGGTGAAGCCGCGCCTTAAGTTCGGGATCAGCCCGTTCGGCGTGTGGCGCAATCGCCGCGACGACGTCAGCGGCTCCAATACCACGGGTGGACTGACGTCCTACGACCACCTTTTCGCCGATACGCGCAAGTGGTTGCAGGAGGGCTGGATCGACTACGTGGCCCCGCAGGTGTATTTTTCGGCGGGCTTTGGCAAGGTGCCTTTCAAGAATCTGGTAGATTGGTGGACCGAGAACAGCTTCGGTCGCCATTTCTACGTCGGGCAGGCTGCTTACCGCGTCGGCTACGAAGATAAAGACACGCACTGGCGCAACTCCTCCGAAATTTCTGACCAGGTGCGCTACCTGCGGCGGCAAAGTGCGGATGGCAGCATTTTCTTCAGCTCGCGTTCGCTGCGTCGCAATACGCTGGGTTTTGTGGATTCTCTCAGAAGCGATTTTTACAAATACCCGGCCTTGGTGCCTTCGATGCCCTGGAAGGACAACGTCGTGCCGCTCAGTCCGCGCGGGCTGGGGGCTACCCTGAAAAACCAGGGCGTCGGTCTGTTCTGGGAAGCCCCGCCCCTGGCTAGCGACGGCGACTCGGCGACCTACTACGTGGTGTACCGATTCGAAGAGGGCGAAAAACCATCGGCCATCGACCCTCGCCGCATCGTGGGCGTGTGTCATGAGGGTACGCAGTTTACCGACCGCTCTGCAGTGGAGGAGAAAAGGTATTTGTACTACGTAACCGCCGTAGATCGCCTCCACAACGAAGGCCGTCCCGTAGGACCGCTACGGATTTTGATCAGGGAAAATCGTTTGCAAAGATTTGAGGAGGGTAGTCCCTAAGAGGTAAATCTTTACTGCCCGTAACGGCTCCTGCTACTCGGTAAGGGCCTTTTTATTGGTGATTCGCTGCATTAAGCAGGGCTTTGTGTCATGCTGAGGTGTATGCGCTGACAGCATAAACTACAATGCCTACACTCTTCCGTATCAGGTTCTTCTATTAAATAGTAAGGATTCAATGCCAAAGACGTATCTGCCAGCCATTGGCGTTTTTTTTACATAAAGTTTACATTAGTTAAATTTTTTCGCTATTATATTCTTTTGTTAATTTAATTTAATAGTAATTATTTTACATTTTACAACTTGATTATCAATTAATTGGGTAATCATATCAAGCCTTACGAAACATGTAATTATGAAATACGTTTTCTGAAAAAAACTATCAGTACGTAATTTCCATGAAGCTAATATGAGCAACATTAATAACACTATAATTCATGCATGTACTCTATGTTCATCATTTACTCCAGAACCAAAATGAAAAATTTAGTAAAATCTCTTTCTAAGGTAATCCTCCTTATCTTATTCTTCATCCCAAGCTTAGCTTTTCCGCAAGACAGGTTAATAGATGTGATCACACCGCAGAAAGTTCAATGGAAAAATGGTGAGGAGTCACGATTCGCTAAATTGAGTAGCAACCGAGACTTCGAAAAAGTCGAGGTCGTCTCATTCAATGATATTTTTAGTTTGCAGAAGGACGGTGTAGTGACCCTCGATTCGGCTTTGTTCGGAGAGCAGATTCAGGCGACAACTTTCAGAATGGAATACAAATCAAATATAGAGTATAATTGGCTAGGTGTGACGGCAGATGGGCTTGGGAGTATCTACATTTCGAGAAACGGAAATAGGTACCGCGGTTATGTCTCAATTCCGGGAAAAGCCAACTACCAAATTGTGAGGCTTGGAGAGGATTCGGACAAACATGTTCTCATCAAGCAGAACCCTTCGGTACTAGACTCAAGAGTTTGCGGTAGTAAAGAAGGTTCCAAGATAACGGTACCCATGAAAGAAGAAGGAGGCCGGAATGGCCGAATTGAGGCTTGCAACACGCAAATACAAGTGCTGGTACTTTATACCCCAGAAGCGGTCTCAACTACTGGCGTGAATATCAATGACCTTGCCGCGAACTGTATTAGCCAGTTCAATAATACAATATACCGGAGTAATGTGCCCTATCAGGCCGTAGTTGAATTAGCAGGGGTTGTTCAATTTGGTGTTACCTTATCTCAATCAATGGAAACAGATGTGGGCGATCTCATCACAAATCCAAACGCTAATAGTTTAAGGACTCAGTATAAGGCTGACTTGGTCATTATTATTACTCAAGACCACCCAGATCCCAGCCTTGCTGGTTACGCAGGTACGCTCACTCTTGAAGATGCCAAGTCTTACGCTATGGTTGAGGTACAAAAAGCTCAAAGCGATAAAGCCTTCGCTCACGAATTGGGACATCTGTTTGGTTGTCGTCATAGGCACCTCTATGACAACAACCCTCCCCAGTATGCTCACGCTTATAGGTTCAGAATAGGGCTTCCAGCGGTAGGCCCTTTTTGCAAAACCTTAATGACGTCGTCGCCCGACCCAGACAAACTGGAAAATTTTTCCAATCCAAATGTCAGTGTGTCTAATAAGCCGACAGGTACTGCTGCTAATGAAGATAATGCCAGGAGAGTTTCTGAGACTTGGCCGACCGTCAAAGCTTTTGAACCCGAACCAAACGTCCTTTGGGGATATGTAGACGGCCCTGGTGCTGGGGTTGTTTACAGCTACTATACATGGGAGGCCGTCACGGCCTGTGGAAATGCTCCGTTCAGCTACGAATGGCGTACAAGCACAGATGGATTTAGTTGGTCGGGAGTTAAGGGAACCGGAGAATTTTTTACGGATTATCTTCCTTGGAATAATAGCAGTTATCATCACATATGGCTCAGGGTAACATCAGCCGATAATCAGCAGACCGATGCGTACATAACAGTCTACAAAGACTATACCCCGGTGGGAGGTCGTTTATCCGCTGAGGAAGGTGTTTCAACCGTTATGGTGGCTCCAATCAGTTGGAAAGCTACGGAAGTGAATATAGAACCATTAGCAAATTACGAAGTACCCCTTCTCGTTTATCCTAACCCATCTCAGACGAAGACGAAAGTTGAATTTTCGATTGATTCAGAATCACTTGTGACGATAGATATTATTGATCTGAGCGGAAAGCGCGTAAGAACTTTGGCCCAAGGGAAGCGAAAATCAGGGTTTCATAGTCCAGTATTCTCCCTCGACAACCTTGCAGCAGGAAACTACATTCTGCGATTGACCACTCCTTCAAAAGTTGAGACAACTAAGATATTGATAGCTAAATAAATACTGATTTAATCCAGATGTTATTTCGTGAAATGCTATGAAAAAAATATTCATCTTCTTGCTAATGCTGTATGGCTGCAAACAGGATATGCCTGATCCGACTTTGGGGGTGGTGGAGGGAACCACGAATGGCGAGCAGTGGAAAAATCCCACAATACGTTCTGGTCTCTATAAAAGCTATTGCAGCACCAAGCTTGTCAATATTGCGATAAGAATACCTGTGGGGCCGGGACTTAATAGCGTTGGTTTGCACATTGTTCACATTCCTCCTGCGGCAGGGAAATATCCTGTTAATAGCAATGATTTCAAGCGTGAGAACTGCCATAAAGTAGTTGCTAGCTGGCATCTGTCGAATTATGATGTTGCTCTTGATCGGCTTAAAGTACTGGAAGATGATTCCTTTCTCGATGTGCTAACTATCAGTAAGGTCGATACGGTAGAGAACATCTTGGAGGGCGAACTAACCCTTTCTTTCGGCGATAGTGAGCAGAAGACGGGTCTGCTGCCCGATACCGTAGTGGCTAGGGCGAAGTTTACTGTTCCTATTCAGCATCTCGATCTGTGATTCTGATGAGACAATCCCAAATCGACAAATAGAGTACCGATTATTGTTTTCTCAGTAGAGAAGTAGAAGGCAGTTGGTAACCACTATGTTTTTGTTTCAATTCAGGGAGAATCGCCTGCAAAGGTTCGACAACGAACCGATCGCGAACTAAAAAATAGCCGTGCTGTCCACAGGTATTTGCTCTACGGGTGGCGGTGGCGGCAGTTGCTGCTGGGGTTGCTGCTGGTACATCGGATTGTTCTGTTGCGGCGTGGAAGGGTTATCCAGCAGCTCGACGTTGGTGATGAAGTACTTGGTATCGCCATTCCAGGGAAGGATGAAGAACTTCTCCTCGTAAGTCAGTGAGACGCGGCGGCCGGTCTTGATGCCTTCTTCCAGCCTGGACACCGCCTGTTCGTTACTCGCATCGACTGAAAAATCCCACTGATTGGCGTTGAGTGTGCCGCCGCCCTCGAACAGGCCACCGACGTTCAGCACGCCTTCGTAGGTCTTGAAGACAAAGCCGCGCTTGCTGAGCTTTATTACAAAACCACCGCGCTTTCCTTCGCTATAGTAGCCGAAGGTGATATAGCTGAATATGCTGATAATTATCAGTAAAAAGATTCCGAGTATGACCCATTTACGCATAGTGATTCTTTTTAGGGGCAAAGTTCCAGAGGCACAAAGGCACAAAGTATTTATTTTCAGTCAGAAGGCCAAAAGTCTATATTCGGCAGGAATTTTCCAAGCATAAACAGAGTTTCGCTGATTTTCAACCCCCTGAACTTACTTCGCCCGGATGGCCTCCACCGGATCCAGCCGAGCGGCCAGCATCGCGGGGACTATGCCCGAAAGAATACCGATGACACTGGAAACGCCCAGGCCAAGAATGACATTTTTGGGTAACAACACCACTTCAAGTGTGCCCATTGACACGAAGGTGAGCAGATACACCAGAAAAATCCCCACCAACCCACCGACTAAGCTCAGCATGATAGCTTCGAAGAGAAACTGGCAGAGGATGAAATAATTCTTAGCCCCCAGCGATTTTTGGATACCGATGAGGTTGGTACGCTCCTTCACCGACACGAACATGATGTTGGCGATCCCGAAGCCTCCCACCAGAATCGAGAAGCTACCGATCACCCAACCCGCTAACGTCAACACGCCAAATAAGCCCGAAACGGCATCAGCGGCGGCGTCGGGGCGATTAATGGAAAAATTGTTCTCGCCACGAGGCTTGATGCCACGAATGGTGCGCATGAGACCCGTGATCTCGGCCTCCACCTCGTAAAGCCCCTCGTCCGACTCGTAACCCTTGACCACAATGTCGGGACTGGGCCGCCCCGACTGGAAGAGCTTGGCGAAAGCATTGTAAGGAATAAAGCACTTGGTATCGGGCGGACCGCCGAATTCGATCAGGCTTTCACCCTTTCTCTCCTGCACCCCCGCCACCACGAAGCGGTTGCCGACCAGTTTGAACTCTTTCCCAATAGGGTTCCCGCCGGGGAAGAGCGTCTCGGCGATGTCGGCCCCAATTATGGCGACCTGACGCCCGGCGTCGGTTTCGATGGGCGAAAAATAGCGGCCCTCGGCGATTGTGATGTCCGAAATCTGGTTGTAGTTGTAGGATATTCCCTGCACCAGGGAGGTCATGCTGTTGGATCCGTTCTTAACGGTGGCGTTGCCTTTAAAATCCATCACCGCTACCGCACTGGCATTTTCCAGGTTGTCGTAGAGGTATTTGTATTCCCGGTAGCTAGGGTCGGGCCACTGAAAATACCGCCACCAAGTGTACTCGCCGCCAAAAGCCCACGGCCATTTCTGTACGTAGAGCACTTTATCGCCGATAAAGCTCATGCTTTCTTTAACATTCCGCTCGAGCGAATCGACGATGGTGAACACGGCTACGATGGCGAAGATGCCCACTGTGACGCCCAACAGCGACAGGATAGTGCGCGTGAGGTTGCCGCGCAAGGCCTGCCAGGCGAAACGGAAACTTTCAAGTACTTGTCGGATGAATTTCATAGGGATATTTTCGGGCGGGAAATTACTGTATTAACCGAAAGTCGGATGCGAAAGTTAAAAACCTTCGTCAAAGCCACAAAACAAAAAGGATAAGTGGTAAGCTGGGCGGTTGTATGTGGGAATTTATCCCGTATTTTGTTGTTGGGTATAGTTCAACAATCAACGAATTGATGTCAAGCGAAGTCATATTTTTTGCCGGATTCACGGTTTTTGTCATCCTGGTCATGATGCTCGATCTCGGGGCATTCAGCAAAAAGGAAAGCCACATCGTCAAGTTTAAAGAAGCCGCCTCCTGGAGCGCCGTATGGGTGGCACTTGCCGTGGGCTTCTACGTATTTCTGCGCTTTTACGGACATTGGGTGCATGATATCAGCGACCCCTCGCACTTGGCGGCTGTCCAGGACACGTATTATCCCAATCTGGTCTTGCCCAGTGATTTTGACGCCGCGCTGACCGTTTTTCAAAACAATATGGCCCTCGAATACCTGACGGGCTATTTGGTCGAGTATTCGCTTTCGGTGGATAATATTTTTGTCTTCATCCTGATTTTCAACTCCTTTGGCGTTCGGGAGATTTACTATAAAAAAGTGTTGGTTTGGGGAATTCTGGGGTCGATCGTCCTGCGCTTTATCTTCATTTTTCTTGGCTCGGCCCTGATTCAGGAGTTTAGCTGGGTGCTGTACATTTTTGGCGCTTTCCTGGTCTACACCGGAATCAAGATCCTGATTTCCAAAGACGATGAAGAAGGCATCGACGTCAAGACGCATCCCGCCGTGCGACTTTCTTCTAAGTACCTCAACGTCTTCGAGCGCTATGTAGTCGACAACTTCTTCGTCCGCCGCAAGCGCGACAACAAGCTCTACGTCACACCGCTGTTCGTAGTCATGATCGTCATCGCCTTCACCGACGTGGTGTTCGCCGTCGATTCCATTCCGGCGATTTTCTCGATTACCAAAGACCCTTACATCGTCTTCTTTTCCAACGTGTTCGCCATCATGGGGCTACGGTCGATGTTCTTCTTCCTGGTCAATATCATCGACATGTTCAGCTACCTCAAGTACGGTCTGGGCGTATTGCTGACCTTTATTGGCTTGAAAATGCTCTTCGAACACCAGCTTCACGAGTGGGGCTTCAGCAATATGTACTCGCTCATTGTGATTGTAGGGATCCTGGCAATAAGCATTTTCGCCTCGCTGCTGTTCCCGCCGAAGGAGAATGCGGTTAACGACTTGTAGGGGCGAACCCATGTGTTCGCCCTACTGGCGCCAGCCATCGGGCGACTGTGCGGCTTGCGCCAGCCATCGGGCGAACACACGGGTTCGCAGGTGCACCTGTCCGACCCTACCAGCAGATCACGCAAAGTGGCTCTTGGCATTGATCACCTGAGGCTCACCGCCTTTTTCTGTCACGGTATAGTTGAAGCCTTTCTGGATGGAATAGGCTCCAACCTCACCCTGCTTACTGACGGCGATAAAGCCGACCTGGAAAGTCTTGGCGCGTTCCGGGTTGGGCTTGATGATCCTTTCCACCGCTTTTTTGCAAGCTTCGAAGGGTGATAGTCCCGAGCGCATGAATTCCACCACAAGATGCGTGCCGCATACGCGAATGACCTCCTCACCCTGCCCGGAGGAAGTGGCCGCACCCACTTCATTGTCCACAAACAATCCCGCCCCAATAATGGGAGAGTCGCCCACACGACCCCGCATCTTGAAGCCCATACCGCTGGTCGTACACATGCCCGACACGTCGCCGTTGGCGTCCAGGGCCAGCGTTCCCATCGTGTCGTGGTTGAACGAGCCGTCGTCCAGCCGCGCCGGGGCAAAGGGGCCGTGGCCTTTTCCTTTGCCCTTGGCTTTATTCTGTTGTAGTTCGATGTTGATGACAGGCTTGTACTCCTCGTTCTTTAACCAGTTTTCGTAGGTCTGCTTAGCGTCCACCGATAGCTCGTCGGATTCTAGCTGGAAGCCATTTTCTAAGGCAAACTGCTGCGCCCCCACACCCGCCAAAAACACGTGCGGCGTCGTTTCCATTAGTTTCCTTGCTACCGAGACGGGGTGTTTGATTCTTTCCAGGAAAGCTACCGCGCCGCAGTTGGCCTTTTCATCCATGATGCAGGAATCCAACGTCACGTAGCCGTCGCGGTCGGGATTGCCGCCCAGGCCTACGCAACAGTTGATGTCGTTTTCAATGGCGATGCCCGCCTGCTCCACAGCGTCGAGGGCCTTGCCGCCTTTTTCTAAAATCGGCCAGGCCGCGCCGTTCGCGATTTGACCACTATCCCAGGTAGAGATGATGATGGGTTTGTTCACCGCGTTTTTGGCAAAAAGGCGATTCGTTTTGAGAAACGGCAGAGCCAGGGCGGAGAAGCGGAGGAAAGAGCGACGGTTATTCATTTACTTAGTTGACAGTTGACAGTTGACAGTTGACAGTTGACAGTTGACAGTTGACAGTTGACAGTTGACAGTTGACAGTTGACCGGTACGCCGGTGCGGGTGGACAGTTTTTTAGTCGTGCTTCACAAATATAGAGTAAAGCGGTCATTTAGAAGCTTTTCTAAGCTATAATATTCATCCAGACTATTGATCCGTGGCGCTAAAATCAAAAAAAATACGCATGGCAGCACTGTCAGGCGCCAACCGTCGACTGTCCACTGAATAATTTCGTACTTTTGCCCGATATTTTCAACCAAGCTTTTACCCTGGATCAAAACCTCTTATATGAACAAAATCAAAGTTGCCAATCCGGTCGTCGAACTCGACGGGGACGAAATGACCCGCATCATCTGGAAATTCATCAAGGATAAATTGATTCTTCCCTACCTCGATCTGGATATAAAGTACTATGATCTGGGCATCGAATACCGCGACGAAACCGACGACCAGGTGACCGTCGACGCGGCCAACGCCATCAAGCAGTACGGCGTGGGCATCAAGTGCGCCACCATTACGCCCGACGAAGATCGCGTGGAGGAATTCGGCCTGAAGCAGATGTGGCGCTCACCCAACGGCACAATCCGCAACATTTTGGACGGCACCGTATTCCGCGAGCCTATCGTGATGAGCAACGTGCCGCGCCTGGTCACGACCTGGACCGACCCCATTATCGTGGGGCGCCACGCCTTCGGCGATCAGTACCGGGCGACTGATTTTGTGGTACCCGGCAAGGGCAAACTGACGATGAAGTTCGAGGGTGAAGACGGCACCACGCAAGAATTTACGATTTTCGACTTCCCCGGCGGCGGGGTAGCGATGGGCATGTACAACCTCGACGACTCCATCAAGGGCTTTGCGCGGGCGTGCATGAATATGGGTTTGCAAAAGGGCTGGCCCGTGTACCTCTCGACCAAAAACACCATCATGAAGAAGTACGATGGTCGTTTCAAGGACCTTTTCCAGGAAATATTCGACGCCGAATTCAAGGAAAAATTCGCCGAAGCGGGCATCGTGTACGAACACCGCCTGATCGACGACATGGTGGCCTCGGCCCTCAAGTGGAGCGGCAAATTCGTATGGGCCTGCAAAAACTATGACGGCGACGTACAGTCCGACTCCGTCGCGCAGGGCTTCGGCTCATTGGGCCTAATGACCTCGGTACTCGTGACGCCCGATGGCAACACGATGGAGGCCGAAGCCGCCCACGGTACCGTGACGCGCCACTACCGCCAGCACCAGCAGGGCAAGCCGACGAGCACCAACCCCATCGCCTCGGTCTTCGCCTGGACGCGCGGCCTGGCCTTCCGGGGCAAGCTGGACGACAACCAGGAACTCATCAAGTTTGCTGATACACTGGAGCAAGTCTGCATCGACACCGTGGAAAGTGGCAAGATGACCAAGGACCTCGCCCTCATCATCCACGGCAGCGACCTGACCAAGGAACACTACCTAAACACAGAGGACTTCCTGGAAGCCATCGACGAGAATTTGCAGAAGGCGCTGGTATAAAGCTGAGCCCTGTATCGCAAAGGCAAAAGCCGCTGGTCTCTTGGGAGGTCAGCGGTTTTTTTCGTCTGCTTGCGCGAAGAAATAAAGAATTCTATATTTGACAGCCTAACCGATCATGACCTCATGCTTGACAACATCAAAATCCAGAACTACCGGAATCTTAAACACCTAAATGTTGAGAAACTGGGGCACGTCAATTTGATTATTGGCCGGAATAATACGGGGAAGACTAGTTTGCTGGAGGCTTTGTTTTTGTTTCAAAATCCAAATGATACTGACTCTATATATAAGATATTGGTATCTCGTGGTGAGGGTAACGTTATGGGTTTCTTGGATGGAAGCCCAGATGGCATATTGCAATCGGTCAACAATTTATTTTGGAACAGAAACGAAAATAAGTTTGAAGAATTAATAATAGTTTCTGAACCCAAATATTTGAAAATTTCGGTAAAGAACAAAATTTTAGAAAAACTGGAAGAATTAAGCTACCTACCAGGGCCTTACGTTTTAGAAGTTGAAAGAAATGAGTTTAATTTTCCACGGCACATAATATTTCGTGATTCTATCAAAAATTTGGAATTTTTTCCTCCAATCGATAAAAGCTTACTAATTCCAAAAAATGTTAAATTTGTAAGATCTTCAATATCAGAAGTATTTGTTAATAACCACAATCAACTGGCTTCATACCTAGATAGTATTTCGCTGGGAGATAATTACAACTATGTTGTTGAAGCATTACAAATTATTGATCATAATATTGAAAGAGTAGCTTATTTATCAGACAAAGTTTTTATCGAGAGAATTCCGGTTGCTCGATTGAAAAACGGGAAAAAGGTTCTTTTATCAAGCATGGGCGATGGTATTAATCGTATTTTGACTATTATCCTTGCAATGGTCACCTGTGAAAACGGCTACCTCCTTATAGACGAATTCGAAAATGGCCTCCACTATTCCGTTCAAGAAAAACTCTGGGAAATTATCTTCCATCTGGCCGAAAGGTTGAACATTCAAGTTTTCGCTACCACCCACAGCAATGATACGATACTCGCCTTTGAGAATATTGTGAATCAAAATGAGACAGTACCACTGGATGGCTTACTCATCAAATTGGAAAATATCGAGGATACCATCGAAGCAACGACTTTTGAGCCGAACGAATTAAAAATCATTACGGATAATTTGATCGAAGTCCGTAGATGAATAAAATTGAACTTGAAAAATTACGATCAAAATTGTTGGTGGAGGGAAACGACGATTTGCACGTCGTTTCTGCCATTTGCCAAAAATTCAATGTTGTCGAAACATTTGGTGTCGTTGATTGCAAAGGGATAGATAAGCTTCTTGAACAAATTTCTGTTCGCATTAAGAATAAGGAAGCTAATCTGGGAATTTTAATTGATGCAGATACTGACTTGCAAGCGAGGTGGATGCAGCTTCAAAAGATCCTGAACCCATTGGGATACGATATGCCCGCCACGCCAGACATTGTAGGTACCATCGTTACATCTGCAACATCAACTACCGTCATCGGCATCTGGATCATGCCTGATAATCAAGTGCCGGGAATGCTGGAAGATTTTGCCCGGATCCTGATTCCCAAGGATGATGCTGCCCTTCCGTTGGCCACGAAAGCTGTCGATAAAATTCAAGAAAAGGCAGTCGCCAAGTTTTCACCCATCCACCGCTCTAAGGCTTTAATCCACACCTGGCTGGCTTGGCAGGAGTCGCCGGGAACGCCGATGGGACTGGCGATTACCAAAACCTACCTGGATCACAACCAAGAACTGTGCGTCCTTTTTGTGAATTGGCTAAATCGGCTTTTCAATCCTCCCTAAGCAAAAGCCGCTGGCCTTTGGAGCAGCGGCTTTTTAGCTAATTGTAAGTAGCTGTCAGAAAAGCAAATACACTAAATCAAAACGAAGAACAAAGAACGAAGAACGCTAAGGGCTTTGAACTTTAAATTTTAAGCCCTACTTTTGACCCCTCATTTGCAAAACTGAAAGATCATGGCCCGAGTTTGTCAAGTTTCCGGAAAAAGGACCCGCGTGGGTAATAACGTATCGCACGCCAATAATAAAACCAAGCGTAAGTTCAAGCCCAACCTGCGGAAGAAGCGCTTTTTTGTGCCTTCCACGGGCGAGTGGATCACGCTCAAAGTAGCCACTTCGGTAATCCGTACCATTAATAAGAATGGTCTGGAGGCTACGCTCAGGAAAGCCCAGGAGAAAGGTACGCTGAGTCTGTAAGGTTCTTTATAAGAAGATATTTTAGGAAAGCCTCTCCGGTAATCGGAGAGGCTTTCTGTGCTTATTCCTGGTTGGAGCGATTCAGTGCATGTCGCCCGCGCCCCGTTCATCGTCCGTCTGTCCGGTTCAGTCATTTATTTAAAACAAACTTTAACGGAACTGCCTAGGTTTGCGTATTGGATATTGGAAGGCAGGCAAATGGGGGGGCAGTCCATGCCGATTGTCATTAGACTATCAGGAAAATCAATTTAAATGAAAAATATAATACGACTTACAAGTCTATGCCTACTGCTGCTACTAGGCACACGCAACGCCCAAGCGCAGGAAAAATACACGATCAGCGGTTATGTGAAGGACATTGCCAACGGCGAAGGTCTGATCGGGGTGTCGGTGTACGTGCGCGAGGCCAGTACGGGCGTTACTACGAATCCCTACGGTTTTTACTCCATTACCTTGCCGGAGGGCGAGTACTCGCTGGTGTTCACCTACATCGGCTACCAGAGGTTGACCGAGCGCGTGACGCTAAATGCCGACCAGCGCCGGAACGTAGAACTCTCGGCCGAAAGCAAGCAATTGGAAGAAGTCGTCATTTCTACCAGGAAGGAGGATGAAAACGTCCGCAGTCTGGAAATGTCGGTCAATAAGGTGGACATTAAGACCATCCGCCAGATTCCGGCTTTGCTGGGCGAGGTGGACATTATCCGCAGCATTCAGCTACTACCCGGCGTGACGACCGTCGGCGAGGGCGCGTCGGGCTTCAACGTGCGCGGCGGCGACGTGTCGCAGAACCTGATTTTGCTCGACGAAGCACCCGTCTATAATTCCTCCCACTTATTTGGCTTTTTTTCGGTTTTCAATCCCGACGCGGTTAAGGACGTCAAGCTCATCAAGGGGGGGATTCCGGCGCGGTATGGTGGGCGCATTTCGTCTATTCTGGATGTCAGGATGAAGGAGGGAAATACCAAAAAGCGTGAAGTCAACGGCGGCATCGGTACTATTTTCTCGCGACTGACCTACGAGCAGCCCTTCGCGGCCGGAAAGGGGTCGTTCATCGTGGCGGCGCGGCGGTCGTACATCGATGTGTTGGCCAAGCCTTTCCTGAAAGGCGACTTAAAGCAAACCCGCTTTAATTTTTACGACCTCACGGCTAAGGTCAACTACCGCATCAACGACAAAAACACCGTCTACGCCTCGGGCTACTTCGGGCGCGATGTGTTCGGGGCCGATGTCTTTGGGTTCGGCTGGGGCAACGGCACCGCTACGGTGCGCTGGAACCACGTGCTTTCCAACAAGCTCTTCCTGAATCTTACGACCTATTACAGCAACTACGATTACGCGATCGATTCGGACCCCAATAACACGACTCCCGACGACCGTTTCGAGTGGAACTCCAAAATCATCAGCAGCAGCGTGAAGCCTGACTTCACCTATTACCTTACGCCCAACAATCAAGTCAGCTTTGGCGGGCAGTTCATCACCTACGACAGCCGCCCCGGTAATGCCGTGGCTGTTTCCAGCGGCGAAAGCCGCAACATCAGTCTCGACTCCCGTTTTGGCGATGAGTCGGCGCTGTACATTGGCAACGAGCAGAAAATATCGGAGCGCCTTTCGTTGCAATACGGCCTGCGCTACTCTTTTTATCGCAACCTCGGACCCGGCCAGGTGTATCAGTACCAGGAAATCCAGGAAGGTGAGCGCAAATTCCCCGAATTGCCGGGTACTGCGGTAGGAAAGGGCGATGTCATCAAGCAATACGGCAACTGGGAGCCGCGCTTTTCCGCGAATATCGGGCTAAGTTCCACGGCCTCGATCAAGGCCAGCTACAACCGCACGGCGCAGTACCTGCACCTGCTTTCCAACACGGCGGCTACCTCGCCGCTGGACGTCTGGACCCTGAGCACCAACATTATAAAGCCCGAAATCGCCGATCAGGTGGCGCTCGGCTGGTTCCAGAATTTTCGTGACAATACCTACGAAGCCTCCGTGGAGGTTTATTATAAGGATTTGAAAAACCAGATCGACTACGTTCGCAATTCCGACCTGCTGCTCAACCGCTACGTGGAAGGTGACCTGCTCTTCGGCAAGGGCCGCGCCTACGGGGCTGAGTTTTTCCTGCGAAAAAACAAAGGCCGCCTCACGGGCTGGCTCAGCTACACGTTGGCCCGCACCGAGCGGCTCATCGACGGCGTCAACAACGACGACTGGTTTCCGGCCCGCTTCGACAAACCCCACAACTTCACGGCGGTTGGGATTTATAACTTGAAAGAGCGACTGACGCTGTCGTCTACTTTCACGCTTGCATCCGGTACACCAGCGACCTTCCCGACCAACCGCTTCGAGTACAACGGCTGGGCTTTGCCACACAATGTGTATAACGCCCGCAACAACAACCGCATCCCAACTTATCACCGCCTGGATCTGGCGGCGACCTTGAAGTCAAAGAAGAAACTGTTCGGTATCGGCCAGGGCGAGTGGGTGTTCTCGGTGTACAATGCCTACAATCGCCGCAATCCCTACTCGGTCTATGTACAGCAAAACGAAGACAATCCGCTGACGACGGAAGCCATCCGTTTTTCGGTGATCGGGTCAGTGATCCCGGCCGTCACCTACAATTTCAAATTTTAAAATTTCGCGGTAGAGACAAGGCATGCCTTGTCTCTACCGCGAAACAGAATAACCTAAGGCCAAACCATGAAGCAAAAAATCGCCGTCCTCGGCGCAACAGGCCGCACCGGAATCTGGATCGTAAAAGAGGCCCTGAATCGGAGTCACGCCGTAAACGCCCTGGTGCGGCCGCAGAGCAGCCTGGACATCGAGCATCCTGATTTGACCATCATCAAAGGCGTCCCGACTTCGACAAAGGATTTGGCGCAAACGATGCAAGGCTGCGAAGCCGTACTAAGCGCCTTAAATATTTCCCGAAAAACCGAATGGTGGCCGTGGTCGGAATTGAGCTCGTCGCCGACGTTTCTGAGTGAGGTAGCGCAGCAAGTCGTGAACGTAGCCAAAGAAACACACCTGAAGCGCTGCCTGATCGTCTCGGCCTGGGGAACGGGCGAAACCAAGGCCGACATTCCGGGTTGGTTCCGATGGGTCATCGACACCACCAAGATCGGCGTCACCTACCGCGACCACGAGCGACAAGAGGAGATTTGGGAAAAATCGGACCTGGACTGGACCGTCGTGCTTCCCGCCGGCCTGACGAACGAGACTGATGACAAGCCCGTTCAGGTAGTGTTGGAAAGTAAAACCGCCAAACCCGATAAACTGACCATCAGCCGCCGCATGGTGGCAAAGTTTATGCTGGACGCTTTGGAAAACCAAAGCTATATTCAGCAAAAGCCAATTATTTCTTACAAAGATCAGTCATGAAAAAAAGAGCCATTCATCTATTCCTGAGCCTGTTTGCCGTCGCGGTTTTCCTGACAAGCTGCGAGGACGCCATAGACATTGAAACCGAAACCGGCCCTACCCAACTCGTCGTAGACGGGTGGATTACCAACAAGCCCGGCCCGCAAACCGTGAAGTTGACCTTGTCGGCGGCTTACTTCGACAATAGCCGGGCCAAGCCTGCGCTGGGGGCCGAAGTAATGATTACGGACGAGCAAGGCGCAATCTATAAATTCACCGACGAAAAAGGCAAGGGTGTTTATAGATGGACGCCTAAGTCTGACACATTGGCTTTGGGCCGCGTCGGGGGAAAATACGCTCTGCAAATCAAATATGGCGGCGAGGAATACACCGCCACCAACGAAATCAAGCGGGTGCCGAAAATAGACTCGCTGGTCTATGAGGAGGAGAGCTTCCCCATCAACCCACCCGAAGGCCCGAAAGACGGTTATCTGGCGCAATTCTACGCCCGCGACTTCGTGGGCCTCGGTGACACTTACTGGATAAAGCCCTTGAAAAGCGGCAAGCTCTACGGCACCGACCCAAACGACATTTCGCTGGCCTTCGACGCCTCGTTCAGCCCCGGCTCACCCTCCGACGGACTGGTGTTTATTCAACCCCTGCGGCAGTCGATCAACGTCAACAAGCTGTTCTCAGCGGGTGATACCGTAGGGGTGGAATTGCACAGCATCAGTATCGAATCGTACTACTTTTTGTTTCAGGTCAGGCAGGAAACCACCAATGGCGGCATTTTCGCCGTCCCGCCCGCCAACATTCCCACCAATATTTCTAACAAAAACACCAACGGCAAGAAAGCCCTCGGCTTCTTTGGAGCTTCCGCCGTCAGCCGCGCCGAAACGGTAATCGATCCCAAGAAGGCGAAGGTGAAGGAGTAAGGGGTAGGGAGGCACAAAGTTCCAAAGGCACAAAGTGGGCTGACGCACAATGGAATTAATCTTTTTAAACTTTTTTCGGAAAAGGCTTAACCAAGCAGTAGATTGGCCTTATATCCCTTTTCCACTTTGTGCCTTTGTGCCTTTGTGCCTTTGTGCCTTTGTGCCTTTGTGCCTTTGTGCCTTTGTGCCTCCCTTCAAAAAGAATACATCACCTGCGCCTTCATTTCGCTGCGGGTGTTTCCCTGGATTTCATTGAGACCCGAGCTAATGAGTTCCGTGTTGCTAAACCGCGATTGCGACCAACGGAGCCAGATTCTCAGGTTTCGAGACATTGCGTAGCGCAGCATAATGTAGTGCCTTGTACCCCGGTCGTAGTAGGCGGGTAGCGAGAAGGCGTAGAGAACGTCTTTTTCGTAGACGTACTGGCGGCTGTTATAATCGTCGGTAGCGAAAAAAGCTACGCGGCCGCTCAGTTCCAGCCGGGAAAATCGCCAGGTAACATCTTGCAAAACCGTAATTCCCTGCGAACGGGACGTTCCCACAAAGGCGTAATCGCCGCCTTGAACGCGGGTGCGTACCGCGAATTTCAGCGGCACGTCGTACTCGGCTTGCAGCACCGCCGTGCGGCGAATGGTGGTGGCGATGTCGGGCAGAGGCGTTGTGCCGCCCGAAAGGTTGCGCATTTTGTGTTCTTCGTGGAAGAGGGCGAAGGCCGTGAAGCGCTTGTTGGGCGTGTAGCGGGCGTGCAGCAGTCGGTCGTTTCCGTCGGAAGGCGCGTTGACCTGGTACTTCAGCCACGGAAAACGGAAGCGGTCGTAGAAGCCGCTGATTTGCCAGCGGCGGTTGGGCTTATAGCGCAGCCCCCAATAGGTGCCCGATTCATTGATAGGCCGCGAGCCTTCGGTAATGGGATTGCCATAAAAAGTATGAAAGTTGGGGTCGTAGTGCCGGAGTTGAAAGGTAAAATCCAGCGCCTTGCTCAGCGTGGCGATCAGCCCGCCCACGCCGCCCAGTCCACCGCTCAGGGAGCGCGCGCCTTCGCCGAAAAGGTGGACGTTCCGCCAGTGGTAGTCGCCGTGCAGGCCGATGGTCAGGTTCTGGTTGCCCGTGAATTCAAATTTGTTGTAGGGCAAGTCACGTTTCTGCAAGCTGCCGTCGAAGTGCGTGTAGAGCGCGGTCATCCCAATCTTGCCCGTTTGTTTGGGAAAAGTGTACAGCGCGTGGAAGCCGACGTTCTTTTCGGGAATCAACCCCTGCTTGTCGCGTTCGGAGGGCGTACGGTGCAGTCCGGCGGTGAGGAGCGAGGAGATTACCGTCCCATTAGGGCCGTCGGCCAGGTCGCTCAGGCTGGCGTCGCGTCGGGTAGCTGAGCCGAAAAGCGTCACGTCCAGGTTTTTTCGCAGATTGACCGTCGCCGCCGCGCCGCGAAAGAAGCCCGCTTCCAGCACCGAGGTGTAAGGACGCAAGCCCAGCGTGCTGCGGTAGGTGGTCAGGATCGTTTCGGTGCCTTTACCCAGCGCAAATCCAGCCGCCATTACTACGCCTTGCCCGGCCTGCATCTGGAAATCGCCGATAATGAGGTTCTTGAGCCGCCCCCGATTCATGATTTGGGCGTGAAAAGACGTGAAGTCGCCGCCAAAAACCTGCCGCTCGGGCCGCCAGGCCAGTACTTCCCCCGCGTCTTTCTCGGTGGTGAAACCAAAACTGAACGCCCCAATGCGCGAGTAGCGGTAGCGGGCATAAACCTGATACGGATCCCCCGCGTAGCGCGTCCGCGAGCGGGAGGTCGTGTCTATTTCGGAAAATCCTTTCTGCTGCTCCAAGAGCCGTTCCGACCGCAGGATGAGGTAATGCTGGGTAGGATTTTGCAGCGATTCCCGCAGCGATAGCCGTTGCGTCTGCACTGTCACGAAGGGCAATAAGCGCCGAATCGTGGGTAGGTCGAAGCCGGGAATGGCCTGCAGTTCGTACAACGATAGCAGCGGCCCGAGTTGAGCGCGGTAGTCTATGAAAGCATCCAACTGCGTTTGGGAAAGAATGTAGGTGGCTGCCAGTTCATCGCGGGTGGCGATGTTCAGGTCGCGGGGATTGGCGTACAACTGAAACAGCGACTCGAATAAGTCGCTGTAATTGATGTCTTCGCTGGGAACGGGAAAAAGCTCCTGCACGAATTGCTGGATGTCTATCTCCCGCCGCGGCGGGTCCTGGGCGTGAGCGGTAGCGGCGGCGAGAAATACAAAACCGCCACTCATCAAAACAAGAAGAACTCTAATGGGTAGCGATGTTCCCATACTGGTAGTGATGAGTGATATGCGCCAGTCATTCATAGTTCATCACTCATAATTCATCATTCAATAGGCTTTCAAACTTAAATCCAGACTCTTGATCTGGTGCGTCAGCGCGCCGCTCGAAATGCTGTCCACGCCCGTTTCGGCTACGGCGCGGAGGGTGGTTTCGTCGATGTTGCCGGAAGCCTCGATCTCTAGACGCCCGCCGATTTTCTTGACTGCCGTACGCATATCTTCTAAAGAAAAATTATCCAGCATGATGATGTCCGCGCCGCCCACGCGCAGCACTTCGTCCACTTCGCCCAGGTTGCGGGTTTCTATTTCGATTTTCAGGTTGCGGCCCGTTTTATCGAGGTACTCGCGGGTACGAATGAGGGCGGGCAGGATGCCCCCGGCGTAGTCGAGGTGGTTGTCTTTGAGCATAATCATATCGTACAGCCCCATGCGGTGGTTGTGCGCGCCGCCGATGCGGGTGGCCATTTTTTCAAAAATCCGGAAATTGGGCGTCGTTTTGCGGGTATCCAGTAACTTCACGGGCAGATCGGCAACAAGGTCGGCCATGCGGCGGGTATGGGTCGCGATGCCGCTCATGCGCTGCATGATGTTGAGCATCAGCCGCTCGGCTTGCAGGATGGCACGCGCGCTGCCCTCGACGGTGAGGACGATGTCACCCACCTCGATGCGGGTACCGTCCTGAATTTTTACCTCTACTTTCAGGGAAGGGTCGACTTCTTCAAACACAACCAGAGCCACCTCCACGCCCGCCAGCACGCCCGCCTGCTTCACTAATAATTGGGCGCGTTTGGTGGCCGTTTCAGGTACGCAGGCCAGGGAAGAGTGGTCGCCGTCGCCGATGTCCTCGCGCAGGGCGAGGCGAATCAGGTCGCTGAGGTCGTGAGGATTGGTTTCGTTCATGGTGGGAAGTTTACGGAGAATCGGGTGAGGGCTGGTACGCCGGAGCGACAAAGGTACCGATTGGCTTTCTGTTTTTTGCCCACCAAAACAACCTTGCCAAAAGCAGCAACAGCACCACTCCAATCCCGTAAACCCATGGGCCGTAATATCTTCCAAGCGGCGCGCGCTGCCCCACCAGTACCACGCCCGCCCAGGCGTAAGGCATTTGGTCGGCGGGGTCGTTACTTTTCAACCATTCGATCTGGGCTTGCTGTAACGCTTCGTCCAGTGGAAGGTCATTGGCAAGTTGGGCGTAGAAAAGACTCGTCAGCCCGTAGGTAGGCTGATCCTCTACGCTCCACAGCGTGGTGATCGTGCTGGGGATTCCCACCGCCGCGAAGCCGCGTGCCATACTGAACACGCCCTCGCCGCGCTGGTTTTTGCCGATGCCGGTCTGACAGGCTGCCAGCACCATCAACTGGGTTCGGAAGGTGGTATCGGGCAAATCGGACAGGTGGAAAACGGAATCGGCAAAGTACAGTTTCGGAGCCACGCCGCTGCTGTCGGCAGTGGCGTGGGTGAAGAGCTGCACGATGCGGTAGCCGGGAGCCAGGGCAGCGAAGGCTTTGCGCGACGCGTGCGCTCCGGTCAGTTTCTTGGAAAAAAGAAAACGGCCGCCAATTTCCTGAAGCGTACTATCCGAACCCCGTAAGGGCGTTTGCCGCAATGTGGACGAAAAATCCACGGGTGCCATGCCCAGGAACGTACGGAAGGACGGCCACCAGCGAGCCGTCGTGCGAGGAACGCGCTCCGAAAATCCGGCGGAGTAGGTGTAGCTGATCGCATGATGCTGCACGAGATAGTCAGGCTTGGCGGGCGATAGGCTGAAAGCGGCAAAGGGAATAAAGTCGCCATCCGGTGAGACGATCAATTTGGTATTTTCACTCAGGCCGAAGGGCAGGATCAGCGTTTTGTACAAGCTGTGCGCTGCTTCCAGGTAGTTTTTCCACTGACTGTTTTGCGCGGCGCGGCTTACCAGCGACTCCTTGAATGTGCCGATACTTCGCTGATACGCGGCCTTGTTCAGTTTCTTGAAAACAAAACGGTCGGCATCGATACAGATGCCGTAGATCGCGCTGTCTCCCACAAAGTAGGAAAGAAAAGCCGAGCGGCAATCACCGTTTTCGGTCAAAAGGCTTTGCCGGATAGCATCCAGTCCTGGAACGTGATCGTTGTTCCTGGATTGAAGGTAGGCTGGATTGTTCCCTTCAAGCTTGACAACCAGCTTATCGTATCGTTCCTGCACTTCCAAACGCCTACTGTCGAGTCGCGCAGCATTCGGGCCAGAGGGCGCTTTCCCCAGGATCCGTTTCTCCGAAGCCCGGAGTTCCCGCCGCAGTCTTCGAATACCCTCCTGGTCTTTTTTGGTAAGCAACTGCTCGGCGATGCGCTCGCTGAGTTGGTCATTGAGCAATACGGCGCGGCTTTTCTCAAAAAAATGCAAGGCGGCGGCGGGGTCATTCAGCAAGTAGCAGGTTTCGATCGCCCGAGCGTACATGCCGCGCACCTTGTTGCGCCACAGTAGTTTGGTCACCTCACCGCTGTGTTCCCTGCGCATAATGTCGACTATGCTATCGGCCAGCATGTAAGTTTGCCAGGCATTTCTGAGCTTTCGTTTGTCATTTCCCCGGTGTTTGGCGTATTCGAGCCAAGTATCGGCTTTGTCCTGCACGATAATCAGGAAATAATCCGGGTGGGGCTCCGAACGAATCAGCCGGGCGGGAGGCAGGGCGGTGACATCCGTTTCGTGATAGTCGATGTGTAGGTGGTTGAGTCCTTTCTGGTGATAGGTCAGGGCAGACTCGAAGTCATTATGCTGTCGCCGCAGCACACCCATGTAATCGAGCAAAACGCTTTTGCTGAAGCCGCTCCTGTCAATCCGCAATGCTTCCTGAAAATAGCCAAGCGCTTTGACATCGTCGCCTAAATCGTGGTATACACCGCCCAGGGCCGTAGCGTAATCCGACAGGCTCTCGTCGTTGTACTTTCGGGCCAGGGCGTAGGCCCGGTGGTAGTGCGGCAGGCTTTCGTCGAGCTGACCCATTTCGTACAGGATACCGGCCAACATTCTTTCCTGCGACGTCAAGGTACGATGGTGTTCGGGAAATTTCTGAATGAGCTTGATGGCGGTTTCGACGGCCTTTTTGGCCTCCTCGTGCCGGCCTAGCTGGGAAAGCGCCTGGCTTTTTTGCTCGAGTATTTTGGAGGTCATGGCATCATTCCCTACCCGATAATTGAACCGCCCTCCCGCTTCGGCGTATCGCAGCGCTTTCCCGTAATCACCCGTAGAATAATAGTGGAAGGTGAGATAGGGATAGGTCGCGCTAACAAGTCTGAAAGCTTTCGGTTCTTTCTTGCCCATTTCGATGACCGTAGCCAGTGCCTCGATGGCCTTTCCGGAGGCTCCGGCGTCGTAGTGAGCAATGCCCGCACGGAAATAAGCCGTTACAAGGTCACTGTTTCGCAGTGCGAGATTTTTCGGATTTTTATAAATACGGATGGCTTCCTGGGCATAGCCGACGGCTGAGTCGTAGTTTTGATCCGAAATGTAAGCGAGGTAATAATGTAGCAGCGATAGTTGGTTGAGGGCGTCCACATAGCTCGAATCCTCCCTGGGGTAGCATTTGCGCCAACTGGAGAGCCATTTTTCCAATTTTATTCGCTGGGGTTTCAGCTTCGCGTCGTCCATGACGATGCCCGGCGCGGTGATTTCCCGTAGCTGGGTGCGAAAAGCAGCGCGGCTTGAACACTGGGCGTACAGCAACGGCTGCCACAATGGTAGTTGCGAAAGCAGGTAAAGCCCCAAGCTTAGCAATCCGGTTCGCATTATCGATCATTTTAGCTGCTGACGGTTTTGGAAAACGTAACACCACCAATGTTCTTGGACGTTATTTCGGTCAATACTTCCTCGCGGGAAAGGCCCGCCGTATCGATGGCAGCCAGGGCGCAGGCCACATAAGGCGCGGCAAAAGACGTTCCCTGGATCACATCGTCGGGAGAGCTTTTCGTAAGAATGGCCGAAGGGAATCCGTCAGGTTTGGGTGATCGGGCCGTAATCGACACCGCCGCTCCCGTGTTGCCCTGCCTGCTGCCGAGGTATTCGGAGTTGACAGTAATTACCTTCTCCAGGAAATAAGGGCCCTCTCGCCACCCAAATTGGGCGGGGTAGATGGACGTCCCGTCCAGGCTGATGCCCTGATTTCCCGCCGCCGCTACCACCCACACGCCCAGGTCGGTCAGGCTTTTCATTTTTTTGTAAAAAAACGCGGCGCCCATCGCGTTCATCGTGCCGCTGAAGCTGGCGTTGAGGATTTGGATGGGCATACCCTCGCGCTTCTGGGCAATCAGGTAGTTAAGACCGTCCAGTACGTCGAACAGGGTGCCGCGCGCCGCACAATTGAAAGACTTGACGGGCAGCACCTGGCAACCGTACCGATTGAGAATAGCCGTGATAAAGGTGCCGTGCCTTCCTACTTTGATCCGCTCTACCTCACCGTCTTTCTCGTCCACGCGGTGATCGTCGAAAGGACTATTCTTTATTTGAGCTTTGGTCAATTGCCTCAGCGACCTCAATTGAGTGAATGCGTCGGCGTGGTGCAGGTAGTCGCCGATGCTGCAGTAACCGAAGTTGCTGCCCGGCCGACAGGCTGAGCCAGGAGCCTCGGCAATATTGAATTGAAATGGGGTTCCATCGGCATACTTCAGCTCCTGTCCGTAATTATCCCACTTGTACTTAAGACCGGTATCCACGACGGCCACGATGGGTTCATCATCTTTTTTAACTGATCCAGAACCCGTTTTGGCATATTTGCTTCTTTCCTGACTATCGAATGTCTGAAAATCAGAAGCATACACTCTCATAATTTCCGCGTCTGCCTCCACGGGCGGCTTGGGGCCGTGCGACGGCGGCTGTGGATTGGAGATAAAATGATTGTCGGCCTGGCCACGGAGTTCCTCAAAGGCGGCCAAATCGCCCTGGCCGATGGCTTCCTTCCAGGTCAGCAGCACATTCACGCTGGGCTGTTTGCCGAACTCGGATTCCTCGTTGGGACACTCGCTGGCCCGCACGATCTTGAAATCAATTTTCTGGTCGGCGTTTCCTTCGAAAGACCAGCGGAAAGTGCCGTCCTTACTCACCGCGGGCCGCTGCGGCTGGGGCTTGCCACCACCAAACAGCCAGCGCAACCAGGCCGTCAGCAGGTTGAGGAGGCTGCGGAAGAAGTTTTCCAGGCTATTTTCCAGCGCGGGCGGACGTTTGATCATTTCGCCGTCCGGCGGAGTACTCCCTCCTGCGGGGCGCTCGTCGGCCTGCTTCTGCCTCTCGATAAAATCCTGCAACCCCGGTAAGCCAGGATCGACGGCCACGATTTTCTGGTTGGCTACGATCCAGGAGGAGTTTTCCTGATCATCGTAATGCTTCAGCAGGGGAGTGAAAATGCCGCGTTCGGCGAGCTCTTTCGGGCTTAAATCAGCGTAGTCGGGTTCGGTTGGTTCGGGGTACATCTATTATCGGGTTTTAGGTTTGATTCGATTCTTACTCAACTATTTCGTCGAGCGCATCCAGCCATTCTTTGGCCTGCGTCTTTTGCTTCGGCGACGCCGTGGCGTCCGCCTCTACTTTTTGCAGCAATGGCCGCGCCTTCTTTAAATCCGACGGCTCGCCCCGCTTCAAATAAACGGTAGCCTCGTAAAAGTTGCCGGGATTGATGTAGAGGTCGGGGATGGCGGCCAGGCGCTGGAAGTACCCGATCGCCAGGTCATACTTTTGCTGTCGGCGGGCGGCTACACCCGCCACCTCCAGGGCGGCGGCGTTATCAGGATTTCGTTCCAGCAGGGACTGACTAACTGCCAGCGCATCGTCCAGGCGGTTTTCGTTGTAAAAACTCTTGGCCGTTTCCAGACTATCGGGTTCGCTGGCCATCGTCACGGTTTCGAACTCGGGGCCTCCGTAGTTATCGACACTCTGGGACAGAGTATCTCTCGTAACCCCTGCTGTGCCACTCAGCCAAAGCCACCCTATTCCCATGGCCAGTACCAGCACGGCGGCGGCGGCGTACTGCCACAGAGAAAGTCGACGCATGAGAGGAGCGGGTTCGGAAGCGGTCGTTTGGTTGTCCGGCATTTGCTGCCACTCGGCGTGGCGCTCGGCCAGGGTTTGCTCCCTCAGCACTTGTTTTGTTTTGAGGTAAAAGGCCACTTCTTCCTGCAATTGAGGATTTTGGCGCAGGTCTTCTTCAAACTGCGCCCGTTCCGGTGGTGGCAGGCTCTCGTTAAAGTAATTTTCGATGCGGTCGTTCATTTTTCTAGCATAGGTTAATTATCAAGCGGGCTTGCCACTAAGGTATAGGGCTCGCAGCTTTTGCAGGCAACGCAGGCGGCTGGTCTTCACTACGGCCGCCGACTGGTAGCTCATCTGCTTGGCTATTTCGGCGTCCTTGAATCCTTCGCTCCAGGCCGTCAGCATTTGCCGGCATTTGTCGCCCACTTCTTCCAGGCGTTGTCCCAGTAGTTGGGCATCCTGCTGCTGCATGAGTTGCTGAATCACGCTGCGGGTGTCGTCGGGCAGCAGATTCAGGTAGTGGTCGTCCAGCCCGTTGGCGCGGTGTACCTGCGCCTTCTTAGTCGTGTTTTTACGAATAAGGTCAACACATTTGTTATTAAATATTTGAATAAGATAGGTTTTCAATCCCGAACGGCCCTCGAATCGGTCGGTGCCGAGGTGTTCGATCACGGACAGCACCGCGTCGGAATAAGCCATCGAACTCTCGTCTTCCGGCAGGCGGTGCTTGCGTACGCCTTTGCCGATTAAGTAAGCGTACTTGGCGTAGAGCTGATTCTCGTGCAGCCGCCGGGCGGTGCCTCCGGCGCGAATACCCTGGATGATGTCCGAATCGGGAGGGGACTTCTGAAACAGTGTCATGCGTGTGCGTGTGAATATTTGACCGGGAAATATACGTAAAAAGCCCTGTTTATTTAAAAATCTGCCCGCTTTCTGTTTCCAGTTGGATCAGTCTCCACGACTCATGAAGGCAAGAAGGCGGGAATCCTTCATTCCCACTCAAAAATCAATTTTCTCTTTAACCATTTTTCTGAAAAAGTATGAAAGCGCTCAAATTTACCTCAATGCTCGCTGTTGCCGCCCTTCTGGTCGGTAGTCCCATCGCTTTCCAAAGCTGCTCTCCCGAAGCAGGGGAAGTAGGCGCCCAAGGGCCACAAGGTCCGGCAGGCCCCGCCGGAGCGATAGGCCCAGCCGGGCCTGCCGGAACGGCTGGCGCCGCCGGAGCCGCCGGACAGAACGGCAACGCCAACGTGACCCAGATTTCGTTTGGTGCCAAAACCATTCCTGTTGGCACAACTTCTACGCTTGATTTAACGCTGACAGGTGTTGACCGAGCCACGCTCGAGAAGAGCGCAGTCATGGTGTATGTCAGAAATAGCTCATTCAGTGGCTCTACCCTTTGGTATCAAATTCCGGGCTATGTGGGAGGTTTGAATACGAAGCTCGTTCTGAACGTCCGTTTTTTCGGAAATAATCCAATGACGCTCCAAATCTTCCCTGAAGATTACAGCAACAAAACTGCCTTTACCCTCGATGCCATACGGGTGGTTATCATTCCTGCCAACACTTTGGTCAACGGGCGCCAGGCCACCATCGACTTCACCGACTACCTGGCGGTGAAAGAAGCCTACAATCTGGCCGACTGATCGACTTTTTTCGTAAAGAATTCGCCCCGCCTGTTTCCCACGGGCGGGGTTTCTGCGACTAAGGCGTAGAAACTGACATCCCCCCAACAAAAGAGAAACGAATCCATGCCCCAAAAACGCTACCGGGCCGTCCACTGGATCGACGGCATGAAGATCTCGAAAGAACACTTCATCGCCGCCGACCACCACCTGAGCCACGCGCTGCGGGAAGTCCGGGCGGTGGGCCTGTCGCCGCATTCGTTCGGCTTGTACGCCACTGAGGGAGAAGACGCCCTGCAGATCGATATTCAGGCAGTCCCCGACCGCACCCTGCGCGTGGAAGTGCGGCGCTGCCGGGCCGTGACTTCCGACGGGAGCCTGATAGACATAGACGAAAGCAACGCAGTACGCGCCGAAATCTCGCTCCCGCAATTGTTGTCCGATTACCGTCTGGAAGGCGACCAGGCCTTCGGAATCGTGCTGAGCGTGAACGCCTTCGAAACCCAGCCTTTCGGCGAACCGGATGCCGGGGAAATTCCGCCGCGCCACCCATTCGTGGACGCGCTGTACCAAATCAGCGCCGTGCCGCTGGCCACCGTCCAGCCGAAACAATGGACGGGGCCGCAGCTAATGATCGCGCAGTGCGCCCTCGAAAACGGCGAAGTAGGGATTTTGAACGATTACGTACCCGCCAGCGCGACGGTAAGCAGCCACGCCGGACTACGGGAATGGTACCATAAGTTCGGGAAAGCGATGGAGGAAACGGAAACCTATTCGTACCGGATTATCCAAAAAATAAAAACCAAAAGTCAGAAGAACACGCTCTCCGACAGCGTCCAGTACCTTACGGAGCGGCTGGTCGAAGTCCTCAGCCAGAATAGCCTGACCTACCGCTACCAACTCCCTCATGCGCCGCCCCTGCAAATGGTGACGGCCACGTTGAACGCCGCTAAAGCCATCCAGTCATCTCTGGAATGCCTCACGCTGCGGGAGAAGGAGGAGCTACTCAGCTACCTCGCCGAATGGGCCGAAGAAACGCCCGGTCAGATGCAAAACAACCTGAACGGGCTACTGAAAATGGCTTACGTCCACACCGATATTCTGCCTCTGCTACAAGCTGTGGAAGCATTTTTCGCCCTTTGGGCAGCGCTTTTCAACAAACTCAGCCAGCTCGAATTCATCGGCAAGCGCAAAGGCCAGCAGGTGTTTATCGTCGAAAGCCCCGTTCATGAGCCGTCACCGCCTGAAAAGCCCGCTTCACGTTGGAGCCCGATTTAATTAATAAACCTCAAAAACCTATCCTTATGAAATATGACGTCCCGATTCTTAACCAGTCTGTTAGCCCAGTCTGCTACGTGGTTTGTGCCGCGATGATTCAGAAATACTGGCAGCAAACTGCTGGTAACGACTTTGATACACCACTGCTGACGGGTGGGTTAAATCCTTTGACCGCCTGTGTTCCAGGAGCTACGTCTAATAATGATGTTTTTAATGGTCTGCGAGATGCTGGGTTCGTATCCATTCCAAAGCCTGCTTCTCCTTTAACGAAAGCCCAGGTCAAAACGCTCCTCATGAATCATGGGCCGCTGATTTTCAACCACGTGGTGGCAAATTTCAACTATGGTCCAAGCCGAGGAGGCAAACAGCCCGCTAACGCAACGGGGTTACACGCAGTTGCAATTACCGGGATAGAAGGGAACCTCGCTTATTTCAACAATCCCTGGGGCGATAAAGATGTGAAGATACCCATTGACGATTTGATTGCATCACTAGCCCAGTCTTACGCTTACCCCTTGAGTGCATTGTTTTATGCAGCGGCCTCACCTATGCCTCAGAATATTATCTACTGATAATGGAACCTCTCAACAAAGGCACCCGTAAAACCTTCATCGGCCGCTTCGTCGGCCTGTACGCCTTTTCCCTGGTTTTCCCCATTCTGGGGGTCTGGATGCTGATGCGCGTACCCGACAGCGTATCCGACTCCGAGCGGAACCGCTACAAGCAAATCGTGGAAACCCAGCGCCCATTGGTGACCGACACCGACACGCTAGGCAATCTCGTGAAGCGGCTCATCCGCTACGATGGCACTTACAGCAGTGCGTCCGACGCCATGGCCCGCGCCGAGGCGCAGACCCAGCTGGTCTCGCTCGAAAGCCAGATCAACGGCCTGATGGCGCACATCAAAGCCATCGACATCGAGGCCGACGATGAGCACAACAAAGCGCTGTCGACGGGCATCGCCTCGCTGTCGGAGGGCCTGGTTACTTACCGCCAGACCATTACCGAACTCCGCCGCACTTTGGCCGAGAAGGGTATCGACATGCAGATGGTCAATGATTTGAGAAACCAGGTCAATCTGAAAGATTTGGAAATCCGGGGCCTCGAGCGGCAAGTTGCCGCCGCGCCACGGGGGGGCGGCGGTGGCGGCGGCGGGGCCGACCCCACCGCCCGCGAGCTACAAGCCAAACTCAACATCGCCCAGCGCAACCTCGACAACTGCCTGAAAAAGGGCGACAGCGGCGGTGGCGGAGCCGATCCCGCCGCCCTGGCGCAGCTCAAAAAAGAGCTGAAAAACTGCGAGGACGCCCTGAAAGAAAAAATCAACTACACCGAATGGGAAAGCTACGCCGAAGGCGTGGGCTACCTCCAACTCATCAAAAACGGCGACCTGCGCAAGAACGAAAAACAAGGCTACTACGACCAGGCGAAGCAAATCTTCGACGGCCTCCAACTCTCCACCGCCAACACCGAAATGCGCACCAAAGCCACGGCAAGGATGGGGGAGTTACGGAGGTTGGGGTTGTGAGACGCTGAGGTCCAGAGGCCCAGAGGTCCAGAGGTCCAGAGGTCCAGAGGTCCAGAGGTCCAGAGGTCCAGAGGTCCAGAGGGGAACTGCTTCTAACACATAAAGTTCCCCGACTAAACAACTAAACAACCAAACAACTAAACAACTAAACAACTAAACAAAAAGATGACTGTCTCCGCCGACCTCTTGGCTCTAATCGACAAGCCGCTACGCGGCACGCAGCCTGTGGGCTACAAACCTTCGTTTATGGATCTGTACCGGGTGTACAACACCTACACCAGTCGGCAGGATTTGCGCGAGGGCATCGCCAACGAGTGCGCCGTACGCATGAGCGTGGCGCTGTCGCTGAGCGGATTTTCATTTGAGACCTTCGCCAACCAAAGCCGGGTGCGCAGCGGCGGACGTACGGGACTTCCCGTGCCGCACGTGCTGGGGGCGCAAGAATTGGCCCACTACATCCGCACCTGCTGGGGCTACCCCGATCAGCTCGGTCTGGGCCATTCGGCGGCTTCCTCCATCGAAGGAAGGCTGGGCGTGATCTACTTTAATAATTGTTTCAAAAGATCCGGCGAAGCCAGCCGGGCCGGCGACCACATCGACCTCTGGACGGGCCAGGAGTACTACAACCAAATCCTAAGCCTGGCCGCTGGCGTCGAAGACCGCAGTTCCACGGGAAGCCTGTTCAATCGGGCGGATCGGGTGTGGTTCTGGCGGTTAAATTAGATCAATTTGGAATGTCGGAATGTGATACCAAAAAACTTCTGGCGAAAGCAATATTCCGACATTCCGACATTCACTCATTCCAAATTATGAACTCCCAAACCCTCACCTACGCCCTCACCGTCGCGCAATCTTTAGCGCGCGAATACCGCCAGGAACATTACGGCGCGCCGCACCTTCTGCGGGCCATGCTACACCACGATGTGGGGCTGGCCTCGGAGCTGGTCGTGGCCGACATCGACGCGGGCTACCTGGGCGAGTGGGCCGAGGTGCGGCTGGAAGAAGCCCCCAAGTCGATGCGGGTACCGGAGCAGCCTGAGGCTGATGCGTCGGCCCGCGCCACGCTGGAACTGGCTGAGTTGATCGCCCTGCAACTCAACCGCGACACCGACCCGCTTTGTGCGTTGGCTGCGCTCCTGAAACCCGGACTGGCGTTCAGTACCGATCAGTTGAAGTCGCTGCCCGTGACGCAGAAGCAGGTCATGGCGATGGGTGTTTCTTTGGCGGGTTCTGACAAAAACGGGGAGGAGGCAAGTCCTTCGGGTAGTTCCAAACCCCCGGCAAAATCACCTTCATCGGCCACCGGAGCCGAGCGCTTCCTGACCGACAAGACCGCCCGCGCCGCCGACGGAAAAACCGACCCCGTGCTGGGCCGCGACCGCGAAACGCGCCAAATGGCCGAAATCCTGGGTCGCCGCAGCAAACCCAACGTACTGTTGATCGGTGAGCCGGGCGTGGGTAAGTCGGCGCTGGTGGAGGGTTTCGCCCAGTTGATCAATGAAAAAAAAGTACCCCGACTGCTGCAAAACGCCCGCTTGCTCGAACTCGACACGGGCGCGTTGGTGGCCGGAGCTTCCTACAAGGGCGAGGTGGAGGAGCGACTGAAAGGCATTTTGCAAGAACTGAAATCCTACGACAAAGCCATTCTGTTTGTAGACGAAATCCACGTCCTGCTCGACCCCAAGGGTTCGGTGGGGCCGGGTGTGGCGCAACTCTTGAAGCCTGAACTGGCGCGGGGCGAACTGACGCTCATCGGGGCCACCACGCCCGAGGAATTCCGCAAGTACATCGAAAAAGACGAGGCATTCAGCCGCCGCTTCGAGGTTTTGTTGGTAGAAGAACCCGACGAGCCGACCGCCGTGCGCATGATCGAACACGTGCTGCCCGCCTACGAAGCCCACCACGGCCTCACCGTTGCGCCCGGCACCGCCGCCGAGGCCGTGCGGCTCTCGAAACGCTACATGAAAGAACGCCGCCTGCCCGACGCCGCCCTCGACCTACTCGATCGCACGATGGCTTCCATGAAACTCATGGACGAGGTGTCTGCGGGCGAACTCGCCGCCCTGCGCAACGACCTGGACGCGCTGGCCGCCGTGGAGGAAGCCGAAGGCCAGCACGAACTGCGCTGGCTGCTCCGCCAACTGCCCAACCGCCTGAGTCCGCTGCTGCTGGGGCAACTCGAACTGCCGGAAGCCACCGACCTCGACACCGCCGCCCAACTGCGGCAGCACCTGACCGCCCAACTCGACGCTTTGCATCTGTTAGCCAACCATCATCAGCAAGTCGAGGGGGAAGAAGCCAAGCGGGAAGTCGGCAAGACCGAAGTCGCCGCCGTGGTGGCGCACAAGACGGGCATTCCGCTGGGCAAGCTCCAAACCACCGAGCGCGATCGCCTGCTGGGCATGGAGGACATCATCAAGCGCCGCGTCATCGGGCAAGATGGCGCGGTGAAAGCCCTCAGCGATGCTATCCTGGAATCGCGCTCGGGCCTCATCAAAGCCGGGCAGCCCATCGGCTCGTTCTTCCTGCTCGGCCCCACGGGCACAGGCAAAACCGAAATCGCCAAGGCCCTGGCCGATTTTCTATTTAACGATGAGTCGTTTCTGATTCGCTTCGATATGTCAGAATTTAAGGAAGAGCATTCGGCCGCGCTGCTTTACGGCGCTCCGCCGGGCTACGTCGGTTACGAAGAAGGTGGATTGCTGGTGAACAAAATCCGGCAGAAGCCCTATTCCGTGGTACTTTTTGACGAAATAGAAAAAGCGCACCCGTCGGTCTTCGACCTCTTCCTGCAAATTCTGGACGAAGGCAAGCTGCACGACCGCCTGGGCAAGGAGGGGGATTTTTCCAATGCCGTCATTCTATTCACGTCCAACATCGGGCAGGAACGCATCATCGAGGAATTCGGCGCGGGCAACCTGCCCAACTCCACCGACCTGATGGAGATCATGGCGCGGCATTTCCGGCCCGAGTTCCTGGCAAGGCTGACGGAGATCGTGCCTTTTGCGCCCATCTCGGAAGAAATCGTCGTGCGTATCTTCAACCTCCACCTGCGCGGCCTCACCGACCTGCTGCACAAGCAGGGCATCACGCTCACCCTCAGTCCCGAAGCCACCCAACACGTGGCCTTGCAGGGCTTCACGCCGCGCTACGGCGTTCGGCCGCTGAAAGGCGTGATTCGCAATCAGCTACGTCGCCCCATCAGCCGCATGATCGTCAGCGGCGAAGTTGGGAAAGGCGATGCGCTGCATCTGGTGCTGGATGAAGCGGGGGAGGTGAAGTTTGAACTTATTTCTTCAAGACTTCCACGAGTTCTCGATTGATGTAGAGCGTTTCCCTCCCTACTTTTTGCGATTCCAGGATGCCGATTTTTTCCAGATCGCGCAAATAGCGGGAGGCGGCCTTCCGCTCCACTTTCAGGTGATTTACCACGAACTCTATCTTGCAATAAGGTAGCTCAAACAGCAGTTCGATTAACTCTTTGCGGTAGATTCCGGGTGCTTCGGCTTGGGTCTTTTCCAGGGTACTCTCCAAAAGTTGCCGGATTCGGTCTATTTTTTCGATGGTTTGGCGGGAGGTGGTTTCTACAGCCTGTAGCATATAAACGATCCAATCCTCCCACTCCCCAGTTCGGTTGGTGTGGTTCAGCAATCGGTAGTAATCTTGCTTGTGTTCGATGAGGTATGCGCTTAGATACAGAATGGGAACATCGATCAAGTCGTTAAGAATCAAGTAGAGAATGTTCAGGATTCGGCCCGTCCGGCCGTTGCCGTCGTAAAACGGGTGAATGCTTTCAAATTGGTAGTGATAAATCGCCAGATTGATGAGCGGCGACAGATCGTTCTCCGTGTCGTTGAAGTGTTCAATGAAGTTAGATAGCAGTTCCAGTATCTTTTCCTTATCCTGCGGAGGCGTATAAACGACCTCGCCCGTAGCATCGTTTTTCAGTACGGTTCCCGGCAGCGTTCTGACGCCCGCCTCGTTTTCCAGAAGTTGGGCCTGGATGCCAATGATGTCATTTACCCGTAGGAATCCCTGTTCTTGAATCAGGCTAAAGCCTTGAAAAATGGCTTTACGGTAGTTAACTACCTCCTTGGCTGCTGCCGAGATGGTATTCTTCTCAACCGTCAGGGCTTTGTACAACTCATCCTGGGTGGTAATGATATTTTCGATTTCTGAACTTCCCTTTGCCTCTTGCAACACAATGGCATTGATCAGCATCGTCTGGTTTGGAATGGTTTTGGCTACTCCTTTCAATTCGGCCAGCGCGGTTGCAGCCCGATTCGCTTGCCGCAGGGTGCGGATGGTTTCTACCTGGCTGCGTTCCGGCGGCAACAAAGGCAAATCAATATGGTGCATAAAGTCTCACGTTTTATAGATACGTACCAAAATTACGATTTTTGGGACACGTTGTTCTGTATCTCTCGAAAATAGCCTCTTAAAAACCCGAATTTCCGTACATCTAGGAATCCGATTCCTAGATGTACGGAAACATCGCTAGTCAGCTTCACGAAACATTTGGCAACAGAAGCATAGATACTGTGGTGCTTTGTGACGATTTTCAAAAAAATCCTACACGGCATGTTTCCCTTACACCCTTTTTCCCCGACTGATCCTTTACATACCAGAACAGAAAATTTATCTATCCAGGCAAGGAGCGTCCCGCTGCTGTTAGGGGCAAGTTACTGCCTACGTATAGCCAAGGGCGTTAGGAAATAATTCTTATTTATTTCCAGCAAGATGTTTCCCTTTCTCCCCAAACGACGACTAAGGGCCAAGAGAAAGAAATTCAACAAACCAAGACCACTCGCCCATGAAAATGCGCTTTCACCTACTAGCCCTGCTGCTGCTGATTCTGCAAAGCTGCGATCTGTTTGCGCCCGTGGATCCGCTGCTGCCCATCGTCTCGACGGATGCTGCCTCCGACGTGCAAGCTGCGAGCTTCACCGTGCAGGGTACCATTTCTGACCCGGCTTTCAAAAACACCCGACAGGAGAAGAAGAGCGGGGCTATCGTGGAGTACGGTTTTATTCTGCGCCGGGGGAGTGGCAGTGATACTATCAAGAAAGGTACTAGCCTTACAACCGATGTATTGACTTTCGAGCATAGGTTTGTCGGTCTGGTGGGCAACACGAAGTATAGTGCCCAGGCTTACGCCAAAAACGAAGGCGGTGGCTTCGCACAGGGGACGGCCCTGGAGGTAACGACAGGCGTTCCGGCTCCTGCGAGTGGGGATTTCACTTTCAAACTAGCTAAGTCGGCAAAGGTGGCTTACTTCGATAACCTGGGACTCAATAATAATCCCAATACGATCGCGATACTGACTTTCAGCGCGACGGGTGCTATGAGTCCTCAGCCCCTTGCGCTGTCGTACCAGTCAAACAGATGGGCGGTTATCAACCAAGACAACTCCGAACTTCCCGGCAATTCGGAATACTACGTCTACTATACCGCCCCCAGCAACACGGCCTTCAGGCATACCGCTGCGGCTAGCAATACGAGCGGACACGTCACTACGCTGGATCATCCTTTGCTCAACAACAGTCCTGATGCCAAGATGATGGTAACCAAGGTAATGCCTGGGGGCAATAGCCTTACGGCGAACAGTAGCCCCGTCGGGGTATATTATAGCGGGGGACGCTGGAGAATATTCAATCAGATCATTTCCAAGCCAATAGGACCCGGAACGGAGTTCAACGTAATTATTGACAAGAGTATATTCGAGACTACTGCGCCTGCGCTATCAAAAACTAGTGGCTTTAGCATAACCCCTTCTCCAAGTAGCAAAGCCAGAGTGTTCGTAACTCAATATTGGAAAGGGGTTTACAATCCCTCAGAGATTGGCGTATCCTCATTCACAATCACGGGACGAGGGACAGTCTGGCTCATCGAAAACCAGAACAAGTCGACCATGCCTGCCAACTCAAGCTACTTCGTCCTCGCTCTTTGATCTCATGAAAACCCTGACCGTCCTTTTCCTGCTCACCGTCGCCTGGGCCAACGCCCAGCCCGAACTCGCCGAACTGACGCGCATCGAGACGGGAGCGCGCGTGGTGCGCGACGCGCAGGGCGGCGACTTCGGCGGCAATCTGGTCTATATCATGGCCGACGGAGAGGGCAACCATAACCTTTACATCAAAGGCACCACCGACAAACTGGTGGCCCGCTCGCTCACGCATGGTCGGAACACCTATTTCGCCCCCAACTATTGCGCAGCCAACGACCGTATCGTGTTTCAGTATCTCAAGGGCAGCAACTTCGACCTCGGTTACCTGGAAGCCGACAACGACAGCGAAGGAGAGCTATTCACCCTCACGAATACCGACGAAAACGAGTACAACCCGGCCTGGGATCGGGAGGGAACGCGGGTGGTGTTCGAAAGAGGTAGCGTCCCGCGCAATTTTATGCCAAAATCCGGCAACAAGAAACTCAGAAGTGGAGGTAAATATCTGACTTCCAATAAAATGTATTTTCTAGACTTAGAAAAAAGCAGCGAAGTGAAGGAGTTGGGAACGGGCAGTTTCCCAAAATTCTCGCCTGACAACAAGCAGATCGCCTTCGTCAAATACGAACTGGACGGCAGCCTGAAGCACGAAATCGGCACACTGTGGGTGATGCCGCGCGACGGCGAGCCGCCCCGCCAGCTCACGCAGGCATCGCTGGGCTACGTCTCGCACCCGGCCTGGAGTCCCGACAGTCAGAAACTCATTTTCACCCTCACTACCGCCGATAAGCCCGACGCCGACCTGTATACGCTGGACGTCACGGGCGACAACCTCCGCCAATTGACTTTCGGGCCGAGTACCGATTTTGCGCCCTATTGGTCAGCCGAGAACGAGGTGTACTTCACCTCCGACCGGGAAGTAAAGTCCGGGGAGTTCAGTATTTGGCGGTTCAAGGTAGAGTGAACAATGGTGAGTGATGAGTGATGAAAGGTAATTTTTTTAAAGTGTTGGACCCTCGTTGATGCGATTATTATTTACACATATTCTACTACTGATAATCAGTGCTAATTTCTGCTTTTCGCAGGAACGAGTCTGGCTGGATAACGGCAATCCCGTCACGGCCAAGATCACGCGGGTGGTCGACAACCGGCTGGAATGGGTAGCCTCGGACGGGATTCCGCGCATCTACCACCGTAAGCGGTTTTTGGTAGCCTTCAATGGGCAGGGGAATTATATGGTTATCACCGATTTGGAGAACAACCCGAGAAAGGCGCAGCAGCAGATGGAGGCACTCTACGACCTGCCGCCCCGACAAATAGCGTTTGACCTGATCTTAAAAACCGTCCCGCTGACGGTGATTCCGGGGGTCATTTCCTACGAGAGCGACGAAGTGCTCAACTACCAGACGCCCGAAGGCGACCCGGCCTCGATCAATAAGGAGCAAGTGGGTGCGGTGATCTACCGCGACGGCAGGCACGAAATCCTGCGCGACGTGATGGACATCGCCCCGCTGCTGGCCTTGGCGCACGACGACATCCGGCAAGCTGAAACCAAATATAAAATACAGGAACCCGAGCCTGAGCCAAAACCATCCGTCAGAGAAGTAGTGGTGGTAGAGGAATCCAAAAAGGAAGTGCAGGCTCCGGCGCCGACTGGGCCCGCGCACCCATCGCTTAGCGCGGAAGAATACAAGGAATACAGTGAGAAAGGGGTTTCCCGCGTGCACGAATTTGCCGATTACCTGACCGTGATCGCGGACAAAAACCAGAGCCTTTCGGACCGCAACAAAGCGGTGGCTCAGGCGGTGCAGCTTTTTGAACCCAGTGCCACCATTTCGGTGAGCGGGTCGCGGGGCGTGAGCCGCTACCCCGTGCGGGAATACCTCAACCGCGTGAAACTGCTGCCCTACAGCCGCATCAACGTCACCTGGACGGAAGTGCGCTACATCGAGGAACTCAGGCAGGAAGCCGACGGAAATTACTACGGCACCATTACGGGCCAACAGGTTTTCGAAGGTTACGGTCGCGACGGAACAAGCATTGCTTACGGCGATGTGACGAAGAAAAACATCAAGGTAAAACTGGAATCCTACGAGAAAATCATTGACGGCCAGGCCCAGACAAACTGGGGGGTGCTGCTGGGAAATATCGGGCTGGAAGGGGAAAGGTAATTAATGGATAATTGATAATGAATAATGAACAATTCATATTCTATGCATTCCTTTTCAGCCTAGGTTGGTTGGTGCTTCTGCCGAAAGGAAACGAAAGAAAAAAGGCCCTCGAAAAGCCAGTAGCGGAATGTGCGCGGCTGGTGGGGACGGTGCGGGATGCGGATACGCAGAAGCCCGTTGCGGCGCGGTTATTCGGGAAGGTGGGAAACCGAAAAATACAGCTTGGGGAGACCGATGCTACTGGCAAGTACCGGGTCGAGGTCGATTGTGATAGTAAAGAATTGATTGTGGAAGCGAGCCACTACCAATCGCTCAAACTACCGCTTTCGCTGGACGGGAAAGGCACTTTGGAGTACTTCGTGCCGCTCACGTTGCGGGCTTTGGAAAAGCAGGTCAGCGACTTGCCTTATGAACAGTCGGAGCAGTCGCACTTTGTGCTGAATACGGCTGGGGGTGAAGAAAAATCGGTCAGCACGCGGCTCGTGCGAGTATCGGATGTGAGTACCAACCAGGCCGTTTCGGCGGAAGTGTGCTTGTTTTTCACCAAAACCCAAAAGAAAGTCTGCCAGAAACTGGACACCGCCCGCCCGACCTGGGAAGTGGTTTTTTCGGACAAAGACATCATCGCCCTCGAAGTAAGGGCCACGGGCTACCAGCCCTACAATGGAAACCTGATTATGGACCAACTGAACGACAGCAAACGCCTCTACGAAATCAAGCTGCAGCCGCAGGTTTCAATCCTGTCGCTGACGCTGGGCAAAACCCGCGAGAACGTGCAAAGCCGCCTGGCCGACGCCACTAACCAAACTTTAAAAATGGAAAAAAACGGCACAAAATACTTTTCGGCCACCATCACCCCGCCGCAACGCTACCGCGTGGAGCTGCTCGACGAAGCAAACCAACTCCTGCACGAGGAATACCCCGCCACCCTCACCGCCGGACTCAACCTGCGCTACATAGAAATTCCCGAGCCAAAGAAGAAGATAGAACAAGAAGCAGTGGCGTCAAGAAACAAAATGCAACTTAGCAATTCAGCATCAAATACACAGTCACACGATTCAACGATTACACGAATCAACACAGTCACCGATAAAAAGACAGAACTCGTTCACTTCGCCCAGAGCGATTACAAATTGAAGCCCGTGGAGCAGTGGAAACTGGAACAAATGGCCGAGTGGCTGGATCAGAACCCCCACGCGCTAGTGCGGATTATCGGCCACACCGACAACGTGGGCGACCCTCGTCTCAATCAAACGCTCTCGGAATTTCGGGCCAAGGTAACGGCCAATTTCCTGTACCGGGCGGGCATCGCCACCGAGCGCATTTACTGGACGGGCGTAGGCAGCAAATACCCCGTCGCACCCAACGATACGGACGAAAACAAGCAAAAGAACCGCCGGGCAAGCATTCAGGTGATTGAGGAGTGATGTGCGGATTTGTTGATTTGTGTAATCGTGTAATCGTGTAATCGTGTAATTGATGTTGATTTATGGATTTGTGGATTTGTGGATTTGATTATAACTCTGAATTATAGCAACTTAAACAACTAAACCCTAAACAACTAAACAACTAAACGCCTAAACCCTAAACGCCTAAACCAAAAACCCTAAACCAAAAAATACCATGAAACCATACATCCTACTTCTTGGCATCCTAATGCTGGGCTTTGGGCCGGAGGCGGCTTTTGCGCAAAAGAAATCAGACGCCAAGCCGGAATTGAACCGCCGGGCTACCGATCAGATTCGGGCGTTGGCGCGGGAGAAAGTCAGGGCGCTGAACGACCTGCTGAACGCCATCGCCAATGACGACTTGACTACCTACGACCGCAAGTACATCGTCATGAACAGCTACATGCCCAGCAACGACCAGCTATTTTTCAACGACGGCGTGATCGTGGAGGACGACATCGACCCCACCCACACGGCCGCCGCCACCGGGTCGGACGTGGTCATCGAACGCTACCTGAGCAACCTGGACTTATTTTACCAAAAAAGCACCACCAACACCATCGAGTTTTCCAACATCGTGGTGGGCGACGTGAAGGCCGGGGAAAAGTACCCTTACGTGAAGGTATTCTTCACCTCGCAGTTCAACGGAAAGAACAAGAATATCGGCACCCCCTACCAGCCCACGCAGCGCGTAGCGGAGTTCATCGCCGCCAGCGTGGACGACGAGTGGATCGTCTATATCACCCGCCTGGCGTTCCAGACCCCGACCGCCATGCAGGACAACATCGCCGCCCTGCCCGTCAGTACCTCGATCGACGCCGAGAAACCTACGGATATGGCTAAGTCAAAAGAGGAAACGCCTGCCTCCGTCAAAAAACTGGGCAAGCAAGTGAGTTCGGCCTCGGCCAAAAAGCAAAAGATGACGGGTCTCATCAAGGTAGGCGTGGGCGTAGCCGCCCTGGCTTTCGGTACTGCCACCTTTTTGATGCTCAACGACGACCACGCCGACTATAAAAAACGCATTGCCAACGCCGAAGGCATCACCTCTTACGCCGCACCGGGCATCTATATATCAGGAGGAGCCGCCGCCGTAGGCATCGGCATCGGACTGACCTCGCTGGGGAATTTCAAAAAAGCAAAGCGGTAGGAAAGGGGGTTAACGGTCAACGGTTCGCGGCCCATCACAAAACGACAAAGGGAATCGCCCCGTAACAAGCGAAGTTCCCCGCCTAAACACCTAAACAAATCCATATCAATTACACGATTCAACAATTACACAACAACCATGAAGCCAGCCGCCCGAATAGGAGATATGCACGTTTGCCCGATGGTCACGCCCGGCGTTCCGCCGGTGCCGCACGTGGGAGGCCCGGTCATCGGGCCGGGGGTACCAAACGTCCTCATCGGCGGAGTGCCCGCCGCGACCGCCGGCGATATGTGTACCTGCGTCGGCCCGCCCGACCCCATCGCGCTGGGTTCCCTGACTGTCCTCATCGGCGGCAAACCCGCCGCTCGCATGGGCGACACCACGATGCACGGCGGTTCCATCGTGGTGGGGTGTCCGACGGTTTTGATTGGGGGATAGGAGGGGAGTGGCAAAGGGGGCAGAGGTTCGGAGGGGCAGAGGCACAAAGGCACAAAGGCACAAAGTGGAAAAGTGAAAAAGTTTCAGAGTTACACAGTAGCTTTCGCCCACCCAGAAAATTAAACAGCAATTCAACGATTACACGATTCAACAATTAAACAAAAAAACCATGTTCAACTACGGAATAGGAGGAAACGAACGGGATAGGAATCAAGCGAACGAAGGCATCGCCGATATCCCTCAGAACCGGACACTTTTTGTGACCAAACTCACCAACGACCCGCCCGTGCGGCCCGAGACGGTCTATGACCTGAAAACGACGGAGGAGGTCTTTGCGCACTACCAGCCCGAGGCCGACGTGGAGTTTCAGGACGCCGACGGTGGTTTTATCAACGAAACGCTGAAATTCAACAACGTCGGCGATTTTAGCCAGCGCGGCATCATCGCCCAGAGCGATTTCCTACAGAACCTGAACGCCCGCGCCACGGATTTTCAGCAGATTATCCGCCACCTGAAATCCAACAAAATTCTGAAAGCCGCTTTGGAAAAACCCGAAGCCAAGGAAGCGCTACTGGGTGTATTGCAGGCCCTCGCCGAAGAAATCGAAGCGGCGGATCAGTAATCGAAGTCTAATATTCACTCATTCACTCATTCACTCATTCAAAATTAAAAACCAATGGCAGAGGAAAAATCACAACAAGTAATGGAAAAGCAAGCTTTCCGCGAGATGGAGGCGATGCCGCTGGAACAGGGGCTGCCGCTCCTGGCCAAATACGGCAGTTTCGACCTGCTCGAAACCATCATCGAGGGCGTTGGCAACGTCAATCCCGCCAAGAAAGCCCGCAAGCGGATCTTCCTGACCGAAGCAGATAAAAAGAACGACCGCAAGCAGCTCAAAAAGCGACTACAATTGTGGACCGAACTCCTCGGCGGCTCCGAAACGGTGGCCGAGATGATCGAGAAAGGCGAGACTGAGGTCACCGCCGCTGCTGGACTCTTGAAACAAAACATGGGCAAAACCGTGGAGGAACTCAGGACGCTGGAACAGTCGTACCGCGCCGTGGCGATGTTTTATAAGAACACCGAGCAAGAAAAAGTCAAGAACGTCACATTCATGAACGCCGATCCCGACCAGTTGAAAGATTTGGACGTGACGACCTTCGTCGACGCCGTGGGCGAGGAGTTGTCCGCCAAATTCGACCGCCTCGATCTGCGCGAAAACTACTCGATCCTGAGCGTGCCGGGTTACCTGGGTTCGAGCAAGGTCGTGGACAAGTGGGCCAAGCTGGCGCACAAGAACAAGACCATGCTCGTGACCGACTTCGAGCACCTGGACGCCCCCGAGGACGTGATGGAACTCTTCGAAATGGCCAATCTCACGGGCGGCGACGCGCACCTTTCCAACGTGATGATGGCTTGCAACTGGCTCGTGGGCCGACCCAAGCACGAGAACCTCGACGAAGAGGACGACCTGTACCTACCGCCTTCGTCGGCCTTGGCGGGGAATGTCTACAAAACCCTGATGTCGCAGGTGGCGGCGGGCAAGAAGCACGGTACGCTCAACGAAATCGACGGCGTCCGCTTTCCGCTGAAAAAGTCGGAAATCGCCGACCTGGAAAAGATGGGACTGATTCCGATGGTTAACGAGTACGGCAAGGTAATGGCCTTTTCGGCCAAAACGCTCTTCAATGGCGACAACGCCGGCTTGCAGACCTACTCCGTCGTGCGGGTATTCGACTACATCACCAAAGTCCTGATCGACTTCCTGAACCGCCGCGCTTTCGAGAATTTCGACTACAACACCAAAAACGACCTGAAGAAGCAGATCATCAAGTTCCTCGACAGCGTCACGGGACCCGGCAAACTGATCGAAAAATTCAGCGTCATGCGCTTCGAGCAAGATCCCCAGCAAAAGGACAAGATTCACCTCGACATCCACATGATCCCTTACTTCCCGGCCAAAAACTTCATGATCGGCCTCACCGGACAACGCGGCGACGACATGGACGCCACGGAGTGGGCCGCGGAGTACGCGCAACAGTAGGAAGGGAGGCACAAAGGCACAAAGTTGGCTTGCGCCGGACACTATGACCCCTAATTTCCTGCATACGCTTTCACTTTGTGCCTTTGCCCCTCCAAAAAACCAGCATCACCAAACACCCCCCAAGCCATGCCCTTTCACGCTCATCTGGAAATAGAAGGCCATACCTATGAGGCGTTCTACACGCAGTTGGAGGCGCATCAGGGTGTGGACGACAGTGGACAGACCAACACGCCCGTGCAGTGCCCGTACCTGTATTTGGAATTGCACCTGCCGCCGAAGAGTGATTTGCTCTTGCTGGAATGGGCTTTGGCGCCGAATCGACCGCTGGATTTTAAATTGAAACAGTACGGTGAGTCGCCGGATATTCCTTTCAGGACGCTGGAATTTGAGCGGGGGTACTGCATCAGCTACGTCGAAAAATTTGAGTCGATGTTTGAGGACAAAAATCGGGCGCGGATCGAGGCAGCCTACAACATGGTACTTAGCTTGACGGTCACCTTCGGTAAGATGGCTCTGGAAGACATTAAACTGGAAAATTTTTGATTATGGCTGACGAATTCGACTTCTCGCACGCCCTGAGGGCCGAGCTTTTCATGGAAGACTTCAATTTTAATCTCGTCACGGTAGAATACGGACTCAATCGCAACGCCGACGAACGCGGTATGCCCACCGACGCACCCAAGCGGATGATGATTAAAGCCAAGATTTTTATTGAGAAAGGTGAAGACAGCAAGGTGCGCCTATTGTACGACTGGGCCTTGAATAGCGATAAAAAAATGGACGGTGCCATTGTGTTTATGGAAATGGAAGGTCCATTGATGGTGCGGCTTGTGGATTTTGAAGGGGGGATCTGCGTCGGATTTCGGGAATATTTCCAGAATGATCAAATCAACGTGCTGCGCGAAACTCAGACCGTATTCATCCCCGACAACGAAAAGTACTATCCGCGCTACCGAGGGGAAGAATACTTTATGCATCGCAGGACAACGACAGGATACGACCTTACAATTTCTGCCGACAAAATGACCATAGCATCAGCCGAGATACCGAGCTAATTCAATTGTGAATGAGAGATTGAGTGAATTAGTGAATGAATACTCTTCATCATTCACTCAATCAAAATTAAAAACCGATGGCCAAGCAAATCAACGTAAAAATCGAACTGGAAGGCGGAAACGAGATTTCGCGCCACCTGGGGCTGGTGATCGAGCAGCAATTGTTCGACCACCACCGCTTCGAGCTGCTTGTGCCGTTTGATCAGTTGGAAGCGTCGGGGGAGCATTTTTTCAGCCAGTCGCACCGCAATGCGTTGGGGCGCAAGATCACGTTCACGTTTAGCCCGCGCCAGGACGGCGATGAGTTCGTTTTTCAGGGCATCGTGACCGAAATCAGGCTGCGTAGCCTGAGCGACATGAGCAGTGCCTTTGTGCTGAAAGGAGCCAGCCCCACCATTTTGTTGGAAGATTCGCCGCAGCGGCGGTCATTCATCCGGGGCAGCGTGCAGGCGCTTTTTGACCAGGTGCTGCGGCCCTACCCGCAAAATTTGCTGCGGCGGGATTTGAGTCCCCAAAACGGCGGACGCAAGATTCCCTTTATCCAATACAAGGAAAGCAACTACCGCTTCCTGTGCCGCGTGGCCGACCGCTGCGCCGAGTGGTTCTACTACGATGGCCGCGAACTGGTGCTGGGACCGGGCCGCAGTCCCGAAACCGACTTCCGGGTGGACGGCACCCAGAACTTCGACGTGGCGATGGTCATGCAGCCCGCCCGCTTCGCGATGTTCGGCTACGACTACACCGAACACAAGCGCTTTACGGGCGAGTCGAGCGCGCAAGACGTAGAGGGGCTGACCGCCCTGAGCGAGTTTGCTTTACAGCAGTCCGACGAACTATTCGCCGCCGATGCCCTGCTAACCGCTCCCGAAACCGTGGCCAGCCAGCAGGAAGCCGACGAACTGACCCGCATGAGACGCTCGGCGCTGACCTCGGCGATGGTCGATTTCAAGGGAAAAGGAGAAAACCCATCTTTAAGTGTGGGTACTGTACTGAACGTGAAGGGCGACCGCATCAACGATCGCGGCGAGCGCTACGAGGAGAGTTTTGGCAAATACCGCGTCACCGAAATCACGCACCGCGTCAACACGGCGGGCAGCTACCAGAATGAGTTCCGGGCCGTGCCGGAGTCGGCGCGGCACCCGCCCGCCAACCCGCACGTGACCAACCCGCTGGGCGAAAACGAACTGGCCGAAGTCATCGCCAACAACGATCCCGACAACCTGGGCCGCGTCCGCGTCCGATTCGACTGGGGTCAGCCGCGCGCTGAGGATCAGGAATCGTACTGGATCAGGGCGGGGAGTTTTCATACTTCCCGAGGGCGCGGGGCCAACTTCGTGCCAGAGGTAAAGTCGCAGGTGCTGGTGGGCTACGAGCAAAATCTGGCCGAAAACCCGGTGGTACTGACTAGCCTCTACCCCAAGAAGGGCAAAATCGACTATTCGCCCGGCGGCAACGCTACGAAAGTGATCGCTACGAGTTCGGGCAATGTGGTCCTTTTCTCAGACAAGAAAGACGAAGCCCAGATCCAGATCAGCAATCGCAACCAGCCCGAGACGAACTTCATCATCAGCTTCAAAGAAGACGGAAAAATAAGTCTCAACGTAGAAAATGGCCTGGTAGAGGTGGCCGCCAAAAATATAGAGATGTCGGCTTCGGAAAATATTGATTTCAAGGCCGAACAAGACATTTTGCTCAGTGCCAACAACATAAAAATGGTAGCGCAATCAGATATTGTCGCCGAGACAGGCCTTGACTTCACCGTTGAAGCTGCCGTGAATGCCACCCTTAAAGCCACCGTCAACCTCGAACTCGAAGGAACCACAGTCGCCGCCATGAAAGGCGCCAAGGTAGAGGTCAAAGGCGACGCCATGGCCGTCCTGAAAGGCGGTATGGTTCAAATTAATTAACGAAGGAACAGAGGAACAGAGTGAAATTAAACACAAGAATTCAGGTTCCAAAGCGTCAGGCGCAAGCCCCCTTTGGACCTTTGGAACTTATTACAAAAACTTTTTCAATCAATTTTTTCACAACCAAACCCAATTTCAATTATGCCAGCTTCAAGTTTTGATGCCTATTTTTCCTGGGAGGGTGGATCCGGCGACATGGCCGTGATCGCCTGCAACTACTCCCTGTCGCAATCCATCGACGACAAAGGACGCGTGTCGTCCAAAGTGTACGGTGGAACCGTTTTCGTACAGGTGGACTCCTCCGGTGAGGATGCCAGCAAAAGCCTGTGGGAATGGATGGTCGATCCCGACGGCAAGAAAGCCACGGCCAAGATCACTTTCAAAAACGTGGACGAAGAGCAGACCCAGAAAGAACTGGAACTGACCGACGTGTACTGCGTGCAGTACAGCGAAAGCTTCACTGAGCAAGGCTCCACACCCATGACGACTTCCCTGACCCTGACGGCCAAGGAAATCAAGCTCTTCGGAACGCCCCACACCAATCGGTGGTAGTGCGTGCAGGCGGCAGGGCAGATAGGTGCCTTGCCGCTTTTTGTTTTTTAGCCAATCAGACCGTTTCGCACCGCCACGATCGTTTCATTATCCACGACCTTATTAGCCTGAAAAGTCAGGTCGGGACCAAGGTAACGGCGGCGCTGGTACCAGTGGTGCTTTTTGTAAAAAGTCCAGCCGTAGGGTTGCTGGGCGGCGTCGAGGTAAGCCACAGGGCTATCGGGGTTGCGGTCGTTGTAGTCGTTGAGAAAGATAAAAAATAATTCGCCGAGCAGCATCGACACCGGAGCCTTGGCGCGGAAGTTGGTAAAAGCCGTTTCGTCGAACTGCTTGGTAAACTCAAACTGAATCACCAGCACCCGCGACAGATCCAGCAAGTCCATGTCCGGCAGGGATTGCCCCACGGGATAGTACCACTGCTTGTACGCCTTCGGCGGAATCCGCAGGAAAGCGGCGTAAACCCCCGCCACTACAATCGGAAACACGAAAGCCACCAAAGCCGTCGCCACGCCCAGGCCCTTGGCGAGGTCTTCGTCCACGAAACGGTACAGGGCAGCGAGCAGTCCGGTGGCTGCTACAGCCACGAGCAGCGTAAAGCCGAATTCCTTAATCAAAGTACCCGTCCGCTGCGGCAACCAGCGGTGCAATGCCCATACGTGAACGCATCCGACTACCAGAAACCCAAACATACTCAGCGCGTAGCTGCTCCCGAAATCGGCCCCGGTCAGGCCCAAACTACCCGTCAGCAGGAGCAGTAAGGCGGCAACTACGGTGTAAAGTGCGGTGCGGGTTACGGCTTTCGGTTTGGGTGGCTTGGGTACGGAGGGTGTCATTTTTGTTTTTTTGATACACGGAGTTCAGGAAGGGTAGGAACAAAACTAAGATTCTCAACCAGTTCTACAAACCTAATCTTATAATACGGCACCCCATGCAGGATGAATACTACACGATACCGATGGATCTGGATCGACTGGTCGAAGGCCGGGCGCACACGCGCTGCTCTCTGCATAAGTCCGTTTACCAGCATATCTATCTACTGCTGATCACGCACTTCGGCGAAACCCGCTACGATGCCACCTTCGGCTGCGCGCTGTGGGATCACGATTTTTCGATCATGTCGTCGCTGAAATGGAAAGACATCATTCGCGAAAGCGTGGAGCAGACCGTCGCCCGCTTCGAGCCACGCCTCTCGGCCCTGAAAGTAAAAGTCGAAATGGAAGAATACGAAGTAATGACCAAAGCCAACCACTACATCCGCAAGCGCATCGGCGTGAGCGTAGAAGGCACCATCACCCGCACCAAGGAACCCTTTCGGTTCTTCGAAAGGGTATTCATCTCGCCCATGTCGGCGGAGTAGAGGCCAATTTTGAGTGAGTGAATGAGTGAATGATAGAATGTTGCTTTCGCCAGCCTATGCACTATCATTCACTCATTCACTCACTCACTCATTCAAAATTAAATCATGACCAACTTCACCAAAGAAGCCATCCGTGACCGATTGCTCCGCCGGGCCGCTGTCCTGTGGGGCTATGACGAGGCGGATTTACAAAACTTCGACCCGCTGGTACGGCTGCTGATGGAGGCGTCGGCGGTGGAGCTGGAGAAAGTCGGCCACGCCATGCAGGCCTCCGAGTCGCGGATGCTCGAGCAATTGGCCGCGTTGCTGGTGCCGGACACGGCCACGCGCCCGCGTCCGGCCTGGGCCATCGCGCAAGGGCAACCCGCCGAGGCGTTGGGGCGGCTGGTGCCGGAAAATCAGTTTTTGCTCAAAGCACGGGGCGGACGGAACACGGCTTCCAGCGACTTTTATTTCTCGCCCCCGGCTGCCGTGTCGGTCGTGAATGCAGCGCTGCGCTGCGTGGTGACGCCCTCGGCGGTCTTCGAGCTGGACGAGGGGGACAACAGCCGCCGCCCGCTGGCCGAACTGCCCCGACCTTCGGCGGCGCGTGGCCTGTGGCTGGGGCTGGAGGTGGCCGGTTCCGTGGAGTCGTGGCGCGGCTTCCGCTTTTACTTTGACTGGCCCACGCCCGAGCAGCAGTCGCGCTTCGAGGCGCATTTGGGACAAACCACCTGGTCGTCCTTGTCGGGCGTACCGCTGTCGGCTCATTTGGGTCTTAGTCCCGAAACGGGCCAGGATTCACCGCATCTTGCCGATGCGCACCTGGCCGATCTCGCGACGCTTTGGGAAAAACGTTTTATCTATATAGATGAAAACAACCATTGGCCCGAAAAAGCGACTGCGCCCTATCCCGAGGAAGTAGGTGAAATTTTTGGCGAACAAAAATTGAAGAAACTCACTCAGCCGCTGCTTTGGCTCAAAGTGGAGTTTCCCGGTTCCTTTCCGCTGGCGGGCCTGGAAAATATCACCGTGTCCCTCAATGCCTTCCCCGTCATCAACCGCCAACTGCACCGCTTTACCTACCGCCTGCACGCGGGCCTGAACGCCATCCTGCTCGATACCGACGAGTCGTACTGGGACATGCACGGCGTGAGCGACCAGCAAGGGAAATCTTACGGCTTGGCTACGCAGTCGAACGAGGCTGATTCATCCGGCCATACCTACCAGTTGCGCCGCCGGGGCGTGGGCCGCTTCGACCGTCGGGAGGCGAAGGAAATGCTCTACCGATTGACGGAACTGCTGCACGACGAGCAGAATGCCTTCGCCGCGCAGGGCCAGGAATTCCTGGCCGCGCTGCTGCGTGAACTGACCCAAAACCTCGCCCGCATGGAGCAAAAGCTGGGAGCGAAGCGTTCCAGCGACACCAACCCGCCGCCCTTCCTGGTCATCGACTCGCCCGAACGGCAATCGAATGTGCTGACGGTGGCTTTCTGGAGTACCCAGGCCGAAGCCGCCAACGGGTTGCCCACCGCCAGCCGCCTGAGTCCCTACGGCGCGGCGGGAACCATCGCGGGTCCGCTCACGCTGCTGACCCGCAGCACGGGCGGCCGTCCCGCGCTGGAAGGCGAGGAGCACGTCCACGAACTCAGAAAAAACCTCCTGACGCATGAACGACTGCTCACCCAGGAAGACCTCCGCGCCTACTGCCAGGCCGAGTTGGGCGGCTCGCTACGGAGCGTTGAAATCAGCACCGCCTTCGTGCCGGGTATTTCGGATAAAGCGGGCTTTGAGCGTTGTGTGTTGGTAAAACCGCAGGCTGTAAGTGGCCTGACCGACGTCGCCGACTGGCAAGACCGCTGTCAGCTCCTGCAAACCAAAATTAACCGCCGCAGCTCTCTGGCGCTGCCCATTCAGATTCAGTTATGAAGAAGATTAGCGAAAATGCCACCGCACCCGAAACCAGTCGGGAAGCCTTGCCGGATATTAAAGCCGAAGTCCTGGCGGCGGCTTGGCTCGACGAGGGATTCCCCGCCGAGCGGCTGCTGGTGCGCCCGCAAGGGCAATTCAGGCGCAACTTCAATTATGATATCGCGGCGATCACGGACGAGGGCGAATTCAACCGCTTCCGGGGGCGCATCCTGGAACTGAACCGTAGTGGCGTCTATGACCATCTGCCCGAGTCGCTGCTGCACCTGCGCACCGAGCCGACGCCTACTGTGGCCAAAAAAGTGGCCGACGTGAGGCGGGAGCGGGAAAAGGAAAAGAAATCACGGCTTTTCTTCTTGCCTTTGGAGCAGGAAATTTTTTTAGCCAAAATCCAAAACGAGCAGCGCGAAAGCAAAGCCTTTCACCTGAGGCCCGGCGCGGGGTTTCTGAAAATACTGCGGGAGTTCTGGCAGATTCCCGCCTTCGTTCCCGAAACTTGGCTGCTGCCCCTGATCACGAATTTGCCACGCCTGGGCCGGGGAACTGCGGTGACGCATTTGTCGGCTTCAGCCGAAGCGTTGTTAGGAAACTTGACGGGTTATGATGTCAAATTGAAAGTAACTACTTCAAAATCTTTCAAGATTGATTCTCCCTGGCGATTATCCCAAAACCAACTGGGCGAGAAAACTTTGCTGGACGGAGCACTGGAAAGCTACTGCCCGCATTATGAATTGACCTTGAAAGCCAACCCTGGAAGCGATCCGCCTATTCATTATTTGCCGGGTGGCAACCGTCGGGCGGCGCTGGAATGGCTACTCGGTTTTCTGCTGCCCGCCGAGGCGAGCCGGGAAATCAGCGTCGAGGGCACTTCGTCTGAATTTGTCCTGGCCAATGGGTCAGGGGCAGAGACCCGCCTGGGAAGCATTTGTTTGTAATTTTTTTTAAAAGAATGCTTACTCCCTGTTTCCCCTGCCGTCGTTTTCGCGACTAACTGATTAGGAAAAAAACATACACCTAAATCTGTCAGTCATGAATATCACGTCACTATCCATCCCCCACCCCCAAAACGCCGTCCATATCGGAGGTTACGAACATGCCCAACCCGAGGAAATCGTCCTCTGTAAGGGCGATAGCAACTACACGCACGTTCATTTTACCAATGGCCGTAAGCTCACTGTGGCCACTACCCTAAAAATTATTCAGGAACGCCTGGCAGCCCAGGATTTTGTCCGCGTCAACCGATCGGGCCTTATCAACAAAGACCACATCGCCCGTTACGACCGCGACGAAATCACGCTGACCAACGGCACCGTGCTGCCCATCGCCCGGCGGCGGCGGCGGGCGGTGCGGGAGTTCATGCATTCGTGCGCAGATGTTTTTTGTGGCCAGGAAATGAGCTACGCCTGAATGACGTCAGCGGTTTTTACTGCGGGTAAAGGTCAGGTTCATCGCCGTGGTCATTCCCCTGAATTTTCGCCAGCGATCCTGACTGCCATAGCGGTAGTAGTGCGTGGCGGCGGCGGGCATCTGAATGGGCATTTGCAGAACGGTTCCTTGCCCAAAACTATCCACCCATTGCACCGATATGATAACATCGTCGGTAGTAACAATCTGGTACGGCGCCAAATCCACCTCGACCCACTGGCGGGCCTTGCCCGGTACCGTTATGTAGATGTTCTGCGACAGCAGATTTTTCATCCCTCTGGCCCGATAGACGTTGATGCGGAAACTTGTGCTGTCGAAGTTGGAAATTAGGTAAAATTTGTACGTCTCCAGATAGTTGACTCCCTTCGATACGTTGAATCTCCGCCCTATTTCGGCTCCTAAGTTTTGTCGGGGCAGATCGCTCAGGGCAAAATTGGTGGTCATCCTGGTCTGATAGCCGGATTTGCCAAGCGTTTTTACGCGGCTCTTTTCCGCCTTGACAATGACCTCGCTGAGTTGCCGGACCTCCTCTACCATAACAAGTTGCGAATCAGCGTTTAGCGCAGCTCCCAAATCGCCCACGCTGAACCGCCGGGAGCGGTACCCGATCAGACTAATCACAACCGTATCGGTCGGGCTGATTTTATCCGTAATGTACAGCGTAAATCGGCCCTGCGCGTCGGCCACGGTGCCCACCGAGCTATCGATGATTCCGATGCTGGCGTAGGCCAACGGTTGTTGCTGCCCGTCGGTAAGCTGACCAATGAGTCGCTGGGGATCGGCAGCGGCCAGCGAAATCCTGGTCAACAGCATAAAAACAAGGGTGATAACAGGGAATCGTTTCATAATTGGTTATTATCGGCTTTTGGAAATATTCAGTTACGCTATATCAGCCCTTCACCAGTACCCGCCGTACCATGCCCGTCAGGAAACCATATTCGACGGGCAGGTTGCGTTTTTCTTTTTGTCGCTTGGAGTAATAGGCTGTCCCGACGCCCAGCAGCACGCCGGGGGCCAACCAGGGAATCAGTTGCAGATATACCGAGGCATCTTCGGGCAAATAGCGCGTCATGTTCACGCAGAAAGCGGTGATCGTGGCGATGTACGCGCCCATGATCTTGCTGATGTGGCCGAAGTACCAGTGCATTTTCTCGGAGTCGGTTTTGCCAAAAAATAGCCGCAAGTCCTCACGGGAATTGACGGTAATGAGTGTCCCGAAGACGGCAAAAAGGATGGCGACGAAATAATTCTGCAAACCGACGACCCCGTAAACCGCGTAGCCCAACATCGCCAGTCCACAAGCTAGGGCCACTCCCGCCGCCACGCGATCCAGAACGGTGGCTTGTGCGGCCGATTTTTTCATGTGCAGCACCCGATCTCCCGAGAAGGTGAAGTAAAAACTCAGAATGGCGATGCAGAGGAAAAATTGCAGCTTGAGTTCCCCGGGCTTCAAGGCGAAGAGCATCAGCGTGGTCACGAACACGCCGAACATCGACCAGTAATACACGTTGCCCCAAAACTTGTGGGTTTTGCCGCCCTTCTTGGCGATCATGGGAACGATGCCCGTCGCGAGGGCCGAAAATCCGAAGGCGACGTGGATAAGGAGAATGATTTTGTAGGGCTCCATAGCGGTGGTGGTTTGCGTTTTCGTGATTGACTGCTGCAAACGTAGCCGCTTAAAAATCACCCTGCAAAAAAGAGGGATGCCTGACTGGATTTTGGGAAGAATGGCCTTGATTCGGGTTGTTTGGCACTTTTTGGGACGTTTGACAAGGCTATTTTTGGAGGAAACCGTCACTTGCCGGGAGGGAGTGTTTGAGCGTCGGATCAGGAACAGGTGAGAAATAAATAGGCGGTGGCACTTTGTTAAGTCGGGTGGGCTGGCTACTATTGTAGTCGGCAGAAATGAATCTCTGTTCCCAATAGTTCGACCACAATTTGAAAACGGTTATCATAAAATACAACGCCGGCAACGTCCAGTCGGTCATGTACGCGCTCGACCGGCTGGGCGTCGACTACCTCTACACGGACGAGGAGGAAGAAATCCGCTCGGCCGATAAGGTGATCTTTCCCGGCGTGGGTGAGGCAAGTACCACGATGGCGTATTTGAAAAGTAAGAAGCTGGATTTGCTCATCCCTTCCTTGAAACAGCCCGTGTTGGGTACCTGCATAGGCATGCAGCTTATGTGTCGCCACTCCGAAGAAAATAACACCGACTGCATGGGAATTTTCGACGTGGACGTAAAAAGGTTTCCTCCCACGCCCGGCGTCAAAGTCCCTCACATGGGCTGGAACAGCATTCATGATTATAAAGATAAAATCACGAATGGCCTGGCCAACGACGCCTACGTCTATTTCGTCCACAGCTACGCCGCGCCCCTCTGCGCGTACACCATCGCCACCTGCGACTACATCCGGCCATTCAGCGCCCTGCTCCACCGCGACAACTTCTACGCCGCCCAATTCCACTGCGAGATCAGCGGCGATGTCGGCGAGAAAATTCTGAGTAATTTTTTGAAAATGCAGGCGGAGGTTGGATTTTGAATCGGTCTGCCAGCGCGGCTGTATTTTGAACATAATCAGCTTGTGTATTCTCAACTTTGTGCCTTTGGAACTTTGCCCCTTGAAATATGAAAATCATTCCCGCCATAGACCTCATCGAAGGCAAGTGCGTCCGCCTTACCCAGGGCGACTACGCCCAGAAAAAGATTTACAACGAAAAGCCACTTGAAGTCGCTAAGCAATTTGAGGACGCAGGTCTGACGCGGCTGCACTTGGTAGACTTGGATGGGGCCAAAGCCAAGAAAGTCATCAACTGGAAAGTCCTGGAAACCGTCGCCACCAAAACCAGTCTGCACGTGGATTTCGGTGGCGGCGTGCAGTCGGACGATGACCTGCGGATCGCCTTCGATTGCGGTGCCAGACAGGTAACGGGCGGCAGCGTGGCCGTAAAACAGCCCGATTTGTTCGAGAGTTGGCTAAAGACCTACGGCGGCGAGAAAATCATCTTGGGAGCCGACGCCAAAGACGAGAAAATCGCCGTCAGCGGTTGGGAGGAGGGAACGGAACTGTGGGTGTACGATTTTGTGGAAAAGTACCAGGAGAAAGGTGTGAAGTACATCATTAGTACCGATGTCGCCAAAGATGGCCTGTTGCAAGGTCCGTCTTTCGATTTATACAAAAACCTACAGGACAAATGCCCCGACCTGCACGTGATCGCCAGCGGTGGCGTCAGCGATAGGGGCGATCTGGAACGCCTGGCTGAAATGAATCTTTACGGCGTCATCGTCGGCAAAGCCATTTACGAAGGCCGCGTCACGCTGGCCGAACTAAGCAAATTGAACGAACAATGCTGACCAAGCGCATCATTCCCTGTCTGGATGTCAAGGACGGACGCACCGTGAAAGGCGTTAACTTCGTGAACCTCCGCGACGCGGGCGACGCCGTCGAACTTGGTGCGCTTTATGCTGCGCAAGGAGCCGACGAGCTGGTTTTTCTGGACATCACGGCGACTGTCGACGGCCGCAAAACCTTTGCCGAATTGGTGAAGCGCGTGGCCCACACGATCAATATCCCTTTTACGGTGGGCGGAGGCATTTCGTCGAAGGCCGATGTTTCGGCCCTGCTTCACGCGGGAGCCGATAAGGTCTCGATCAACTCGGCGGCGGTGCGGAATCCTGATTTAATCAATGAACTCGCCCTGGAATTTGGCAGTCAGTGCATTGTGGTGGCTATCGACAGCCGCTACGTGCCGCATATTGAGGACGTGCCCGACGCGGGCGGCGATCATCTCGTCCATACCCACGGCGGACGTACGCCCACGGACATCAGAACGATCCCCTGGGCCAAGGAAGTGGAGGAGCGCGGCGCGGGCGAAATCCTGCTGACCTCGATGGACACCGACGGCACCAAAAACGGCTTCTCGCTGGAACTGACCGCTGCTATTTCGGGGACGGCCAATATTCCCGTCATAGCCTCCGGCGGCGCGGGGAACATGGCGCATTTCCAGGAAGTTTTTACTGCGGGCAAGGCCGATGCGGGCCTGGCCGCCAGTATTTTTCACTTCCGGGAAATCGACATTCCCGATTTAAAGCAATATTTGCAAGATCAAGGGCTGCCCATGCGACTGTAATGCCTGTGGTACGGCCAGCTTGGCCGTTTGCCGAGTCGCAGGTATGCCGCGCAAAATATACCCAATGGCTGACGCCCGCCGGGCGAACACATAGGTTCGCCCCTACAAGTCGATAAACTGATGTCCCAAAATCTAGATTTCCAAAAATCCCCCGACGGCCTTATCCCCGCCATCATCCAAGACCACGCCACGGGCAAAGTCCTGATGCTGGGCTACATGAACGCCGAAGCGCTGGAAAAAACCAAGGCCGAGCACAAAGTCACGTTTTTCAGCCGCAGCAAGCAGCGGCTCTGGACCAAGGGCGAAACGTCCGATAATTTTCTGCACGTCAAAGAGATTCTGACCGATTGCGATGGCGATACAATTTTGATTAAAGCCGACCCGGCTGGCCCAACCTGCCATACGGGAGCCGATACCTGCTTCGATGAAGTCAACGATGGCCAAGCGCCGTTCCTGAATTATTTGCAGAAGCAAATCATCCGCGACCGCAAGCAGAACCCTTCCGATACTTCCTACACGACCTCTTTATTCAAAAAAGGTGTAAACAAGATCGCGCAGAAAGTAGGAGAGGAGGCCGTAGAGGTAGTCATTGAGGCCAAAGACGACGACGACGACCTCTTCAAAGGCGAAGTCGCCGACCTGCTGTTTCACCTCTTGGTACTATTGGAACACAAAAACATTGACTTAGACGAAATAATCAGCGTTCTTCGTACCCGACACATTTAGGTATTAGGTTGTTAGGTATTGGGTACTTTTATTAGTACTTATTGATTTATAACTAATCTAACAGCCCAGTAGCTAATATCCTAAACCCAACAACCCAACAACCCAACAACCCAACAATGAACTTACTCATCCGCCTGGTCATCAGCACCATTGCCATTATCGTCGCCGCCAACTTGTTGGATGGCGTCGTTGTCTCCAATGTTACCACGGCCCTGATCGCCGCCATTGTGTTGGGGTTGCTCAATGCTTTCGTGCGTCCTGTCCTGCAAATTCTGGCCCTGCCCATCACGATTCTGACACTGGGGCTGTTCTATTTCATCATCAATATACTGATGGTCTACTTCGCCGCCGCCCTGGTGGATGGTTTTTCCGTAGATGGATTCATTTCGGCGGCTTTCTTCGCGCTCATCGTCGCGATCATTTCCGGAATCGGGAGCCTGTTTCTGGATTAATGAAGCCTCAGAAGCCAGCCGCTTCCGGGTAGTTTTCAGGGCAATTCACTACTTTTGAGCGATTTTCGGTCATAAAGAGTTATTTCCACCACCCAGAAAGAAAGAATGCAGCCAAAGAATGATAAAATAGCGGCCCTTTTGCAGAAAAAGCGCAGTGAGCAAAAAAAATCGTTCGCTGTGCTGTTGGATCCTGACAAGGTCGACCTTGCTGTTTTTCCCGAATTTCTTCGAAACGCGGCGGCTTATGGCGTCGATTTTTTTTTCGTAGGCGGTAGCTTGGTCACCCGCTACGCCATCGACCAGATGGTCGCAGCCATCCATACCCATACCGACATTCCGGCCATTCTTTTTCCCGGCAACAGCCTGCACATCGAGCCCAGCGCCGACGCGATTTTGCTGCTGTCACTTATTTCGGGCCGAAATCCTGAGTTGCTCATTGGCCAGCACGTGATTGCCGCGCCGCTTCTAAAGCAAAGTAAACTGGAAGTCCTGCCGACGGGCTACATGCTGGTCGAAAGCGGTAAGCTCACGACGGTCTCGTACATGAGCAACAGCATTCCGATGCCCCACGATAAGCCCAGTGTGGCAGCCTGCACCGCCATGGCAGGCGAAATGCTCGGCCTGAAGCTCATGTACCTCGATGCGGGCAGCGGCGCGCAGTACGCCGTGCCATCAAGCATCATCTCGGCGGTCAGCGAAGCCACGGACACGCCGCTCATCGTGGGGGGCGGCATCGACTCCGGCGAAAAGGCCTACACCGCCCTGCAAGCAGGTGCCGACGTCGTCGTGATCGGCAATGGCATCGAGCGCAACCCGCTATTGCTTCCCGAAATAGCACAATGCGTGAAGGCATTTAATCAAAAAACAGAGAAAGTGACTTGAAGGAAATCGTTAGAATGCGGGTAGCATTGTACAAAAACGCGCTGTCTCATCATTTTCTAAGGAAATTCTAAGTTCTAGGAAAAATACAACCAAAATAATTTTGCGGATCATTTTTAAGTAGTACATTTGTCCCATCAAAACCTTATTAACACTACAAAAAATGAAAAAAGTACTCGCATTCGCATTCGTTGCTGGCATGATGGCATTCGCTTCTTGCACCAGCAAGCCTTCTGAGGACGCTTCTATGGAAGATTCAACCACCATGACCATGGATACAGACACCATGATGATGATGGACGACATGGCCGCCGACACCATGATGTTGACGGACACTTTGTAAGAAATTGCATCGTATCGAGACGTCCGACGTCTAAAAAAGATAGCTCTATGAAAATAGGGCTATCTTTTTTATTTTGGGGGATGGAAAATCAAATTGCTTTTCTGGCACCGCACCTACCCGAGGCCGCCCTGAACTACTGCGTCGGGCTGTGGCAACGGCACGGGTTCGAGCTGCGCATTGTGCGTCCCCGACGTACCCGCTTGGGTGATTTTACCAAAAAGCCCCGCGAACGTCCACGCATCACGCTCAACGCCGACCTTAATCCGTATGGCTTTCTGATTACCTACTTGCACGAGGTAGCGCACCACGTGGCGTATACTGCCTTTCCCCGAAACAGGATCGCGCCGCACGGGCGGGAGTGGAAGGAAGCCTTTGAAGAATTATTGCAGCCGGTCTTGAACGAGCGCTGCTTTCCCGCTGATATTTTAACGCCGTTAAAACGCTACGCCGTCAATCCCAAGGCCTCCACGGGTAGCGATGTCACGCTGGTGCTGGCCCTGGCCAAATACAATACGGCCGAGACGCAGCCAAGCGAAGAATCTGAGGCTAATTCCAACAAAAAGACCCTCTTGCACCTAAGCGAAGGCATAAATTTCGTTTTTCAGCAAAGGGAGTTTACCCGCGGCCCCCTACGGCGCACCCGCGTGCTGTGTTTTGAAAAGGTTTCGAAGCGTCGCTACACGATTCCCGCCCACGTGCTTGTACAAGTGGACAGTTGACAATGGACAATGGACAGTTTTGCTTTTGCGCCCAAGTATTTTCAACCTGTGGTCGAAAGTGTCTCCGGTTGTTCTCAAAACAGGCAGAATCGTCCAAATTTCCTCTGTGGGGCAGGTCGATACCTCTTGACAAACTGTTCAAGATCCCGCCTCGAAGAGGCTCAACCTTTGTAGCGACAATTTTCAAAAAAAATGCAAAGCCCCGGCGGGGCGCAACACTACTCCGCCTTTTGCGACACCTCCGTGCGGGAGGCGCGGTTGGGGTGCTTACTTTTCTGCTAATCCTGACCTCGGCCTTTTCCCACGCCCAGACCCCTTCCGTACTCGCCGAAGGAGCCTGGTATAAGATCGCCGTCACACAAACGGGCGTGTACCGCGTGGATGCTGGTTTTCTCCGCAAGATGGGCATCGACCCGTCAAAAATCAATCCCAAAAATCTGCAAATCTTTGGCAACGGCGGTGGGATACTGCCGCAATCCAACGCCACGCCTCGCCCGGTTGACTTGGTGCAAAACGCTATCTGGATTGCTGGCGAAGAAGATGGGCGCTTCGATGAGAAAGACGCGATCTACTTCTACGCCGAAGGGCCACGCGTGGTAGGCTACGATTCTTTGCAAAAATCTTTTGTTCACCAAATCAACTACTATTCCGACAGCAGCTATTACTATCTGAACGTCGGCACATTACCCGGCAAACGCATCGCGAGCGTTGGTTCACAAAACACTGCGGGGACGGTCATAGATCAATTTGACGACTACTGGTTTCACGAGGAGGAATCCGTCAACCTCTTGCAATCAGGCCGCGAATGGTGGGGTGAATACCTGGGCTTGTCGGGGCAACTGTCCCTGAAAGCCGAGTTGCCGGGCGTGCTGCCGGGTTCGGCGGCGACGCTGCGGGGCGCGGGCATCGCTACGGCGCAGGTCACGACGCGCTTCCGCTGGCAGGTCAACGGGCAGGACGTAGGCGAGCAGTCGCAGGGCGCGGTGAGCACCTATCGCTACGATTTGAAAGCGCAGCGGAGCGAGAAAGCATACGCTTTCACCGTCGGCAATACGCCACCCCCTACCTTTAATATTGCGCTGAGTTTCGACAAAAACGGTCAAAACAGCGCTCAGGCATATCTTAACTACGTCGCACTGCAAACCAAGCGGCAGCTCCGCGCGTATCCGACACAGCAGACGTACCGATTTTTGCCTTCCGGCTCAGCTTCTGTTTCTTATTCACTGAAAAATATTCCCACCGACTGGCAATGGTGGGAAGTTTCTGACCCGCAGCAGCCGCGCCGCGCGACGCTGGAACGCGCCGCTGACGGGACGGCGAAATTTGGGGCCAACGATGGCCGAAACCTCCGCGCTTACGCCGGATTTTCTACCGATCAGGCTTTGGAACCCGCATCTTGGCAAAAGGTCGCGAACCAAAATCTTCACGCCCTCCCCGTTCCTGAACTGCTCATCGTCACGCCGAAAGCCTGGCAAAGCGAAGCGACGCGACTGGCAAGATTTCGCGAAAAGCACGACGGCTTATCCGTGGCCGTAGTCACGATCGACCAGATTTTCAATGAGTTCGCTTCGGGCAAGCACGACCCGACCGCTATCCGGGACTTCGTCCGGCACCTGTACCGACAAAATCCTGAAAAGATAAAGTACCTGCTTCTCTTCGGCGACGCCACCTACGACTACCGCAACCGCAGCGGAACCCAATCGGCCGCGCAGCAGCAGCGGTGGGTGCCCGTGTACGAAAGTCGCGAGTCGCTGCACCCGGTTTACACCTATTCTTCCGACGATTATTTTGGTTTTTTGCAAGAAAATGAAGGCGACTGGCTTGAAACTACGGCGGGCGATCACCCGCTGGACGTCGGTATCGGTCGCCTGCCCGTCAAGACGCCGGAGGAAGCCCGCGTCGTGGTTGACAAGTTGATTCACTACGCCTCCTCGCCCAAAGCCCTGGGCAAATGGCGCAACCGCATCAGCTTCGTGGCCGATGATGGCGACGGCAACATCCACCAGCGCGACGCCGACCTGCTGGCCAGGCAAATCGGGGATAAGTTCCTGACTCAGCGACTTTTCGTGGATGCCTTCCCGCAGGTCAGCTCGCCCGAAGGAGCCAAAGTACCCGACTTGAACGCTGCCATTCGGCAGCGCATCGACGATGGGACGCTCATCCTGAACTACACGGGCCACGGCGGCACGACGGGCTGGGCCGAGGAGCAAATCCTGACCCTGGCCGATATGCAGAATGCGCGCGGCTACGACAATATGCCGCTGTTGCTGACGGCTACCTGCGAGTTTGGCCGCTACGACGACCCCGCCCTGGTGTCCGGGGCCGAACTCATGGTGCTGAGTCCGCGCGGCGCGGCGATCGGGGCGCTCACCACCACGCGGCCCGTGTTCGCGAGTACCAATTTTTCCTTGAATCAGGCCTTTTACGAAGCCCTGAACGCCGCCGACGGTGCGACCCGCGTGGGCGATTTGATGAAAACTACTAAGAACAACAGTCTGAGGGGTAGTTTGAACCGCAACTTTGCGCTACTGGGCGATCCATCCATGCAGCTCGCTCGCCCCGCCTACGAAGTCGCCTGGGCCGCACCGCCCGACACGCTCAGCGCTTTGCGGCAGGTGACGTTGCGGGGGAATATTTTACAAAACAAAAAAGTAGCCGACACCTTCGATGGCACCGCAACCGTGACGATTTACGATAAGCCCTCCCGCTTCCGTACCAACGGCGCAGGCGGAGCCGCGACTGCCTACGACGAACTGCGCAACAAACTCTACGAAGGCCAGGCGACGGTGCGGCGCGGACAGTTTACGGTCAGCTTCGTGGTGCCGCGCAACATCGACTACCGCTTCGGTCCCGGCCGGGCCAGCGTGTACGCCCTGCGGAGCGACAGCCTGACTGATGCGGCCGGGCAACTGGCCCTGACCGTGGGCGGGGCGGTGTCGGAAGCTGCCGACCGCACGCCGCCCAACTTGACGGCCTACCTCAACGACAGCACTTTCCGCGACGGGCAAACGGTTTCGGCCAACTCCGTTTTGTGGATAAAAACCTTCGACGCCAGCGGCATCAGCGTGTCGTCGGCGGGTTTGGGACAAAATTTGACCGCAACGTTGAATGACAGCACGGTTTTTGTTCTCAACGATTACTACCGCGCGCAGCCCGACGACTTCCGGCGGGGGACGATCCGCTTTCCGTTGAATGATTTACCGCCGGGCCATCATTCGTTGCGCGTAAAAATCTGGGACAGCCACACGAATTCTACGGAGGCCACGTTACGGTTTGTAGTCGGGGAGGAGGCGAGTATCGCGCTGGGTTCAGCCGAGTTCTTTCCCAATCCGTTCGATGACCAGCTTTCATTTAAAATAAATCACGACCGACCCGGCGAAGATGTGGAAATAACTGTCCGTCTAATGACCCTATCCGGGCAGGTTGTCTATACTTCCCGGAAGATTTATTACAATAGTGAGCCGAATATCGCTGAAATGTTATACTTTGGCGCGAATAGTGCTCTAGCTTTTCCCGGCAGAGTCCTATACTTATACGAACTACAAATACGTTCTAGCAAAGACCAAACGACCGACCGACGCACCGGAAAACTATTACACGCCCGTTAATTCGGGCCAATTGTTTGACGGTTTCGTTACTTTCGTTGTAAATTTGAACCCCGCTATCTGAAAATTGCCATTGCCCTTACACAGCCAAACCAAGGAAATATGAATCGTTTTTTCGTTAGTTTATCCTCTGTATTGCTCCTCTGCGGGAGTGTCACGATCGTTCAAGGTCAAAACCCACAAGTAACGGGACAGGATACAACCAACCGAATACCCATTACGTCGCTGGCTTTTTTGAACTTTTCCCCCGACGCCCGTTCCGCCGCTCTTGGGGATGCGGGTGTGGCCCTTAGCCCCGACGCCAACGCTACTTATTGGAATCCTGCGAAACTACCTTATCTGAAAGAAGACTATGGCGTTTCGCTTTCTTATACGCCCTGGCTGCGCAACCTGGTCGATGACATGTATTTCACTTATCTTACTGGCTACAAGAAGGTGGCCAAGGGACAGGTCGTTGCTCTCCAAATCAATTACTTTGATCTAGGCTTGTTGGAGTTTAGAAATAATCAGGGGCAGTTGACGGGTACTTTCCCCTCTCGCGAGTTCATGGGGGGGCTGACCTACGGGCGGCAGTTGGGGGAGAATTTTTCCATGGGAATCACGCTGAAATATATCAACTCGAACTTAGCAGGAACCGGCCTGGTCAATGGCGTTTCTGTGAGTCCGGCTCAGACGGTAGCGGGCGATATTAGTGCTTACTACAAAAAAGAATACAAAAATGAGGAAATAGGCAGCAACCTGATTTGGTCTTGGGGGGCAATGATCTCCAACTTGGGCGGCAAGGTTTCGTACGGTAGTGGAGACAGGTACTTCATCCCGACCAACTTCAAGCTCGGAACGGGTATTTCGTACACTGCCGATGGCCGCAACCGCTTTAACTTTGTGTTGGATGCCAATAAATTGATGGTTCCTACACCACCTGTATACAGGATGGTGAATGGGACGAACACCGTAGTGCGCGGCCGTGACCCGAATGATCTTTCACTTTTGGGCGGTATTTTCGGTTCGTTCGCCGATGCGCCCGATGGTTTTGGTGAAGAGGTGAAGGAAATCATGATTTCGACGGGTGTCGAGTACTGGTACAATGATATTGTCGCGATGCGTTTCGGCTATTTCAGCGAGAGCCGCATGAAAGGCGACCGCAAGTACTTCACCTTTGGTTTCGGTGCTCGCTTCCAGGAGAAATACAACGTCGACTTTGCTTACCTCATGCCCCAGCGACAGGGCAGTCCACTGGCCCAAACGCTGCGTATTACGCTGATGGCCAATCTTAAAGCTAAGGATCGTTCCGCGATTCTTGAAGACGTGGAGAATTGATTTTTTACAAAAAACACTAGTGCGAATGACGTCCCCGCTGCGGGATGTCATTCTTTTTTTATCCCCCAACCATGATTTTAGACCGCACCGTCGCCCCGCCTTTCCGGGTCATTGACCGCATAAGCCTTCCTCCCGCCGAAACCATGACACTCGACAACGGCCTGCCGCTGCACGTCGTCAACATCGGCGACCAGCCCGTGGTGCGGCTGGAATGTATGTTCGGGGCCGGAAGCTGGTCGGAGGTCAAGCCGGGCGCGGCGCACTTCGCCAGCAAGATGCTCACCGAAGGCACCGCCGCCCGTTCCTCCGCCGATATCAGTGAGGCGTTTGACCGGGTGGGCGCTTTCACCCAAATGAAGAATACCTTCGACCAGTCGGGAGTCGTGGTGTATTGTCTGGCGCGTTTTCTACCCGAGATACTGCCCATTGTGCAGGAGATACTTACCGAAGCTACCTTCCCCCGCAAGGAGTGGGACGACCTGCGTAACATTACGCTGCAAAACCACCGCGTCAATCAGGAGAAAAACGCCTATCGCGCCACGGCCCTTTTTCGCGAAGAAATTTATGGCCCCGAGCATCCCTACGGCCGCGGCCGCACCGAGGAGAGCATCAGCGCGATGGCGCGGGAAGACGCCCTGACGCATTATCAGGATAATATTCAGCAAGCCAAGTACCGGATTATTTTATCGGGAAAAGTGGGTCGGGAGGAAATCGCCGCCGTAAATGCCTTTCTGGGAAAAAACCAGGCGCGGGCCAACGCCGCAGAGCCCACCGCCGCCAGTTTTCCGATTTTGCCGGGAAAGAAAACCTCCATCATCGAGCGGCCCGAGAGCGTTCAATCGTCGATTCGGCTGGGCAAGCGGCTGTTTACCCGGCAGCACCCCGACTACTACCAGATGCTGGTCGTGAGTGAGATCTTGGGCGGCTATTTCGGCTCGCGGCTGATGAAGAATATGCGGGAGGAAAAGGGTCTGACCTACGGGATTTCGTCCAATGCCTTTGCCTTTAAGCAGGATGGCTATTTCGTCGTCAGTACCGACGTGAAAAAAGAATTCACGCAACAAACGCTGGACGAAATCCGCAAGGAAATCAAGATTTTACAGACGGTACCCGTACCCAAGGAGGAGTTACAGACAGTTAAGAATTTCCTGGCTGGCGAATTCGCCGGATCGCTGAACACCGCCTTCGACGTAGCTGACCGCCAAAAAATCCTCATTGCCGACGACCTTCCCGCCGATTTCTACGACCGCTATATCCGCCAAATCCACGCCACCACCACCGAAGACATCATGAACATCGCCCAAAAACACCTGGATCTAAACGACATGACCGAAGTAGTAGTAGGCGGCAAATAATCCTGGAACGGTACAGACGTAGCACGCTACGTCTCACGCGCGTCAGCTCAGCCGTGTAATGTCAACCGCACAAACCGCCGCCGTCGCCGCGCCACAGGCAAAACCACGCCATCGGAAAGCACCACCTGCTGCCCATCGTACGCGGCAATGGCCTCCTTATTTACCAAAGCCGAGCGACTCACCCGTAAAAAACCTTCCTTTCCCAGGCGTTCGTGGATAATACGTAACGTAACCGACAGCGTGAGCTTGGGTCGATCGGCAAAATGAACCTGCGTGTAGTTGCGGTCACTTTCACAAAAAAGGATTTCGGTAGTGGGGACTGAAGTATGGGCACCGATGTGAACGTTTCCCGGAGGTGAGCCTACCAATGAATTCATATAGTGGAGTCGTTTAATTTCCACTTTGTATCAAACAACGGCATTAAAGGTAAGTTTGAAGAAGAGTACCATGCTAATCCTAAGTATCGATACCTCCACGCGCGGCTGCTCGGTGGCGGTCCACGCCGACGGGCAACTCCTGGCCGCCTACGACCTGCTGACGGAGCGCGTATCATCGTCCCTGCTCACAATTCTGGTGAAAAATGCCGTGGAGCAAACCGGACACGCACTCCCGCAACTCGACGCCGTGGCCGTGGCCAAGGGGCCGGGATCTTACACGGGCCTGCGGGTAAGTGTCTCCACGGCCAAGGGCTTGTGTTACGCGTTGGATAAACCGCTGATCGGTGTAGAAACGCTAGCCGCTATGACCGCCCAGTTGACGCCCTTTTATCCAGAAAATTACCTTTTTTGCCCCATGATCGACGCTCGTCGCATGGAAGTGTTCGCCGCTGTTTTCGATACAAATTTGGAGAAAGTACAGCCCACTCGAGCGGTAATCCTGGAAGAGAATTCTTTTGCCGAAGTACTGGAACAGCACCCCATCGTGTTTTTTGGCGACGGTGCTGCCAAAAGCCGCCCGCTGTTGGAAAAGCATCCAAATGCCCACTTTCCCAATCAACTTATAGAACCCTCGGCCCGAACCGTCGGCGCTCTTGCCACAAAAGCCTACCAGCGCGGCCAATTCGAAGATTTAGCATCCTTCGAACCTTATTATTTGAAAGATTTCGTCGGTACCACCAAAGCACAAAAGAAGTCCGTCTAGAAAATGCCCTTTAAAAAAGAAAAGCCGCAAGACGAATCTCGCGGCTTTTCTAATGGAGTAAGCTAACTTCCACTCTCCACTTTCAACTCATTCAAACGTTCATCAGCGACTCGCGGCGGCGCATTTTACCCGCCGGAATGCCGAACATCATCTTGAAGCGGCGGCAGAAATAAGCGGTATCCTTATAGCCGACATCGGAACCGATGGCGCGGATGCTTTTCTTGGAAGTACGCAGCAAATCCACGGCTTTCTCCATACGCTGGTACTCGATGTAGTCCTGCGGGTTGATGCCCGTGAGCATTTTGAAATACTGCCCCACGTAATCCTCCGATACATTGGCAACGTTGGCAAGTACTTTGTTGGAGAGGTCACCGCCCAGGTTGTCTTTGATGTAAGCAAAGATGTCGATCAGGCGTGGATCCTTGAAATAGGTGCTGTTGGTCACTAACTGCTCTACGAACAGCTTGTTTTTCAGGATATAGCGAATAATCTCGATCACGACCTCCTCGGTTTTGATCTTGATGACCCGGCCCTTGCCCGCCACATCGGTCATGTCCTCGGCCAGGATCTGGTTGATCGTGTTGGCGATCTGGTCGTCGCGCTTGATGAGGAAAGGCGGCACGTCGAGCGACGTGAAGAAATTGACGGTGTCGAAGACCTTGGCCTCAAAGGACACCAGGCCGAACGAATTGGGCAGACTGCCGATCGTCAATGGATCGTAGCCCGATTCGATGTAATTGTCGCGGTTGGTCATGAAGTCCTCGTTCGAGACGGCCTTTGCCCCGGTGGAATTGCCGTAGGTCACGGTGGCGTGCTTGCCGCCCGGGATGAAAAGCATATCGCCGACTTCAACTTCCTGCGGTTCGTCGTCGCCTTCTAAGGCGAAGGATACCTGACCGTCGTACAGGATGGTCAGCGAGTTTTGGACATCGTAGAAATTTTTGATCGTGATCGGCTGCAGCATCTGGATATGCCGGGCTTTCACGAACTTCACTCCAAGTGATTCAATGATCTTGTTGTAATCTTCCATAGTATATTTTTTGGGGGCGCGTAAATGCTGAAAAGTCTAATTTTGTACAAATCTAATAAATTGTACAAAACTAATACAAGCAAATTGCGATTAAATTTCAAAAAAAAGTGTGCGTTATTATCAAAATAGCGCACACATCTACCGGAAAATTCAACGAGAACCCTATTTTACCCTATTTGACAAGCTCCCGGGCAATCACTAATTTTTGTATTTCTGAGGTACCCTCGTAGATCTGCGTAATCTTGGCATCACGCATAAGTCGCTCCACATGGTACTCTTTTACGTAGCCGTAGCCGCCGTGAATCTGCACGGCTTCGGTCGTGGCCCACATGGCTACGTCGGAGGCATAGAGCTTGGCCATCGCGGCGGATTTCACGTAATCTCTGCCTTCGTCTTTGTCCTTTGCGGCCTTATAAACCAGTAGCCGGGCGGCCTCGATGCGCGTCGCCATGTCGGCGAGCTTAAACTGAATGGCCTGGTGGTCGAAAATAGGATGACCGAAAGTCGTGCGCTCCTGGGCGTACTTCAATGCCAATTCAAACGCCCCGGCGGCAATCCCCAAGGCCTGGGCGGCAATGCCGATGCGTCCGCCATTGAGGGTACTCATCGCCAGCTTGAAGCCGAAGCCATCGTCACCGATGCGGTTTTCTTTCGGTACCTGCACATCCGAGAACATCAGCGAGTGCGTGTCCGACGCGCGAATGCCCATTTTATCTTCCTTACGACCCACGGCAAAGCCTTCACTGCCCTTTTCGACGATCAGGCAGTTGATACCCCGGTGCTTTTTCTCGGGGCTCGTTTGTGCCATTACCAGACAAACCTCCGCCGTATCGCCGCTGGTAATCCAGTTTTTGGTGCCATTCAGCAGGTAGTAATCGCCCATATCCCGGGCCGTGGTGTGCTGGGAGGTAGCGTCGGAACCGGCCTCAGGTTCGGATAGGCAAAACGCCCCGACGATTTCGCCCATAGCCAGACGGGTGAGGTACTTTTGCTTTTGCTCCTCGTTACCGAAGGTTTCCAGCCCCCAGCATACCAGCGAGTTGTTGACCGACATGATCACCGAAGCCGAGGCATCGACTTTGGAAATTTCCTCTACCGCAATAGCGTACGATACGGTATCCATGCCGCCGCCGCCATACTCGGGCGACACCATCATGCCCATAAATCCCATTTCGCCCATCTTGCGAAGCAGGTCTTTGTCAAATTTCTGTTCCGTGTCGCGCTCGATGACGCCCGGCAGCAATTCCGCCTGCGCAAAATCGCGCGCTGCTTCCCGTACCGCCTCCTGTTCCTCGCCGAGGTTGAAGTCCAACCCCGCACTTTCCGTAAGTACTGCCATTATTATTTTGGGTGTAGTTGAAGTTTTGTAATCAGAATAGACTAAATCAACGCGCCAGACGAGTTATAGGTTTTGCCCGTTCCTAAAAAAGGTCAGTTTCGGGGGAAACTTGCTAGTTTTGCGAAAATTATCGGAAGCAGCGCCAATTCCCCATTGCATTGATTGCAATTCCGAAACCCGGATCAATATGCCCATACTTACGGTATTTTACCTGAAAATAATTTTGAGCGCCCTACTCACGCTGCTGTTCGTGGGTTGTGTCTGGAAAAAATCGCTGTTCCAAAAGTGGCAATCGAGTCAAAAGGATCGCTGGATTCTTGTTTTGAGCTTCATTGGACTGAGGTTGCTGCCCTTTATCGGAATTTATGTAATAATGGGCCAGGACGTGCGTAACGACGTGCCTTTTTTTTATTATAAAGCTGAGGCGGCATTTCGGGGACTTTTCGTGTACCGTGATTTCTGGTCGTTCCACGCGCCGCTCTTCTCTTACATAATCAGTCTGCCGCTGTGGCTGTGGAATAACCCACGCGCCATTGTGCTGCTGATGGTTGTGGTCGAGGCAATCGCCGTTGTGCTGACCTACTTTACCTACAAAAAACGAACACCCGATGCGCTTTTACTGGCTTGCCTGTATTGGACGCTGCCTTTTACATTTGTGTTCGTCGTACTCAACGGACAAGAGGACATTTGGTTCTGGCTCGTGACACTACTCATCTGGCGACATATACAGAAGCATCCCCACAACTACGAATTGGGGGCGGGGCTGCTGTTCGCGGCAGGGCTATTGTGTATCAAAGTCACATACATCTTTTTTCTGTTCCCGCTGCTGATCTTCGTCCGGCGGCCGCTCCGAATGCTGGCCGCGATGGCCGTGCCCGGCGCCATTGCGCTGGTGATTCTGTACCTGAATGTCGGCGACCAGTTTCTGATGCCCATCCGACACACCCAGACCCTGCTGACCCCCAATCTATTCTCTGTCTTGAGGCCTTTCATCGAGCTTTTCGTCTACGTGCCGGAAAGCAGCTTTACGCTCCTGAATTGGATCGGCTTGCTACTTACACTCGGTACTTCCATCGCAATGGCGTGGCGTTTTCGCTCGCGTTCAATTCAGCAAGTCGTTCCGCTGCTGTTCTTGATTTCGTTCGTGGCCATGACCATTTTTCAGCCTAGCGCGCCGGGGGGCTACGTTACCTCCTACCAATTGATCATGCTGTTTGTGCTCATCGACCCCGCTAACAGAAAACACGGGATGCTGGTTTTGACGTTCAACTGGTTGTTGGTCGTTCAGCCTTTCATCTATGTGTATAACGGTTCGCCTTCCTATACTAGTTTCGGAATGCTGGGAACCCCGATTCTGGCCTTCGAGTACTTGATCCAAATCTTGAATGTGGGCTGCTACGTGATTATATTTCTGCTGACGATTAAAAAACTCCGGGCAATGCCGCCAGCATCCCCAAGCATGAAGTGGCAGCTATCATTATGAGTATCGTTGCAGTCAAACTGATATTTAGTGTCTTGTTGGTTGGAGCGACGATTTTCGTTCTGTCGGCCCGCAAAAAATACGCCCGCTTTTTTACGGAGAAAACTGTGGTAGTCGCTTGGGTTCTGCTCAGAGTACTGCCCTTCGTAGTAATTTACCTCTTCCTGCATCTCGAACCACGCTCCGATGTCACGGGATTTTTGGTGGGTTGGGGCAACCACGCCCGTCAGGGCGAGCTAATTTACCGTGATTTCGTCTGCACGTATTCTCCCTTTTTTCCTTACCTGATCGGCCTGCCGATGGCCATCTGGAACGACCCACGAGCCATCGTGGGCCTTATGGTATTGATGGAAGCATTAGCTTTGATAGCAACCTATTCATTTTACAAGACAGGACTGCCTCGCCAAGATTTGCTAGCCCGATTTCTGCTGTATCTCTGCCTGCCTGCTCCGCTGATTTTGTGCGTCATCGGGGGACAGGAAGATGTTTGGGCCTGGCTTTTCGTAGCGCTGGCGGGTTGGGGGTATTGCCGGAAGCAAAGTTATGTGTGGTACGGTAGTCTGCTGGTTCTTGGGCTGCTGAGCACCAAGGCAACCTTCATTCTTGTCCTACCCGCTTTGCTGGTACTGTCCAAAAATCACCTACGACTTTTCGGCGTGCTGGCCGTTTGGGGACTGGCGACCCTGGGTGTTCTCTACGGTCTGGTCGGATGGGAATTCACTCAACCTTTGGGCGAAGCCGACACCTTGCGGGCTCCTAATATACTATCGGTCATCAATCCCTGGTTTTTCGATACCATTGGCGTCGGGCAAGGATTCTGGAACTGGGTGGGGCTGCTGGTCACGGTGGGGGTAAGTTGCCTGACGGCCTGGCGTCTTCGTAATGTAGAGTTCCGTCAAGCTGTCAGCCGAGTGTTTGTGGTTACTTACGCCACCATGATGGCCGTGCAGCAAAGCGCTTACAGCAATTATATTTTTCTCTTTTCACTGCCGCTAGTCTTTTACGTAATCGACTGGCGGGATAATAAACAAGTGGTTTTTCTGCTGGTCTTCAACTTGTTGTGCGTGGTTCACCCCTCCTTCTGGTGGCGACTGGACATGCCTAAGTATCTTAATCCTTCGGACATTTGGGCGTCGCCCCCATTCCTATTCGACTACGGAATGCAGACGTCCATCGTGCTGTTGACGGGGTATTTCGTCTGGCTCGCAGCCTTTCGCTACCACAATTCCCGTCTGCCTGAATATTTACAATAGTCTATGCCGATACTGACCGTATTCTACGTAAAACTCATCCTAAGCCTGCTTCTGACGATTGCTATCGTGTTGGTAGTCAGCAAACCGGATCTTTTCGCCAAATGGCAGCGTGACAAGGATAGCCTGGCATTTAGTGCGGGGTTTATAATGTTCCGGCTGCTGCCTTGGATTGGCATTTTTCTGATCATCGGCGAAGATCCGCGCGGCGATGTGCCGTTTTTTTATTATAAAGCCGAGGCCGCCAAGCTGGGGGGCTTTGTTTACCGGGATTTCTGGTCGTACCACGCGCCGCTGTTCGCTTACATCATCAGTCTGCCGCTGTGGCTCTGGCATAATTCGCGGGCGATCGTCTTGCTGATGGTCGTCATGGAAACGCTGATTCTGTGGTTGACGTATCGCACCTACAAGCCCGAAAAAGCCAATGCGCTGCAACTAACCTACCTATACTGGCTGCTGCCCGCCGCCTTCATGTACATTCTGGTGGACGGTCAGGAAGAAGTGTGGTTCTGGGGCGCGGCTCTGCTCATGTGGCGGCACGTACGGCGACATCCGCGGGAATACGAAGTGGGCGTCGGGGTCATTTTCGCACTTGCGCTGCTCACGATCAAGGTCACGTTCATTTTTCTGCTGTTTTCCCTTTTGATTGTTGTCAAGAAGCCCGTCAAACTGCTGCTGACGATGGCAGCCATTGGGCTTCCCGTGCTGGCTTTCTTGTACTGGCAAATCGGCGATCTGTTCCTCATGCCGATCCAGCACACCGAGCAGTTGATGACGCCAAACTTGTTCTCGATCATGCGGCCCGTCGTGGAGCTTTTTGTGACGATCAACGAGAAAAACTCGCCGCTACTGAACTGGTTCGGGCTGGTATTCACGATTCTGATTCCGTCTTATCTGGCTTACCGTAGTCGCCACCGTCCCGTGGCCGAAACGCTGCCCGCATTGTTTGTCGCGACCTTCGTCTGCATGATGATCTTCCAGGCCAGCGCACCGGGAGCCTACCTGATCGCCTTTTTGGTGACGGTGGTTTTCGAGTTGATCGACGTCAGGAACCGTTGGCATGTCGCCGTCCTGTTGGCTCTGAGCTGGCTGACGGTCGTGCAACCGTTTGTGTACGTCTACAATGAGCAGCCTTCCTACGTCAATTTCGGGATGCTGGGCAATCCCGTTTATCTGTTCGAGTACACGCTGCAGTTACTCAATGTCGCCTGTTTCTTCTGGGTATTGCGGCAGGCTTACCGCCATTTGGTACTTCCAAACTCTCCTGCCACCGCATGAATATCGTCCTGGTCAAGACCATTCTGAGCATTGTGCTTCTCCTCGCGGTTGGGGTGGTTTTGTGGAAAAAAGATTTATTACTAGGTTTTTTTACCGATAAAAAAACTTCGCTTTGGCTGGCCATGGGTTGGCTGCTCTTCCGTTTGCTACCCTTCGTAGTGGTTTACCTCTTGGCGGGTTTCGCGCCCACCTCCGACGTAAACGGTTTCTGGGACGAAGGCAGCAAAGCCTCGATGGGCCAGGTCGTGTACCGCGATTTCTGGTCGCCTTACTCGCCGCTGTATGCGTATTACCTGGGGCTTTGGCTAAAATTCTGGCACGATCCGCGCATGCTCGTCCTGGGCATGACCGTCATGGACGCGCTGGCACTGTGGGTTTCCTGGTATTTTTACCGATCCAGACTTTCCAAGGCCGATTTTTTGTTCAAAGCCCTGCTCTACTACCTATTGCCGGGCTCACTGGTATTGTGTGTGGTCGGAGCGCAGGAAGATGTGTGGATGTGGCTTTTCGTAGTGCTGGCCTACCTGTTGCGGCAGCGCACGGACCGCGTCGAAGTCTATGCCCTGGTTCTGGCGTTGGGCCTGTTGCTGACGAAGGCCATTCTGGTGCTGATTTTTGTGCCTTTGTTTATTTTGGAAAAAAAGAAGGTGCGCTTCCTCGTCGTGATGGCATTGGTAGGGGCGGTAAGTTTGGCAATCCTCTACCCGCTGGTGGGCTGGGAATTTACCCAACCGCTCGATGAGGCCAAAACTTTGCGGGCACCCAATATTCCAGCCATACTAAACCCGTGGTTTTTCAATCAGATTGGTGTAGGGGAAAAGATTTGGAACTGGGTCGGCCTGATTCTTTCCGTGGGCTTGGGTAGTTGGACCGCCTGGCGCTGGCGCAGCGCCGATTTTTCGGTTATGCTCTCTCGCTCCTGGATTGCGCTCTACGCCACCATGATGATCGTGCAGCAAAGTGCGTACAGCAATTACATTTTTCTCTTCCTGATTCCGCTTGTCTTTTTCGTGATCGATTGGCGGGAAAGAAGTCAGGTGACTTTATTGTTGATATTCAATCTGCTGTGCGTGGTTCATCCTTCCTACTGGTGGCGGCTGGATATGCCCAAATACCTGACACCTTCCAATATCTGGGCGTCATCCGCGTTCGTGCTCGACTATGGGATGCAGGTGGCAATTGTGTTGCTGACGGGCTATTTCATCCGGCTGGCGGTGGGAGAGAGATCCGTCGACTCAATTCAAACCGCTCATTAAACGCAAAGCGGGAAGTCCCGTCGCAACGCTGAGACGAAAAACGCGGAGAGCGCAGCCCGATGGACTGCGCTCTCCGCGTTTGAATAAAAACACGCCGCTAGCGGTGCGCCGCTCAGCCGTCTAGATAATGGCCTCGGCCAGTACCAGCACCTTGTTTTTCAGCACCTCCACCACACCGCCGTCGATGCGGTACGTTTGCTTCGTAGCGCCAGGAGTCGCTTCCACGACCACGTCGCCCACGCCCAAAGTACTCACGAGCGGCGCGTGGTTATTGAGGACTTGAAACTGTCCTTCGGTACCGGGAAAAGTCACAGCATTCGCTTCACCAGCAAACACTTTCTTATCGGGGGTTATTATTTCTAAGTTCATTTTTGAAAAGGGGCAAAGCGACAAAGAGACAAAGTATTTTTAGCCGAAAGCCGAAAGCCGAAAGCTGCCCAGCCTATTTCGCGGCGTCAGCCATCATCTTCTCACCTTTGGTCGTGGCGTCTTCGATGGTACCGACCAGGTTGAACGCCATTTCGGGCAGGTGATCGAACTCCCCGTCCATGATTTGGTTGAATCCCTTGATGGTATCGTTGATATCCACCAACACGCCTTTCAGGCCCGTGAACTGCTCGGCCACGAAGAAGGGCTGTGACAGGAAACGCTCCACGCGGCGGGCGCGCGACACGACCAGCTTGTCCTCGTCGGAAAGCTCTTCCATACCCAGGATGGCAATGATGTCCTGCAATTCCTTATAGCGCTGCAGCAGACCCTTCACGCGCTGGGCGCAGTCGTAGTGCGCGGCACCGAGGGTTTCGGCGTTGAGGATGCGTGAGTTGGAGTCGAGCGGATCCACGGCGGGATAAATGCCCTTCTCGGCTACCTTCCGGCTGAGCGTCGTGGTAGCGTCCAGGTGGGCGAAAGTCGTCGCGGGAGCCGGGTCGGTCAAGTCATCGGCGGGGACGTACACGGCCTGCACCGAGGTAATGGAACCGCGCTTGGTGGAGGTGATGCGCTCCTGCATCGCGCCCATTTCGGTAGCCAGCGTGGGCTGGTAACCCACCGCCGAAGGCATCCTTCCCAAGAGGGCCGATACTTCGGAACCCGCTTGCGTAAAGCGGAAAATGTTGTCGATAAAGAAAAGGATGTCGCGGCCCTGGCCTTCGCCTTCGCCGTCGCGGAAGTACTCGGCCACCGTTAAGCCCGACAGCGCCACGCGGGCACGTGCTCCGGGAGGCTCGTTCATCTGACCAAATACAAAGGTAGCCTGCGAGTCTTTCAATTGGTCGTAATCGACCGTGCTGATGTCCCAGCCGCCTTCTTCCATGCTGTGCTTGAATTTGTCGCCGTACTTGATAATCCCGGCTTCGATCATTTCGCGCATCAAATCGTTGCCTTCGCGGGTACGCTCTCCTACGCCCGCAAATACCGAAAGTCCGGCGTGCGCTTTGGCGATGTTGTTGATCAATTCCTGAATCAAAACGGTTTTGCCCACCCCGGCGCCGCCGAACAGACCAATCTTGCCACCCTTCACGTAAGGTGCCAACAGGTCGATTACCTTGATACCCGTGAAAAGTACTTCGGTGGAAGTCGCCAAGTCCTCGAACTTGGGCGGTTGGCGGTGGATAGACATGCCGTCGGCTTTGGGTACATCCCGCAAGCCGTCGATGGAATCACCGACCACGTTGAAGAGGCGGCCCTTGATGGCTTCGCCGATCGGCATTTTAATAGGCTGGCCGAACGATTTTACCTCCATGCCGCGCTGCAAGCCCTCGGTGCCGTCCATCGCGATGGTGCGGACGCGGTCCTCGCCAAGGTGCTGCTGGCATTCCAGAATGACTTTCTGGCCGTTGGGCTTAACGACTTCCATCGCGTCCAGAATAGACGGAATGTACTCGCTGTTTTCAAATGATACGTCAACTACGGGGCCAATTACCTGCGTAACCTTGCCTATGTTTACCATTATTGATTGATTGTGACCGGGTCGCCGGTACGATGATTAAATTGTGAATGAATGATTCTTTATCCGCGGAAGCCGTAACCTAGCGATAGTCCTCCAAACTTGGGATAAAAACCCGATTTGTTGAACAAGGGAGCCCAGTAGAGGCGGAAATGAACGCCTTTATTGCGGGGTTGTAGGCGGAGGCCGGCGTTGAGCGTGCCACTCAATGACAGCCCCTTGACAGCTCCTGATGTTATGCCACTGGTAGAATTCAAGTCACTGGCACTAGCATTGACATAAGCGGGCAGCAGCCCCGCACCAGCTTCAAAGGCAGCAATACTGTTTCCTGCCACATAGTTAGCCAGAATCGGCAGGGTCACCATGCCGATTGAGACACTTTGTCCCGTGTTGTCGGACGCCGAAAGGTTAAGACCCCCAATTCCGCCGCGCACTCCCCAACCCGTAAGGCCGGGCTTGAATCGAGTATCGTAATTTACCGATAGCCCTAGCCCGCTACCGAGTGCTTCCAGGTAGATCGCCTTCGCGGGCCGTTCTGCAATGATTTCCTGGGCTTTCGATTGATAGGCCACAAACAATATAAGCGATAGTAATCCGATTTTTTTCATACCGAATGGTGCGATACTCACGCTATTAGTAAATTTTAAATAAGTAATGCCCTGCATGAACTTACGGCTGGCCTGAGCATGTTCGCATCGCTAAAATAGCCTGTCCGGTTAGGGGCTTGTTTTCAAGACCGCAAAATTAGACGATAATTCGGTCAGTACCAAGAGTGCTCCTGCTCATTTATTGGATGTTTTTTAGAAAAAAGCTCGATTTTTGCGAAATACGTATTAAAATTTTCGGGAAAGGCGTTTTGCACTTTATGAAACAACTCCTCTTTTGGCGCTCCTGGCCTACCGCCGAAGCCCGCACGGCCTACTGGGTGCTGGGAATCCTGGCCCTGATGCTGCTCCTTTTTATTGCCAACATTCTGAACCCGCTCGAAAACGTCGTGCACTGGGACGTGCTGAGCGAACTCTCCGAAATCCCGACTGTGGTGGACATTCTACCGCTCGATGGCTGGCAATTCGGCGTCACGGTGCCTTCTTATCTGGCGATGGAGCAGTTCGGAGCCGCGCCGATGGAGCTTTCCGAAGGCATGGTTCTGGCCTTGGGCGTGTTTGGTTTGATCGGTTTGTGCGTGGTTCTCGCAGCCGCTACCGCCCTGCCGCGTTTTTGGTACTTAGGCAGCATGGTGCTTTTCATTGTGTTGCTGGCCGCCTGTCGGCTGGAAAGTCTCAACGTTTTCGGCGAAGGCTCACGGCTTTTGTTTATTATCACCGTAGCCGCTTACGGCGGACTCAGCTACTACCTCCACGCTTTCCGTCCCGACTGGGGCATCCGAATCCGTCTTTTTTCCTTTATAGGGTTAACAGTTCTCGTGACTTCTCTGGTGGCTTTTGCTTCTCCCGTCGCGCAGCCAATGCTGACCTTTGCCGTATTCAGCTACCCACTTTGGTTGCTGTTGGCAGTTATTTTTATCCTCATGACCGCCACCGAGATCCTCGCCGGGCTGGTGTGGTTGAGTACGAGCGGGCAGAAAGGTAAACCCTCGCTGACCAATTTCTTGGTCATCAGCAGTTTTTACATGCTGACGCTGCTCCTTCTTTTCTTGAAAAATACCCGGCGAATCGAGTGGGACACCTTCGTGCTGAGTCCGGCTGTGCTGGCCTTGGCGGCAGGTCTG